>NZ_CAJMZF010000005.1:0-286783 GCF_905220245.1 Paraburkholderia sp. J63 | reverse complement strand
GTCGGAAGCGCGCTAACGGAAACGGCAGCGAGCGGGCCGGGGGCCGAGATGAAGCGCACGTCGACCCCGCCGGCCCCTTCGAGCACGCGATGAACGCACCCGCATATCAGGGCATCAAGGACTTCATCCTCGCGCGCATTCACGCGGGCGAGTGGAGCGAAGGCGACCAGGTGCCTTCGGAGAACGAGCTCGCGCGCGAGTTCAAGGTCGCGCGCATGACGGTGAACCGCGCGTTGCGCGAACTTACCGCCGAGCAGGTGCTCACGCGCGTGCAGGGCGCGGGCACCTTTGTCGCGCGCCCGAAGTACGAGTCCACGCTGGTGGCGATCCGCAGCATCTCCGACGAAATTCTCGCGCGCGGGCATGGCTACCGCGCCGAGGTGCTGGAGATCGGCGTGCTGCCCGCCGACGAGGCGCTCGCCATCGAAATGGGGCTGCGCGCGAACGACAAGGTTTTCTACTCGCGCATGCTGCACTTCGAGAACGACGAGCCCGTGCAGCTCGAAGAACGCTGGGTCAATCCGGCCGTCGCGCCGGATTACGCGGCGCAGGACTTCACGTCCACCACGCCGAATCACTACCTCATGCGCGTCGCGCCGCTCCAGGCCGTGGAGTACCGCATCGAGGCGCTCGCTCCGCAGGACGACACCCGCGCGCGGCTCAAGATGGCCGAAGTCGAGCCGTGCCTCGTGCTGCATCGGCGCACGCGTTCGAGCGGACGCGTGGCTTCGGTCGCGAACCTCTGGCATCCGGGCAGCCGGTATCGCTTTACGGGGCATTTCTAGGCGGCATCTGCCGGCCTGATTCCTTTCTTTTTGCTTTCGTATTCGTTAGCGGCGTTGCAGCGGGTTCGCAGATGCCAGGTCCTCCGAAGCAATTTCTTTCGCTAAACTTCGTCTTTCGTGCGCCTTAGCAACAGTCGTGCTATCGGCGCGTGGCGCTCAAACGTTGCGACCCCGCTTGTCGCGCCGCGCGCAACGCCCGGCGCGCGCCCTCGTAGCGCAGTTGAGCAGGCTTGCTCTGCTCTTCCTTACAGTAGTGATACAGCATGCGTTGCAGCGCCCGGGTTGCGTCCTGCCTCGCGAAGCGGCTACCCTTTAGCTATCGGCCAGGCTTGCCTGGCCCACGAGGGAGGACCTCCGCGATGGAAGATTCCGGCGCAACGCTCATGCCCGTGTGGCGCGCGAACCTCGCGCTGCTCACGCGCGAAGTGGGCGCGGTCACGCGGCTCGCGAGGATGATGACGTTTTCCGCGAGCTACATGAAGCTGATCGCTTCGGGGCAGCGCGATTTCAGCGCGGAGTTCGTGCGCGGCGTGGAGTCCGTCACGGGCCTGCCCGAAGGCTGGATGGACGAGCCGCATAGCGCCGGCGACGTGCCCCAGGAGGCGCGCGACGCGATCGCCGATGAAACGCCGCGGGGGCGCTTTCGCGGCACTGCGCATCCGATGCGCAAGGCGCCGGTGCTGCGCACCGAGCCGATCTTCGGCCACGGCGCGGACGCCCGGCGCGCGCAGAGCGTGGCCGCACAGGATAGCCAGCGGCGCGTGGCCGGCACGCGCAAGATCCGCGAGCTGGCCGCCCAGGACGTGCGCAAGCTCGAACGGCATCTGAGCATGCTGCCGGTGGAGCCCGAGGCGCTGCGCTCGCGCATCGAAGACGTGATTGCCCATGCGGAGCACGACGAGCGCGCGCGCGCCGATCTCGAGGGGCGGCTCGAGCAGATCGAGAAGCATCGCGAACTGCTGCTGCGCCACATCACGCGTCTTCACGCGCTGCTGACGCGATCCACTCCCGACGATTGATTTCGCCTTGCCGGGTGACCGCGCCCGGCGTGCGACCGCATCGGCTCAAATCCGCAACTCCGCGAGAATCTGCTCGGCGAGAAAGTCGCACGTCGGCCGGTTCGAGCGGGCGCTGCGCGCGAGCACCACTTCGAGCTCCGGCAGTTCGGGCAGGCCATGCTGGCGGCCCAGCGTGACGAAGGTCTCGGGCACCGCGCAGCGCGCGAGCGGCGCGACCGCGAGGCCCGCCGCCACCATGCTGCACAGGCCCATCAGGCTCGGGCTTTCATAAGACGTGCGATAGGCGATCTTCTCGCGTTCGAGCGCGGCAATCGCGTTCGCGCGCGCGACGCTGCCCGCGCTGAAGAGCGCGATGGGCAGCGGCCGCTCGCGCCAGATCTCCCGCCCGATGGCCGCGCTCGCGCTGGCGGGCGGCCCGGCCCAGACCGTCGGCTCGAAGCGGATGAATTCGCCGGCAAGCTCGCGCGTGCCCGTCACGCAGGCCAGATCGATCTTGTTGTCCTTCACGAGCGGCGCGAGCGCGCTGCTCGGCAACCCGACCACCTGAATCTCCACTTTCGGCCAGTTCGCCGAGAACTTGCGCAGCACGGGCGGCAACAGCGACGAGGCATAGTCGTCGGGCATGCCGATCGACACCCGGCCCTTGACCTCGGGGTGCGCGAGCGAGGCCCACGCTTCGTCGCGCAGCGCGAGCATGCGCCGCGCATAGGCAATCAGCGTATGGCCGTCGGGCGTGGGCGTGACGTTGCGCGGCGCGCGGATGAAAAGCGGCTTGCCGAGCGTGTCTTCGAGCGCGCGGATCTGCATCGAGAGCGCCGCCTGCGAGCGGTGCACGAGCGCGGCGCCGCGCACGAAGCTGCCGGCATCGGCGACGGCCACCACCATGGCGAGGACGTCGAAATCGAGGGTCTTCATGGGTGTCGGATGCGCGGCATCGGAGCGAGCCGCAGCATCAGAAAAGCTGATCGAAACGTTCAATATAACGCGTTTGTCTGAACGTGGCGACGCTCGTATGCTGGTCCGGACCGCTGCTGCTTCGACCCTCTCTCACGCTTTCATGCACGGAACGACCATGTCGATGACGATGACCCCGCCAGTTGATTTGAACTACGAACGATTCCGGCAACGGCAGATGCGCCTCGACATGTCGCGCGGCAAGCCCGCGCCCGAGCAACTCGATCTCTCGCGGGGGCTCTTCGACGCGGCGCTCGACGAGGGCTATCGCGCGCGCGATGGCTTCGATTGCCGCAATTACGGCCTCGCGTCGGGCTTGCCCGAGGCACGCGAACTGGGCGCCGAACTGCTGGGCGTGCCGGCGGCGCAGGTGATTGCGGGCGGCAATTCGAGCCTCGAACTCATGCACGACGCGCTCGCGTTCGCGCTGCTCCACGGCGTGCCGGTGGGCGAGGGCCGCAGCGTGCCCTGGCGCGCGCAGGGCGAGATAGCGTTCCTGTGTCCGTCGCCGGGCTACGACCGGCACTTCGCGATTTGCGAGGCGCTGGGCGTGCGCATGATCGCGGTGCCCATGCGCGAGGACGGCCCCGACATGGACGCCGTGGAGGCGCTCGTGCGCGAGGACGCCTCGGTGAAGGGCATGTGGTGCATGCCGCTCTACAGCAATCCCACGGGCGCCATCTACGCGGACGACGTGGTGCGCCGGCTCGCCGCCATGCCCGCCGCCGCGCCCGACTTCCGGCTCTTCTGGGACGACGCCTATCGCTTTCATCACCTCACCGACGAGCGCCTGGCCACGCCCGACGTGGTCGCGGCCTGCGCGGCGGCCGGGCATGCCGAGCGCGTGCTCGTGTTCGCCTCGCTCTCGAAGGTGACGTACGCGGGCGGCGCGCTGGCCTGGCTCGCCGCGTCGCCGCGCAACGTGACCTGGTGGCAGCGCTGCGCCGCGGTCCGCACGATCGGCCCGGACAAGCTCAACCAGTTGCGCCACGTGCGCTTCATCCGCGACCGCGCGGCGCTTGAAGCGTTGATGGCGCGTCATCGCACGCTGCTCGCGCCGAAGTTCGCCGCCGTGGACGAGGTGTTCCGCGCGCGTCTTTCGGATGTGCCGCAGGTGCGCTGGAACGTGCCGCGCGGCGGCTACTTCATCAGCCTCTACGCGCCGCCGGGCTGCGCGCGGCGCACGGTCGAGCTCGCTGGCGAAGCGGGGCTCGTGCTGACGCCCGCGGGCGCGGCGTTTCCCTATGGCGTCGATCCCGAGGACAGCCATCTGCGCATCGCGCCGTCGTTTCCGGCGCTGGAGGAGGTGCGGCTCGCGGCGGAGGGGATCGCGGTGTCGCTGCTGCGCGCGATCGAGACGCGCGGCGTGGCGGCGGCGCTCGCATGACGATCTCGATCGGCTGGTGCCGGGTTGGCGCGCCGCGGGCTCCGGCCGTGCCCTGACCGGCGTGCCGCCCCAAAGCCGCGTCGCCGTGCCCGTTTCCGGCGCGGCGCGCGGCGAAACGATGTGCTACAACGAAAAGCGGGTTCCATCGTCTACGTGAGGTCGATGTGTCGGCTCTCGCCGTCGGTTTGCAACGCGGGCTGCAAAGCGGTTTGCAACACGGGTTGCAACGCGCAATGGCGCAACGCGTGCGCGAGGGGACGGCGCGTCCGCCCGTTGCGCGCGTGCTCGCGGCCGGCACGGGCTGGCAGGCCGACGACGTCGTCTGCACGCTCGGCCCCGCCGACCGGCCCTACGAGGAGCGCCACGCGAGCGCGTGCCTTGCGCTCGTCGCGGCCGGATCGTTCGGCTATCGCAGCGGATCGGGCAGCGCGCAGGGCGCTCGCCTGCGCGGCGGCGCACGCGCTCCCGAACTGATGACCCCCGGCGCGCTCATGCTCGGCGAGCCGGGCGCGTGCTTCGAATGCGGCCACCGCCACGGCGCGGGCGACCGCTGCATCTCGTTTCACTTCGATCCCGACTGGCTCGACGAGCAGGCCGCCGCGGCGGGTCTCGCGCCGGGCGCGCGGCGCTGGAGCGCGCTGCGCGTGCCGCCGCTGCGCGCGCTCGCGCCGCTTGTGGCGCAAGCGTGCGCGAACGTCGAGGCGCTCGAACGTGGCGCGGGCGCGCCCGCCGCGTGGGACGAACTGGCGCTTGCGCTGGCGGTCGCGACCTTGCGCGCGAGCGCGGGCGGCAAGGACGTGCGCGGCCAGGCGCGGACGATGCGATCGACACAGTCGGCGCAAGCGGCGGCGGGACCGGGGCCATCGGCGGCCGCGGCTGCGCGCGTGGCCGCGACGCTGCGTTTGATCGAAGAGACGCCCGACGCGTCCCATACGCTGGCGAGCCTCGCGGCGGCGGCCGGCGTGAGCGAGTTCTATTTTCTGCGGACCTTTTCGGCGGTCGCGGGCGTGACGCCTCACCAATACCTGTTGCGCTCGCGGCTGCGCGTCGCCGCGCTGCGGCTGCTTGCCGGGGACGGCGATGGCCCGGGCGTTGCGAAGATCGTCGATATTGCGCTGGCGAGCGGGTTCAACGATCTGTCCAATTTCAACGCGGCTTTTCGCGCGGAGTTCGGCGCGAGTCCGCGAGCATGGCGCGACGCGGCGCGCGCACGTCAGCTTGCGGCGACTTCCTGGCCGCGTGCGGCGAGTGCGCCGGCCGAGTCCAACGCGGCCAGCACGAGGGACGCGGCAGTGAGGCGGCGGCCTTGAGCGCGGCGTGCGCAGGCCCTGCGATCGAGCGGGTAGCGCGCGCGATACCATCGCGCAAATACGCGCAGCGTATGACGAGGGGAGCGGCGCGAAGCATGAAAGAACGCGTGAGGCGCGGCGCGAGGCTGGCGGCGAACGATGTGTTCGCGCTTGCGCTGGCCATCGCGGCGGCGTTCGCCGCCTCGTGTGCGCATGCGCAGTTACCGTCCGCGCCCAACGCGCCCAACGCGCCCAACGCGCCCAACGCGCCCAACGCGACCCCGAACGCAACCGACGCCACCACTCCCGCCGACCCCACCGACCTCCCGCCCGCCACACTCGAGCGCGACGTCCACGTATTCGTCATCGAGAAAGACGGCTCGGTGCAGGAGCACGACGACTCGACGATGCGCGCCAACACCACCGCGGGCGTCGACGCCGTCGCGCAGCGCTACGTCTGGTTCAATAAGGATATCGAAACGATCACCGCGCTGGCGGCGCAGACCATCGACCCGGACGGCACGGTGCACGAAGTCGGCCCTGGCGCGATCCGCGACGTTCAGGAGCCGCGCTCGGCGGGCGCGCCGACCTTCGAGGACGGCGTGCTGCGCACGGTGATTTTCCCGGGCGTGCAGCCGGGCTCGCGCGTGCGCCTCGTCTGGGCGAAGCGCCGCGCGAAGGCGCTGCAGGCGGGCACGTTCTCGTACTTCGCCGAACCGCCGGGCGAGCCGGTCGAACTCGAACGCCTCGTCTTCGATCTGCCGACGGACCTGCCGCTCCATGTCGATGCGCGCGGCTACACGGCGCTCGCTCCCGTGACCGCGAACGGCCGCACGCGCTACGCCTTCGAGTATCGTCACGGCCCTTACGGGCCGCTGGAACCGGGCGCCGTCGCGCGCGTGAACTGGGGGGCGCGCCTCATGGTGACGACAGTGCCCGACTACGCCACCTTCGCCGCGCGCTACCGCGAGGCAGCCGCCGATCCCACGGCCACGGACCCGTCCATCGCGGCCTTCGCGCGCGCGCTCACGGCGGGGCTTACCGATCCGCGCGAGCGGGCCGCGCGCATCTACGACTGGATGCGCCTGAATATCCGCTACGTGGCGCTCTTTCTGGGCGAGACCGCGGCGGCCCCGCACCGCGCCGTGGACATCCTGCGCGACCGCTACGGCGACTGCAAGGACCACGTCGCGCTCTTCACGGCGCTGCTCGCGGCGGTGGGCATTCGCGCCGAAGCGGCGCTGCTGAACCTGGGCCCCGTCTACACGCTGCCCTCGGTGCCGGGCTATGGCGTGGAGGCGATCGACCACGTGATCGCGTGGCTGCCCGACCTCGGCCTGTTCGCGGATACGTCCTCGGGGGGCGTCGCGTTCGGCTATCTGCCGGCGGGCGTGATGGATCGCCCGGCGCTGCTCGTCGACGATGGTGTGCTCACGCGCACGCCCGCCACGCAGCCGCGCGAACGCACGGCGCGGCTCGAAATCGACGTAGGCGCGGATGGCGATGCCGCCTACCGCTATCGCGTGGACGACGTGGGCGCCGGCGCCGAGCCCGAGCGCAATACATTTCGCCGTGCGACGCGTCGCGAGGCGCAGCAGCTTGCCTTGCAGCGCTTGCGCCAAACGGGCCTCGCGGGCACGGCGCATCTTTCGACGAGCGCGCTCGATGCAATGAGCGGGCCGTTCGCCGCCACGACCAGCGGCACGATCGAGCACTTCGTCTGGCCCGACGGCACGACGGCGCTGCCCGCGTTGAGCAGCTTTTCGGGCGGCGTCGCTTCGCAACTCGATGCGTGGCTCGCGGTGCCGCGGCGCACGCAGCCGTGGGCCTGCATCGGCGGCGATTATGAGGAGCACGCACAAATCGTGCTGCCCGCGTTCGCGCGCGTGACCGACCTGCCGCGCGACGCGTCCGCGAGCGCGCTCGCGGACGGCGCGCAGCTCGACTACGCATCGCACTATGTGTTCGATCCGGCCTCGCGCACGGTGCAGGTTTCGCGCACGCTCTCCGCGCATTTCGGGCGGCAGATGTGCTCGCCCGAGCAGTTCACGCAGATGCGCGACGCGCTCGTGCGCATGCAGCGCGATACGCATGCGCAGATCGTCGTGCGCGCGAAGCGAAGGGAATAAAGGGCCGATGAAGCGAAAGAGCGGGCTCGAGCGCCGCGCGCGGACCGGCTTCAGCCGCCGCGCGTCATCACCGGCACCCATGCGCCCTGCTTCACCTGATAGAGCGTCGAGGCGCCGTTCTTGAGCGCGCCGTGCTCGTCGAAGGCGATGCGGCCCGTGACCCCCGCGAAGGACAGCGTCCTGAGCGCGCCGCGCCAGAGATCGGGATTCGCCGACTTCGCCGCCGTCATCGCGTGAATGGCCGCCCAGGCGGCGTCATAGCCGAACGGCGCGTAGGCGAGCACG
Organism: Paraburkholderia sp. J63; assembly: GCF_905220245.1. Classification (NCBI taxonomy): domain Bacteria; kingdom Pseudomonadati; phylum Pseudomonadota; class Betaproteobacteria; order Burkholderiales; family Burkholderiaceae; genus Paraburkholderia; species Paraburkholderia sp. J63. The sequence continues at coordinate 278,935 of NZ_CAJMZF010000005.1, read as the reverse complement.
TCGGTGCCGAAGCGGCTCTTGAAGCGCTGCGCGAAGGCCGGCCCATCGGGCAGTTGCGCGAGCGGGCGGCCATATTCCCACGCGAGCGCGCCTTCGCCCGCGGGGCCCGCGAGCCGCACGAATTCGGGAAACGCCACGCCGCCGCCGCCCACGAACTGCGCGCGCATGCTGCGCGCCTTCATCTGCTTCACGAGCGCCGCCGCCTGGCGCGCGAGGCCGCCGAAGTAGAGCAGGTCGGCGTCGGCGGCCTTGATGCGCGCGAGCTGCGGGCCGAAGTCGATGGCGTCGCTCGTGTCGCTCGCCGCGAACTCGCGCGCGACCACGGTGCCGCCGTGCGCCTTCACGGTGCGCTCGAACACGTCGGCCTCGCCCTGGCCGAACGCGCTGCGGTCATCGACGATGGCGATGCGCCGCGCCTTCATCACGTCGACGGCCCACGCGCCCGCAATGCCCGCGTTCTGCGCGTCGTTCGAGATCACCGCGAAGACGTTGGCAAAGCCCTGCGAAGTGATGACCGGATTGGTCGCGGCGGGGTCGATCATCGGGATGCCGGCGCTTTCGTAGATGCGCGAGGCCGGGATTGCCGTGCCCGAGTTGAAGTGGCCGACCACGGCCGTCACGTTCTGGTTCGTGAGTTGCGCGGCGGCTTGCAGACCGCCGCGCGGATCGGCGCGATCGTCGATGGAGACGAGCTCGAAGTGCGCCGTCTGATCGCCGATCTTCACGCCCTGCACATTGGCTTCGTCGATGGCGAGCTGGACGCCGTTTTGCAGATCGTGGCCATAGTCCGCGTACTCGCCGGTCAGCGGCGCGACAAAGCCGATGCGCACGGTGAGCGGCCCGGCCGCGCGCGCGGCGCTGCCGGGCGCCGACGCGAGCACGCACGAAAGCGCGCCGAGCACGATGGCGAAGAGCGCGCGGCGCCGCGACGGGCGGGCAGGCGGGGGCCGCTCAAGCGCCAACGGGCGGGGCGGGGCGCCGGGCGGGCGGCGTGGCGGCGTGGGGCGCGGTCTCATCGTGACTCCTGACGCGGAGGTGTTCTTTTACGTTGCCGGTCTGTCGTGCTGCGGGCCGTGCGGTCTGCCGTGCAGTGTAGCGTAGCGTGCTGCGGTGCCGTTTTTCAGGCGCGCTTGCGTTTGAAGTCAGCGTGCCGGCTCGCCACCGCGCGCCACGTGCTCAACGCTCCGCTTGCATGGCGAGGAGGGTTTCGCGCAGGCGCACGAGCGGCGCCATGGTGTCTTCGTTCGCCCAGCCTTCGAGGTCGTCGAGGGCGCGGTTGCAGCCGTCGAGCACGACGTCGAGGTCGACGGGCACGCCGTTGGAGAGTGCGAGGCGCACGATTGCCTCGAAGCGCTCGCAGTCTTCGTCGCCATAGGCGATGTCGAGGTTGTCGGCGATGGTCTGCGCGATGTCGCTGCGCTGGCGGTCTTCCTCGTCGACGAGGTCGATGATGCCGCGCGCCACTTCGGGCGCATGATAAAGCGCGATGTCGAGCCACTGGGCGGCATCGAAATCGGCTTCATGGCTTTGCTCTTCGAAGTATTCGATCGCTTCCTGCTCGTGCGTCTCGCCGGCGTCGACGGCAAGGCACAACTGCTCGAAATACTCTTCCTGTTCGCTGCGGATAGGGTGGGACATCGGTCAATCTCTTCACTAACGACTAACGGTGGGCGCGGCGCCCGGGTGCGCGAATGCTCAGGCGCACAGGGCGCATGCGGATCGCATTATAGGACGCGCGGCCGCTCAGTTAGTCTGTTCAGTTAGCCCACGCATTCAGCCCATGTCGATGGCCCAGGCGTCGAACCACTCGCGCGGCCGCGCGATCTGGTCCTGCGCCGCGACGATCTCCAGCTCGTAGCGCCCCGCGTCGTAGGTGGTCTTCACGACCGCGTTCACGGCGGCGAGCGTGTGCTCGAAGGCGGGACGCAGCGCGTCGCCGTTCATCAGGCGCGCGACGAAGATGGCGCTCGTGATGTCGCCCACGCCCACGGGCTGGCGCGCGAAGTGATAGAGCGGGCGCTGGCCGAGCCACGCCTCGCGCTCGCTCACGACGAGCATGTTGAAGGTGTCCGCCTGGCTGTTGCGATCGAGCAGATGCTTCACGAGCACGAGCTTCGGCCCGCGCTGGAGCAGTTCGCGGCAGGCGTCGACGGCCTCTTCGGCGGTCTCGATCTCGCGCCCGACGAGCCGTTGCAGCTCGCTGTGGTTCGGCATCAGCGCGTCGGCCACTTCGGGCATGTACTGGACCAGAAACTCCTGGATGCCGGGCTCGACCTTGCAGCCGCTGCCGTTGCTGTTGACGGTGCCCATCACCGGGTCGCAGAAGTAGCGCGCCTGCGGGTTGGCGGCCTTCACGGCGCGCACGATGTCGATCACGGCCTGCGCCTGCTCGGGCGCGCCGAGGTAGCCCGAGAGCACCGCATCGCAGCGCGGCAATACGCCGATCGCGCCGATGCCTTCGACGAGCTCCACCATCTGCTCGGCGTCGATCGCGCTGCCGCTCCAGTGGCCATACTGCGTGTGGTTCGAGAACTGCACGGTATTGAGCGGCCATACGTTCACGCCGAGGCGGCGCATCGGGAACACAGCGGCGCTGTTGCCCGCATGGCCGAACACGACGTGCGACTGGATGCTCAAAACGTTTTTCATGGGCGTTCTGTGGAGGGCGCGAAAATTCGCGCGGTGCAGCAACGATAACCGAATTCGCCGCGCCCAGTCGATGGCCGCGTGGGTGCAGTGTTGCGTTCAGGAGTCTCGCTTTCAGGCCAGTTCGCGATAGAGCGCCATGTAGCGCTGCGCCGAAGCGGCCCAGCCGAAATCCTGCTCCATGCCGCGCGCGCGCGTCTCGCGCCAGTCGTGGCTGCGCGCATAGAGCGCGAAAGCGCGGCGGATCGCGGCCGCGAGCGCGTCGGGCTCGAAGCGCTCGAATACGAAGCCGGTGGCGAGGCCATCGGCGAGATTTTCCAGCGAGGTGTCGACCACGGTGTCGGCGAGACCGCCCACGCGATGCACGAGCGGCAGCGCGCCATAGGCGAGCGCGTAGAGCTGCGTGAGCCCGCACGGCTCGAAGCGCGAGGGCACCACCATGACGTCGGCGCCCGCGACGATCGCGTGCGCGAGCGTCTCGTCGAAGCCGAGCTCGACCGCCACGGCGTCGGGATGCTGGCGCGCCGCGCGCGTGAAGCCTTGTTCGAGGCTCGCGTCGCCGGTGCCGAGCACCACGAGCTGACCGCCGCGCGCGACGATTTCGGGCAGCGCGCCGAGCAGCAGGTCGAGGCCTTTTTGCTCGGTGAGGCGGCTCACCACGCCGAACAGCGGCGCATCGTGCCGTTGCGCGAGCTTCAGGTGCGTCTGCAGCGCGGTCTTGCAGCGCTGCTTGCCGCTCATATGCGCGCTCGAGTAATGCGTGGCGATGGCGTCGTCGTGGGCCGGATTCCAGATCGCGTAGTCGACGCCGTTCAGGATGCCCAGGAGATCGTGCGCGCGCCCCTTGAGCAGCGCTTCGAGGCCGCAGCCCTGGGCGACGGTCTGGATCTCGCGCGCGTAGGTCGGGCTCACCGTCGTGATCTTGTCGGCGAAATAGAGGCCGGCTTTCAGAAATGAAAGCTGACCGTAGAACTCGACGCCGTGCATGTCGAAGAAGTCGGCGGGCAGCCCCAGCAGGTCGAATTGCTGGGCCGGGAAAATGCCCTGGTAGGCGAGGTTGTGGATCGTGAAGACACTGCGCACGCCTGCCCGGGGCGATGATGACGACGATAGCGGGGAGTGAGGATCGCCGTGGCCGCGTGCGCGCGCGGCGGCGCGCAGATAGGCCGGCGCGAGCCCCGCATGCCAGTCGTGCGCGTGCACGATGCGCGGCGCCCAGTCCGGATCGGCGTGCTGCGCGAGCTCGGCCGCGGCCCAGCCGAGCAGCGCGAAGCGCTGGGCGTTGTCGCCGTAGGGCACCTGCTCGGCATCGAGATAGGGGTTGCCGGGCCGGTCGTAGAGCGCGTCGGCGCGGATCATGTAGACAGGCAGCTCGCTGCCCGGCAGGCGGCCCAGCTCGAGCGAGGCCTCGGGCGCGCCGAAGCTGCGCGAGAGGCGCGCGACCGGCCGCAGATCGGCGAGTCCCGCGGCCACGCTCGCGAAACCCGGCAGCAGGACGCGCGCATCGGCGCCTTGCTCGATCAGCGCGACGGGCAGCGCGGCGGTGACATCGGCGAGACCGCCGGTCTTGAGCAGCGGATAGAGCTCGCTGGCTACATGCAGGACGCGGATCGTCATCGGTCTGGGGTCCTTTGCTGGCTGGCGCGAGTGTTCGTTGATTTTTCGTTGATGGGCGTTCGTTGATCGTTTGCTCGGTGAGTGGCGGTGCGCACGCGCGCCACGGGCTCCGCCGCGCCGCTCAGCCGCCGTGCCCGAGCTTCCTCAGCATCTCGTCGGTGACCAGCACGACGCCGTTCTCGGTACGGTAGAAGCGCTCGCCGTCGAGCTTGGGGTCCTCGCCGATCACGGTGCCGTCGGGGATCGCGCAGCCGCGGTCCACCACCACCTTGCGCAGCCGGCAGCTCGCGCCCACGCTCACCTCCGGCAACAAGACTGCCTCGGCAATGTTGCAGAACGACTTCACGACCACATTCGACGAGATCACCGAGCGCGAGATCTGCGAGCCCGAGATCACGCTGCCGCCGCAGACGATCAGGTTGGTGCCCGAGCCTTGCAGGCCATTCAGGTCGCGCACGAACTTGGCGGGAGGCAGTTGTTCCTGATAGGTCCAGATGGGCCAGTTGCGGTCGTAGAGATCGAGTGCGGGAATCGTCGAGGCGAGGTCGAGATTGGCCGACCAGTAGGCGTCGATGGTGCCCACGTCGCGCCAGTAGGGCTCGGCGTTCGGATCGGACGAGACGCACGACAGGCTGAACGGATGCGCGATCACGTGGCCTTCGGTGACCACGCGCGGAATGATGTCCTTGCCGAAGTCGTGGTCGGTGGCGCTGCGCGAGATGTTCTCCTCGAGTTGCTTGAAGAGATAGGCGGTCTCGAACACGTAGATGCCCATGCTCGCGAGCGCGATGTCGGGGCGGCCCGGCATCGCGGGCGGGTCGTCGGGCTTCTCGACGAAGCCCGTGACGCGGCGCGACTCGTCCACGGCCATCACGCCGAACGCGCGCGCATCGAGGCGCGGCACCTCGATGCAGCCCACCGTGCAGTCGGCGCCGCTCGCGGCGTGGTCGGCCACCATGCGCGTGTAATCCATCTTGTAGATGTGGTCGCCGGCCAGCACGATCACGTATTTCGGCGAGATCGAGCGGATGATGTCGAGATTCTGGTAGACGGCGTCGGCGGTGCCGCGATACCAGTGCGCGCCTTCCACGCGCTGCTGGGCGGGCCAGAGGTCGACGAATTCGTTGAATTCGCCGCGCAGGAAGCCCCAGCCGCGCTGCATGTGGCGCAGCAGCGAATGCGCCTTGTATTGCGTGACGACGGCGATGCGGCGGATGCCCGAGTTCAGGCAGTTCGAGAGCGCGAAGTCGATGATGCGGTACTTGCCGCCGAAGTAGACCGCCGGCTTCACGCGCTTGTTGGTGAGCGGGCCGAGGCGCGTGCCGCGTCCGCCCGCGAGCACGATGGCGAGCGTGGTGCGCTGCAGGTCGTTGAGGCTTGCCGGAGTTTCCATGATCGTCTCCTTGTTGTGCCCCCGGGGTGTCGCCGGATCCGGGTCGCTCGGCGTGCGTGACGCTGGAACGTCGCTGGCGTGTTGCCGGGATGTCGCTGGGACGTCGCTGGGACGTCATCGGCCCGCCGTCGGCGTCGTTTTTGTGACCGCGCATTGACTGTTCTAGCACCGAAAGCCGCGTTGCGCGAATTCGCTGCACAGCGCGCCAGCGGACGGCGCTCGCGCGGGAGCAGCAAACTGCTTGCCTGGATCGTCGCGCCAGCGCGGGGCGTATCGCAAGATTGCTGCGCTGCCCGCACGCGGCGCGCATGGCGGCTAGAATCGCTGACGCGCCGCCCATCGCGCGCGCCGGGCCTTAAAGCCTCGGCCGCGCGCGAACTCACACCGCTCACGACGACATTGCCCATGTTCCCGATACGCAAGCTTTTCGCCATCGCCGCCTGCTGCGCTGCCGCATTCGGTCTTGCCGCCTGTGCCGCCGGAAGCGGCGCGAACGCGCCGTCCGCTGCGGCAGCGTCCGTGGAGAATACGACGGCGACCACGCCGCCCGACGCCCCTACCTATGGTCCCGAGCTGCAGGGCTTCAGCTATCCGCATCCGGTGCATGACTTCAGCTTCACGTCGCAAGGTCAGACGCTGCACATGGCCTATATGGATGTGCAGCCGGTGGGCCAGACCCCACCCAACGGTCGCGTAGCAGTCCTGCTGCACGGCAAGAACTTCTGCGCCGCCACGTGGGACGAGACGATCACGCGGCTCACCAATGCCGGCTATCGCGTGATCGCGCCGGACCAGATCGGCTTTTGCAAATCGAGCAAACCCGCCGCGTACCAGTTCAGCTTCCAGCAGCTTGCGCGCAACACGCACGCGCTGCTCGAATCGCTGGGCATCACGCAAGCGACGCTTATCGGCCATTCGACCGGCGGCATGCTCGCGATCCGCTATGCATTGATGTACCCGGGCGAGACGCAGCAACTGGTGCTGGTCGACCCGATCGGGCTCGAGGACTGGAAGGCAAAGGGCGTGCCGTCGATATCGGTCGACGACTGGTATGCGCGCGAACTGAAGACGACGGCGGACAGTATCCGCCGCTACGAGCAAGCGACCTACTACGCGGGCCGGTGGCGTCCGGCGTACGAGCCGTGGGTGCAGATGCTTGCGGGCATGTATCGGGGACCAGGGAAGGCGCAGGTGGCGTGGGATTCAGCGCTGCTCTACGACATGATCTACACGCAGCCGGTGATATACGAACTCGGCCAGTTGCAGATGCCGACGCTGCTGATGATCGGCGACAAGGACACGACCGCGATCGGCAAGGACTTTTCGCCACCGGAAGTGCGCGCAAAGCTTGGTCATTACCCGGAACTCGGTAAGACGGCCGCGAAAGCGATTCCGCACGCGACGCTGGTTGAATTCCCAGAGCTTGGGCACGCGCCGCAGATTCAGGACCCGCAGGCATTTCATAAGGCGCTGCTGGACTGGTTGGCAGCGATGCCGACGAATCGCTGAACGTTCAAACGGATTTCCGGCCCGCCACCGCAACTGCCGAGGAGCGTGCTGGCGGACAGGCAGTAGCTGTCTTTTACCGGAAATCCGCGAAGCACCTGTTTTTCTGCCTGCGGCACACCTGTATTTCGCTCAAACCCTGGCCGAGTATGATCAAGGGCGATCGATCGCAAATCAGAGCGCAGTTCGGACAGCTTTTCGTCGAAATCTCTCAAATCCTTACTGGGCTAGGCTCCGAAGAGTTGCGAATAACAATGCCGAGCAAGCCCGCCGCGTTATGGGCTGATGTATCCGCGCGAGACCGAGCAACTGGTGCTCGTAAATCCGATCGGGCCCGAGGACTGGAAGGCCAAGGGCGTGCCTTCGCTTTCGGTGGACGACTGGTATGCGCGCGAGCTGAAGACGAGCGCTGACGGCATTCGCCCGCATCGAGCGTGAAGTCATTCACGTTGTCGTGATCGACAATTACCCTCACCGAGTTTTCTCCTCATTGCTTACCATCAGTTTCATTGCCATGCTCCCGTGGGTTACGCCCCATACGAGGGGCAAATTGAAAAATCCGACAGAGCATGAACTTTTGTCAAGCGTCATATACCGCACGCAGCAAAGCGGCTACATATGGCGTTCTTTTCACAAGGCAGGAGCACCTATATGGCCTCACCCCTGTATCTGTGGTTGAAAGGCGGAGACGGCACCCCGATCCGAGGTTCAAGCGAAGTGATGGGCCGTGAGGGCAGCATTGAAGTGCTAAGCGTGGTGCACGGCATGCACGCGCCAATTGATGGGAACACCGGGCGGCTGACCGGTTCCCGAGTGCATCAACCGCTTTCGATTGAAAAGGATATTGATAAGGCCACGCCTGTTCTTTATCGCGCAATCTCGCGTGGTGAGACATTTAGTGAGGCCGTGCTTAGTTGGTATCGCGTCAACGAAGCAGGCATTGAAATTTTGCTCACAAAGGGCGCGACCGCGAGAACCGCCCATCGGACTACGAGCGCACTACACAATTCCATATCGTGCTCATACTGCTCGAAGCAGTCCGCCTCCTCAGCTTCGCTCACGCCTCGCGTAGCCAGATCGGCTTCGACTGATCCTGCCGCCTCAGCCCATCCCGCTTCAATCACACCAACCGCATCAATCAGGAAGCAGCCATCTCCGAGCGCACCTCAGCGGTAATCTCAAACGAGCGCAGGCGCTTCGCGTGATCGTAAATCTGCGCGGTGACGATGAGCTCGTCCGCGCCGGTCTGCTCGATCACGGAAGCGAGCCCGGCACGCACGCTCGCGCGGTCGCCCACCACCGAGCACGCGAGCGAATGCGCGACACCCGACAGCTCGAATTCGCTCGCCGCTATCTGCGCCACCGGCGGCGGGAGCTGCCCCGGCGTGCCGCGCCGCAGATTCACGAACTGCTGCTGCAACGAGGTGAACAACAACCGCGCCTCGTCGTCGGTTTCAGCGGCGAACACGTTCACGCCCACCATCGCATGCGGTTTCGCAAGCGTGGCCGAGGGGCGGAACTGCGAGCGATAAACGCGCAGCGCGGTGAGCAGGTGATCGGGCGCGAAGTGCGAGGCGAACGCGAACGGCAGGCCCATCGCCGCGGCCAGTTGCGCACCGTAGAGGCTCGAACCGAGGATATAGATCGGCACGTGCAGCCCGGCGCCCGGCACCGCGCGCACGCGCTGGCCTTCGACGGGATCGCCGAAGAGCCGCTGCAACTCGGCGACGTCGTCGGGGAAGGCTTCGGCGCTCGCCTGCAGATCGCGGCGCAGCGCGCGCGCCGTGGTCTGGTCCGTGCCGGGCGCCCGCCCGAGTCCGAGGTCGATGCGGCCCGGATAGAGCGCCTCGAGCGTGCCGAATTGCTCGGCGATCACCAGCGGCGCGTGGTTGGGCAGCATGATGCCGCCCGAGCCCACGCGGATCGTGCGCGTGCCGCCCGCCACGTGGCCGATCACGACCGAGGTGGCGGCGCTGGCGATGCCCGTCATGTTGTGGTGCTCGGCGAGCCAGTAGCGGTGGTAGCCCCATTGCTCGGCATGCTGCGCGAGGTCGAGCGTGTTGCGCAGCGCGGCGCCGGCGTTCGAGCCGGCGGGCACCGGCGAGAGATCGAGGACGGAGAAGGGGATCATGCGGGCACTCATGGGCGGATAGTGTTCCGGGGTTCGTGAAGCGCGGCCGCGCGAGCCGGGTCCCCGAATGCACCGCGAGGGCGGCGGGGCGGCTGCAAGCCAGGCGCAAGGTGGGGGCCATTGTGCCAAAGCACTCCGGATCCTGCTGACGGCCTCCGCTAACCCATGCGCCTTACGTGGTTTCAGTTTCTCCGAAAATTATTTTTAAATTGAATCGTAATTATTCTTGTTTATACGAATTTCCATGCGCTTCCGCAAAATCCAGATTCAATCTCGTTAAAAACACTTTTCAATATTCTTACCAAATATTTCAGAAATGGATCGTATTGGAAGCTCATCGTGGACGGCGTGAAATAATTGCCGTTTTTGCAAGGATGAGAAGCATTTTTGCGAGGGTTGCGGAAGCGGCAAAGGGGCGTTGCTGCTACAATTTTCGCCTTTGAATCAGGGCGCGAGCGGTGCAATCCGTGCCTTCTATTTGAGTAACGTCTAATCAATCCGGCGATTGATTTGCGCAGCCTCAAGAAAATGCGGAGCCGTCTGCCAAGTGGTATGGCGGCAAATATGCGGCGCAGCTACGATGCGCGTGTTTTTTTGTGATATTCAGGATAGGGCAAATGGTAGCAGGCGACACGCTTGAGCTGACCAGCGCGCCGCGCGTTTGCACCGCGGCGGCATCGCGGTCCGCCGATTCCGGTTGTGGGGCCGTTGCGCGCGATGCGCGAGGCACCGCGGCATGACGGCGGCGCCAGTCTTTCTGTGGCCACCGGCATGGTGGCTCGTGATCGCGCTGTGCTGCGCGGCCACCTTCTACGCCATCAGCGCCGCGCTGACGATGCCGCGTCTCGGCTCCCTCGCCCAGGTGCGCGAGGCGGCGCGGCGCGCCCGCGCGCGCACGCCGCTAACGGTCAGCGTGCTCAAGCCGCTGTGCGGCGCCGAGCCCCGTCTCTACGAAAATCTCGCCACCTTCTGCGAGCAGCACCATCCGCGCTATCAGCTGATCTTCGGCGTGTCGTCGCCGAGGGATCCGGCCATTGCGGTCGTGAAGCGGCTGCAGGCCGCGTATCCGGGCCATGACATCGCGCTCGTGATCGACGCGCGCGTGCACGGCAGCAACCTGAAGGTCAGCAATCTCATCAACATGGCGGCGCATGCGCGCCACGATGTGCTGATCGTCGCCGACAGCGACATCGCCGTCGAGCCCGACTATCTCGAGATCGTCACCGCGCCGCTCGCCGACCCGCAAGTGGGCGTGGTCACCTGCCTGTACAGCGCGCGCAGCGTCGGCGGCTTCTGGCCGCGCGTGGGCGCGCTCTTCATCAACGAATGGTTTGCGCCTTCGGTGCGCGTCGCGCATTCCACGGGCTCGCGTGCGTTCGGCTTCGGCGCGACGCTTACGCTCTCGCGCGGCACGCTCGAGCGCATCGGCGGCTTCGAGGCGCTCAAGGACTGTCTCGCCGACGACTATCAGCTCGCCCGCTTCGCGCGCGATCACGGTCTCGCGACGGTGCTGGCGCCGGTGCTGGTCGCCACCGATGTGATCGAGCCGACCTTCCGCACGCTGTGGCTGCGCGAGACGCGCTGGCTGCGCACGATCCGCTCGGTCAATCCGGCCGGGTTCGCGTCGCTGTTCATCACGTTCACCTCGCCGTGGCTCGTGCTCGGCGCGCTCGCGCACTGGCTGCTCCTCGCGAGCGTCGGCGCGGCGGCTCCCGGCGCCGGCATGCGGGCGGCGCTGGCCGCGCTCGGGACCAGTACGGTTGGCGGTATCATCGCGCGGTTGGCGCTGCATGCGCGCAGCAGTTCGAGCCTGGCGGAGTTCTGGCGCGATTTGCCACTGGTGCCGCTGCGCGACGCGCTCCTGTTGCTGCAGTGGCTGGCCGCCGCGTTCGGCTCGCATGTCATCTGGCGCGGCGTGCGCGTACCGGTCGCCAACCCCGACAGCGTCGCTGCGGCCGAAATGAGCGGGGTGGCCAGGCTGCCGGGCGCGGGCGGCGAAGCGCGCGTGAGCGCCACGCGGCGCCGGGCGGCTGTCGAGGTATCGGAAGGCCGCTGAAGCGGCCGGGGCATCAGATCGAAGCGCCCGGGGGCTGAAACCCGGGGCGCAAAACCCATTTGTCGCGCATGAGCGCTGGCCTTAGCCGGCGCGCATGCGCAATCGTTCATTCATGACCCGCTAACAAAGAAGCGGGTTGCCGGAGCACTCATCTCATGAAAACGCTGTTTTTGCAGGCCCCGTCCTATGACGGTTTCGATGGTGGCGCAGGCTCGCGCTATCAGGCGAAGCGCGAGATCCGCTCGTTCTGGTATCCGACCTGGCTCGCACAGCCCGCGGCCCTCGTGCCGGACAGCCGCGTGCTCGATGCGCCGGCCGACGGCATCGGCGTTGAAGAAACGCTCAAGATCGCGATGGACTACGACCTTGTGATCATCCACACGAGCACGCCGTCGTTTCCGACCGACGCGCTCTTCGCGCAGGACCTCAAGAAGCGCAAGCCGTCGCTGATCGTCGGCATGGTGGGTGCGAAGGTGATGGTCGATCCGCACAACTCGCTCACGGCGACCGAAGCCATCGACTTCGTCTGCCGCGAGGAATTCGACTTCACCTGCAAGGAAATCGCCGAAGGCAAGCCGTTCGCCGAGATCAAGGGCTTGAGCTGGCGCGCGAAGGACGGCTCGATCGAGCACAACGAAGCGCGTCCGATCCTCGAGAACATGGACGAGCTGCCGTTCGTCGCGCCCATCTACAAGCGCGATTTGAAGATCGACAACTACTTCATCGGCTATCTGAACTACCCGTACGTGTCGATCTACACGGGCCGCGGCTGCAAGTCGCGCTGCACGTTCTGCCTGTGGCCGCAGACGGTCAGCGGCCACCGCTACCGCACGCGCTCGGTCGAGAACGTGATCGCCGAAGCGAAGTGGATTCGCGACAACATGCCGGAAGTCAAGGAGCTGATGTTCGACGACGACACCTTCACCGACGACCTGCCGCGCGCCGAAGCCATCGCGATCGGCCTCGGCAAGCTCGGCATGACGTGGTCGTGCAACGCGAAGGCGAACGTGCCGTACAAGACGCTCAAGGTCATGAAGGAAAACGGCCTGCGCCTGCTGCTCGTCGGCTTCGAATCGGGCGACGACCAGATCCTCGTGAACATCAAGAAGGGCGTGCGCACGGACTTTGCGCGCCGCTTCAGCGCCGATTGCAAGAAGCTCGGCATCAAGATTCACGGCACCTTCATTCTCGGCCTGCCCGGCGAGACGCCGGAAACGATCAAGAAGACCATCGAGTACGCGAAGGAAATCAATCCGCACACGATCCAGGTCTCGCTCGCCGCGCCGTATCCGGGCACGACGCTCTACAAGCAGGCCGTCGAAAACGGCTGGATGGAAGAGAACAAGACCATCAACCTGGTGAGCAAGGAAGGCGTGCAGCTCGCGGCGATCGGCTATCCGCATCTGTCGCGCGACGAGATCTATCACCATCTCGAGCAGTTCTATCGCCAGTTCTATTTCCGTCCGTCGAAGATCTGGGAAATCGTGCGCGAAATGCTCACGAGCTGGGACATGATGAAGCGCCGTCTGCGCGAAGGCGTGGAGTTCTTCCGCTTCCTGCGCGCCCACGAGGCATGATGGATGCGCCGCAGCGCGCGGACGCTGCCCCAGACGCCGGGAAAGCCGCGCGCGGAGCGGGCGATGGCTGCGCGCTGATTTTCACGGCCGACGACTTCGGCTTGCACGAGCGGGTCAACGCGGCGGTCGAGCGCGCGCATCGCGACGGTGTGCTCAACGCCGCGAGCCTGATGGTTGCGGCGCCTGCCGCCGCGGACGCGGTGGCGCGCGCGCGGCGACTGCCGGACCTGCGCGTGGGGCTGCATCTGGTGCTCGCCGACGGCGCGGCGATGCTGCCGCGCACGCAGATTCCGGCGTTGGTGGACGCCGATGGCCGCTTCGGCGACAACATGGTCCGCGACGGCATTCGCTTCTTCTTCCTGCCGCACGTGCGCGCCCAGCTCGCGCGCGAGATCCGCGCGCAGTTCGAGGCGTTCGCGGCGACCGGGCTCGCGCTCGATCACGTGAACACGCACAAGCATTTCCATCTGCATCCCACGGTGCTGTCGCTGATCCTCTCGATTGGCCGCGAGTACGGCTTGCGTGCGATGCGCCTGCCGCTGGAGGCCGGTGCGCCGTTTGCGCTCAAGCCCTGGCTCGCGCTTGTGCGCGCGCGTCTTTCGCGTGCGGGCGTTGCGCATAACGATTACGTCGTGGGTATCGCCAGGACCGGCGCGATGGACGAAGCGGTGCTGCTCGAAGCGCTCGCGCATCTGCCGCCGCAGGGCGTCGGCGAGATCTACTGCCATCCGGCCGAAGCGCCGGCGGCGGGCGAGGGGCCGATCACGGCGTCGATGCACGCGTATCGCCATGCCGACGAACTCGGCGCGCTGATTTCGCCGCGCGTGGCCGAGGCGCTCAAGCGCTCGGGCGTGCGCCACGGCGGCTTCACCGATGTGTTTTTTGGTGGGCACCCCGGTGAACCGGTGGCGGCAAACTCCCCCGCACCGGGCGACACACGCGCGCTCCCCCGCGAGACACAGGCATCATCATGAAGTGGCTTCAATGGCTGGGCTTGCCGGTCGGGATCGCGATCCTGATCGGCCTGGCCGTGCACGACGGTGCGCGCGACGTGGTGCGCGTGATCGGCACGGCGGGTCCGGTGCTCCTCTGGCTCGTGCCGTTCCACGCGTTGCCGCTGCTGCTCGATGCGCACGCGTGGCGCCTCCTGCTCGACAAGCGCGCGCCGCTCAGTTTCCTCTGGTGGGTCGCGACCGTGCGCGAGGCCGTCAACCGTCTGCTGCCCGTGGTGGGCGTGGGCGGCGAGATCGTCGGCGTGCGGCTCGCGCGCTGGAAGCTGCGCGGCGCCGGCGACGCAAGCCAGGTCACGGCCTCGGTGATCGTCGAGGTATTCGTGACGATTGCCGTGCAGTACGCGTTCTCGGCGCTCGGCGTCGTGCTGATCGTGGCCGCGACGGGCGACGGCGGGTCGCTGCGCACCATCGTCACGATCGCGCTCGCGCTGGTATTGACGGCGCCGCTGCCCGTGCTCGCGGTCTTCCTGCTGCGTCGCGGCGGGGTGTTCCATGCGATCGAGCGCTGGGCCGCGCGCCTTTTCGGCACGGACAATTCGCTCATGATGGGTCTCGACGGCCAGCAGCTCGACGCCGATCTCGACCGCCTCATGTCGCGCACCGGCCTGATGTTCCGCGCGTTCTTCTGGCAGCTCGGCGGCTACATGCTCGGCGCCTTCGAGACGTGGTGGGCGCTCGCGCTGCTCGGTCATCCGGTCACGGTGGGCGAGGCGCTCGCGATCGAAGCCATCACCCAGGCCGTGCGCCACGCGGCCTTCATGGTGCCGGCGGGTCTCGGCGTCCAGGAAGTCGCGGTGGTGCTGCTCGCGCAGTTGTTCGGCGTGAGCCCGGAGGTGGCGTTCTCGCTCGCGCTCGTCAAGCGCATGCGCGAGGTGGTGTTCGGCGTGCTCGCGCTGCTTTCCTGGCAGGCCGCCGAGATCGTGCGCACGCGCCGCTCGGCGCGCGACGGCAGGCAGGCGGCGGCCGCCCACGAAGCGTTGCCGGCCGCCGTGGCCCGCGCTCGCGTGGCGCGCGCGCCGCATCGGGAGCCGGCGGCACGCCACGACGAGCCGCATTGACGGTACATTGTGGGATGTAAGCGCATGCTGAGCCGCTGGCCCGGCGTGCGCGGGAAGCGTCGCTTCGCCGGTGTCGTCGTGACGCCTCGCGATGCGCAGCCACTGTCCAGCCAGGCTATGTCGCCCACTTTTTCATTCACGCGCTCGCTTGCCGTGGCGTGCGCCGCACTGGCGGCGCTCACGCTTTCGGGTTGCGACGACCGCCAGATCGACTCCATGCTCGACGCCCTCCGGCAGACGCTCAAGGCCTTCTTCGACTCGGTGAAACCCGACACGCTCCTGCTCAAGGGCCTGACGCCCGGCGTCTCGACGCTCGACCAGGTGCGCGAGCAGATGGGCAAGCCCGAGACCGAGCGCGTATTCGACGACGGCTCGCGGCGGCTCGAATATCCGCGCGGCCCGCAGGGGCTCAAGACCTACATGGTCGACATCGGACCCAACGGGCGGCTCGTGGCGATCACCCAGGTGCTCACCGCCGAGAACTTCGCGAAGGTGCGCATCGGCGAGAGCCAGGACGACGTGCGGCGCCTGCTCGGCAAGCCGGGCCAGGTGGCCGCGTACCGGCTCAAGCAGGAAACGGTGTGGAGCTGGAAGTGGCTCGAAGGGGGCGTCACGCCGGAAGCGTATTTCAATGTGCACTTCGGGCCGGACGGCCGGGTTTCGACGACCTCGCGCTCCGACGTGATTCGCGGGCATTAGGGCATCGGGTACTTGATATCGGGCGTGCAAGTACGGGACGAAATGATGAACAAATTCGTGGGAATAACGGGCGAACGCGGGAGGTGCGCATGATGATGCATCGTCGGCGTCCGCCGCGCGTGGGACTCGTGCTCGGTGGCGGGGCGGCGCGCGGCTGGGCGCATATCGGCGCCATACGCGCGCTCGAGGAAGCGGGCATCAAGCCCGACGTGGTGTGCGGCACCTCGATCGGCGCGCTGGTGGGCGCCGTCTACGCGAACGGCGATCTCGACTGGCTCGAGGAATGGGTCGGCAAGCTCACGTGGCAGACGGTGGTGCGGCTGCTCGACTTGCGCTTTTCCGGCGGGCTGCTGGGCGGACGCAAGGTGATCGACCTGTTCGCGAAGCAGTTCAACGGGTGCGCGATCGACGAACTCGCGATGCCGTTCACGGCCGTGGCCACCGAGCTCGACACGGGCCGCGAAGTCTGGTTGCGCGAGGGCGGCGTGGTGGACGCGGTGCGCGCGTCGATTGCGATTCCGGGCCTGTTCACGCCGATCTGGCACGACGGCGTCTGGCTCGTCGACGGCGGGCTCAGCAATCCGGTGCCGGTCTCGGCCGCGCGCGCGATGCGCGCCGACACGGTGATCGCCATCGACCTCAATCACGACATCCTCAATGGCCGCGACCTGGGCGGCGCAATCGATACCGTGCCGCGCGAAACGCCGGCCGAGGTTGCGGCTGCGGCGCGGGATCTGGCTGCTGGCGCGGAGCCGGAACTGCCGCTAGATGCGCAGTTGGACGGGCAGTTGGACGTACAGGCCGATTTGCCTGTAGATGCACAGGCCGATGCGGGGTCAACGCCGCCCGCGCCGCTGCTGCGCCGCAACGGCAAGCCGTTTCCGCGCTGGCTGCAGCCCTCGGGGCCGGGCACGCTGGGCGGCCCGGACGTGCGCGTGGCGCCGCGGCCCAACGCGCGCGTGCCTTCGTTGCTGAGCTCGATTGCCCAGAGCATCGACATCATGCAGGTGCGCATCACGCGCAGCCGGCTGGCGGGCGAGCCGGCCGACGTGCTGATCCAGCCGCGCCTGGGCGGCATGGGGATCTTCGACTTTCATCGCGCCGAGCCGGCCATCGCAGAAGGACGCGCGGCCGTGCAGTACATGCTGCCCGCGATCAAGGCGCAGTTGGGGTTGGAGTAGGGGGCTACGGACTGGATCCTCCGCCTCCAGTTTTCGGCTCGTGGGGCACGCCGAAATCGATGAGCGGGTGTTGTTCCCGCCTTCCCGCACGCAACTGCTGCAAATACCTTGTGCGCGAGAAGGCGCGGATCGACGTATGAGGCAGGACTGTGATGGCTCTGTCTTCGACATCCACTTCGATAGTTTGTCCTTCCGTTATGCGCAGTCTGGCGGCCATGTCCGCCGGAATGCGCACCGCCAGGCTGTTTCCCCAACGTCTCAGAGTCTGGATTGTCATGGTCGGCCTCTCTTTCAGCTCGCAAACGGCTGCCTCGCCGAGCATGGTCGCTCATCTCAGCACGTATAGACAATTTTGAAACATGATCTTGTCTCTCGCGGAACGGCTTGCCGGCGCAGCGTTTCCTTCGTCCTCAAAACCCATCCGCGAGCCACACCCATCCCTGCGTTGTCCGTCGCAGCACCGTCACCGAAAGCGGCGCGATCTCCACGCGCCGGAACGATGCCGAAGGCGCGTCCAGCGCATGCAGGACCGCCGCGCGGATCACCGGCGCATGCGTGAACGCCACCACGGTTTTCTCCGCCTCGGGCAGCGCGTCGAGCCACGCCGCCACGCGTGAGCGCACGCCATCGAACGACTCGCCGCCGCCGGGCGGCCTGAAGGCCGGATCGCGCGTCCAGGCCGCAAGCGCCTCGGGCGCTTCGCGCGCGACATCGGCGAGGCGCCGGCCTTGCCATGCGCCGTAGGCGGCGTCGGTGAGCGCATCGGCGCGCTCGGGGACGAAGCCGGCCGCCTGTGCGCTCGCGCGGGCGATGGCGGCGGGGCTCGTCAAAGCGCGTAGCGCTGCAGCGTCGGCGCTCACTAGCAGCGTCTGCCAGCGCGCGCGCCACGCGTCGATCGCTTCGCCCGCGCGCGCATCGAGCGTGTGTTCTTCTTCGTTGTCGTCCGCGTCCGGTGCGCGAGGAAACGTCCCCGCCCGCAACGCGGCATCGGCTGCATGACACACCAGCCAGATTGTCGTTCCCGGCATCGGCCAGTTCCCCCCGCCCATCGTTCATGGCGCTCACATCGTTCGTTTACATCCGCCTTGTTCCTGCCTTGCATTCGGCCCACGCAAGGCCGGCTCAGCGCGTAGAATACAGGCTCCCCCGACACGCGGAAGCCGGTGCAACTCCGGCACGGTCGCGCCACTGTAACCGCTCGCCTTCGAAACGCCGAACGCCGATGTTTCGAAGCCACGGAAGCCAGACCCGTGTGTCATGTATCGGGACCCACCAGCTAGCTATACCAGCTATCCATCCAGCGACTAACGGGGCGCGTAACCCCAGGAGAAGTCATCATGTCCGAAGCCGCATTCCGTCCGGCGCACGTGCCGGCCGCTACGCCCGTACCCATCCCCCTGCGCGAGATCCTGCCCTGGGCCGTCTTCGTCGGCCTCATGCTGTTGCTGGCGCTCTACTTCGTCGGCGCCGAGCAGGGCGCGACGTCGATCTTCCCGGGCATGTACGTCCACGAATTCGTTCACGACGGCCGCCATCTGCTCGGCTTTCCGTGCCACTGACCGGGAGCTGACATGGTAGGCAAGCTGTTGATACGCGGCATGCTCGCAGGCATCGCCGCGGGGTTGCTCACGTTCTCGTTCGCCAGGGTGGTGGGCGAGCCGCAGGTCGATCAGGCCATCTCGTTCGAGGAAAAAGCCGATGCCGCCAAGGGCGAGGCGCCCGAGCCGGAAATCGTGAGCCGCGCGACCCAGGCGAGCTACGGGCTCTTCACGGGCGTGATGGTCTATGGCGCGTCGATCGGCGGGATCTTCGCGCTCGTGTTCGCGTATGCGCGCGGACGCACGGGCCCGATCCCGGCACGCGCGCTCTCCGTGTGGCTCGCGCTGGCGGCCTTCGTCGCGTTCTACATGGTGCCGAACATCAAATATCCGGCCAACCCGCCGTCGGTCGGCGACCCCGACACCATCGGCATGCGCACCGGGCTGTTCTTCCTGATGATCGCGATCTCCGTTGCCGTCTCGGTGTTCTCGCTCAAGGTGCGCGCCGCGCTCGTGCCGCGCCACGGCGTCTGGAACGCGTCGATCGTCGCGCTCGTGCTGTTCGTGGTCGTTATCGGCGCGATCCAGCTCGCGCTGCCGACGATCAACGAAGTGCCCGCCGCGTTTCCGGCCGTGCTGCTGTGGAAGTTCCGCACGGTTTCGATCGGTATGCAGGCGATCCTCTGGACCACCATCGGCCTGTTGTTCGGCGCGCTGGTCGAGCGCCTGGAAGGCGCGAGCGCGGCTTCGCGCAGGCTGGCGGCGCGCGGCGCGTAAGCCTCGCGCGCGCCGGTCGTCCGGGAAGACGCCTCACGCAAGGGTCCGCCGCTTCTATCGAAAAAGCGACCCGAAACTTGTGAAAACGCCACGCTTGGCCGGCCGTTGTTATTTCGGCTTTCAAATTCATCGCGCCCCTGACGGCGCGGGCCAAAACGCCGGCCAGATGGGCGATGCGCGCGCATGTTGCATTGCAGCACGAGCGGCGTGCGCGTTTGAGCATTCCATTTTGCGCTGCGACCATCCGCGCACCTCTTCCAAACGGCGCCCGCGGCATTGCCCGGCGCGTCGATAACCTGTTCACGGAGACGCGCGTGATGCTCTACGGCTTTGGCCCGGTGCTGCTCGCCGGCACGATCCAGACGATCGAACTTTCGCTGCTCTCGCTCGGCGTGGCCGTGCTGCTCGGCCTCGTGGGGGCGGCGGCGAAGCTCTCGTTCAACCGTCCGCTCGCAGCCTGCGCGACGGCCTACACCACGTTGATCCGCTCGGTGCCCGATCTCGTGCTGATGCTGCTGCTGTTCTACAGCATCCAGATCGGCGTGAACGAGGCCACCGACGCGCTCGGCATGGCGCAGATCGACATCGACCCGTTCGTGGCGGGCGTACTCACGCTCGGCTTCATCTACGGCGCGTACTTCACGGAGACCTTCCGCGGCGCGTTTCTCTCCGTGCCGCGCGGCCAGCTCGAAGCGGGCCACGCCTACGGCATGAGCGGCGCGCGCGTGTTCGCGCGCATCCTGTTTCCGCAGATGATGCGCTTTGCGCTGCCCGGCATCGGCAATAACTGGCAGGTGCTCGTGAAGGCGACGGCGCTGGTCTCGATCATCGGGCTCGCCGACGTCGTGAAGGCCGCGCAGGACGCGGGCCGCAGCACCTTCAACCTGTTCTTCTTCCTGCTGGTCGCGGCGCTCATCTATCTCGCGATCACCACCATTTCGAACTTCGCGCTGATCTGGCTCGAACGCCGCTATTCCGTGGGCGTGCGCCACGCGCAACTGTGACACCGGGGAAAGCGAACCGATGAACGACATCCTCCATCAATTCGGCCAGGCCTTCCTCTACTGGGACGGCGAGCATGTTTCCGGCCTTGCCATGACGCTATGGCTGCTCGTGATCTCCGTGGCGTTCGGCTTCGTTTGCGCGGTGCCGCTCGCGGTCGCGCGCGTCTCGAGCCGGCGCTGGCTCTCGCTGCCGGTGCGCTTCTACACCTACGTGTTTCGCGGCACGCCGCTCTACGTGCAGTTGCTGCTGATCTACACGGGCGTGTACAGTCTCGCCTTCATTCGCTCGGAGCCGCTCCTCGACGCGTTCTTCCGCAGCGGCCTGAACTGCGCGATTCTCGCGTTCGCGCTCAACACCTGCGCCTATACGACCGAGATTTTCGCGGGCGCGATCCGCGCGACCTCGCACGGCGAAGTGGAAGCGGCGCGCGCCTACGGCATGAGCCCGTTCACGATGTACTGGCGCGTCGTCCTGCCTTCGGCGCTGCGCCGCGCACTGCCGCTGTACAGTAACGAAGTGATCCTGATGCTGCACGCGACCACGGTGGCGTTCACGGCGACGGTGCCCGACATCCTCAAGGTCGCGCGCGACGCCAACTCGGCCACGTACCGCTCGTTCGAGTCGTTCGGGCTCGCGGCGCTGATCTACTGTGCGGTATCGTTCGTGCTGGTGGCCGCGTTCCGCCGCGCGGAGAAGCGCTGGCTCGGCCATCTCGCCGTGCGTACGCGATAATTTTTGGGAGACCATCTTGGCTCAGACGATGCAAACGACCTCGCGTGCGACGCAAACCTCGCAATCGGACAGCAAGCTGATTGCGCGCGACATCCACAAGCGCTATGGCGACAACGAGGTGCTCAAGGGCGTTTCGCTCGACGCGAAGAAGGGCGACGTGATCAGCATCATCGGCGCGAGCGGCTCGGGCAAGAGCACGTTCCTGCGCTGCATCAATTTCCTCGAGAAGCCGAACGCGGGCGAGATCGTGGTGGACGGCGAAGCCGTGCGCACCAAGGCGGGCCGCAACGGCGACCTCGAAGTGGCCGATCACAAGCAGCTCCAGCGCATCCGCACCAAGCTCGCGATGGTGTTCCAGCACTTCAATTTGTGGTCGCACATGAACGTGCTCGAGAACGTGATCGAGGCGCCCATTCACGTGCTCGGCCTGCCGCGCAAGGAAGCCGAGGAGCGCGCGCGCGGCTATCTGGAGAAGGTCGGTCTCGCGCCGCGCGTGGAGAAGCAGTATCCCTCGCATCTCTCGGGCGGCCAGCAGCAGCGCGTGGCGATCGCGCGCGCGCTCGCGATGAACCCCGACGTGATGCTGTTCGACGAGCCCACTTCCGCGCTCGACCCCGAGCTCGTGGGCGAAGTGCTCAAAGTGATGCAAAGGCTCGCGGAGGAAGGCCGCACGATGATCGTCGTCACACACGAAATGGGTTTCGCGCGCAACGTTTCGAATCATGTGATGTTCCTGCACCAGGGCCGCACCGAGGAAGAGGGCGCGCCCGCCGACGTGCTCGGCAACCCGAAGAGCGAGCGGCTGCGCCAGTTCCTCTCGGGCAGCCTCAAGTAAGCGGGCGCCTGACGTGTCGGTGTCGCGCACGACCCAGGTCGCGATCGTCGCGTTGCCGCCGGTCTCGATGTCGGGCGTGGGGCCCATCGTCGACGCCCTGAACCTCGCCAACGAGATCGACGGGCGCGCGCTCTACCGCTGGCAGATGTGCTCGTGGAACGGCCGGCCCGTGCCGCTCGCGGGCGGCGCGCAATGGCCCGCCGACTGCGCGTTCGGCGACGCTCTCGCGTGCGACTGGCTCATCGTCGTGGCCGAGCGCTACCAGCAGTTCGCCGACTATCGCCTGTTTCTCGCGAGCCTCGCGCGCGTTGGGCAGCGCACGCCGCTCGTGACCGGCATCCACCACGGCATCTGGTGGCTCGCGATGGCGGGCCAGTTGCAGGGCTATCGCGTCGCCGTGAACTGGGAGACCTATCAGCAGTTCTCCGAGCAGTTCGAGCGCACCATCGTCACCCAGCACATCTACGAGATCGACCGCGATCGCGCGACCTGCGCGGGCGGCCAGGCCACGCTCGACTTCATGCTCGCGATGATCGGCCGCGAGCACGGCCCCGAGCTCGTGGACCGTATCGCCGACGCGATGGGCGCGAGCACGCTGCGCAGCGGCGACGAGCGCCAGCGCATTCCGTTCGTGACCGCGCCCGGCGAGCGCCATCCGCGCCTGAACGACGCGCTCATGCTGATGGAGGCGAACATCGAGGACCCGCTCACGACCGACGAGATCGCCGGCCACGTGGGGGTTTCGCGCCGTCAACTGGAGCGCCTGTTCAGGCAGTACCTGAACGCGATGCCCTCGAAGTACTACCTGGGCCTGCGTCTTGCGAAAGCCCGTTCGCAGTTGCAGCGCACCAGCAAGTCGGTGGTGCAGATCAGCCTCGCGTGCGGGTTTTCGTCGGCGGCGCATTTTTCCAACGCGTATCGCGAGCGCTTTGGCGTGACGCCGCGCGAGGACCGCCGCAACTGGATCGAGCGGCAGCACGGCGGCGCGCCGGGCGGCGTGCAGGAGCCACGCGCGGGCGCGCTCGTGGAGCCGCCCGAGCGCGATTGAGTACAACTGAGAGCGCCCGTATTCAGGCTCCGACGAAAAAACACGTCGCGGTTACGCAAGACGATTACCGCACGGTTGCCTACACTGCTTCTGTTAATGAGGCAAAGGGCGCTGCATCGCAGCAGACGATTGCCGCCCCTCGTCACAGAGCAGCCACAAACCAGCCAGAACCCACATTGAGCCCAAGAGGATTCGCCATGAACGACCAGACCGTGAGCCGCAAGACCTTCGACGAAGTGATGGTGCCGTGCTTTTCTCCCGCGCCGTTCGTCCCCGACCGTGGCGAAGGCTCGCGCGTCTGGGACACCGAGGGCCGCGACTATATCGACTTCGCATGCGGCATCGCCGTGACGTCGCTCGGCCACGCCAATCCCGAACTGCTGCGCGTGCTGCACGAGCAGGGCGGCAAGCTCTGGCACATCGGCAACGGCTACACCAACGAGCCGGTGCTGCGCCTCGCGAAGAAGCTCGAAGCGCTCACCTTCGCCGAGCGCGCGTTCTTCGCGAACTCGGGCGCCGAAGCCAACGAGGCCGCGCTCAAGCTCGCGCGCCGCGTGGCGTTCGACCGTCACGGCGAGCAGAAGGCTGAAATCGTTTCCTTCACGCAGTCGTTCCATGGCCGCACCTTCTTTACGGTGAGCGTGGGCGGTCAGCCCAAGTATTCGGAAGGCTTCGGCCCGGTGCCCGCCGGCATCGTGCACCTGCCGTACAACGACATCGAGGCTGCGAAGCGCGCGATCGGCGCGCAGACCTGCGCCGTGATCGTCGAGCCCGTGCAGGGCGAGGGCGGCGTGATTCCCGCCGATCCGGCCTTCCTGAAAGCGCTGCGCGAGGCCTGCGACGCGCACAACGCGCTCCTGATTTTCGACGAAGTGCAAACGGGCGTGGGCCGCACCGGCACCTTCTACGCGTATGAGGGCACGGGCGTGACGCCCGACATCCTCACCACGGCCAAGGCGCTCGGCAACGGCTTCCCGATCGGCGCGATGCTCACGACCGAGGCCATCGCGGCGCACTTCAAGGTGGGCGTGCACGGCACGACCTACGGCGGCAATCCGCTCGGCGCGGCGATCGCGGACAAGGTGGTCGAGCTCGTGAGCGATCCGGCGCTGCTCGCCGGCGTGCGTGCGCGCGGCGAGGCGATCCGCGCGAAGCTTGCGCAGCTCAACGAGCGCTTCGACGTGTTCAAGGAAGTGCGCGGCAAGGGCCTTTTGATCGGCGCCGAGCTGAACGCGCGCTTCGCGGGCCGCGCGAAGGACTTCAACGCGGCGGCCGCGAACCGCGGCGTGATGATGCTGATCGCCGGCCCCGACGTGCTGCGCTTCGCGCCGTCGCTCATCATTCCCGAAGCGGACCTCAACGAGGGCTTCGCGCGCCTCGAAAAGGCCTTTGAAGATGTGATCGGCGCGCGCTGAAACCCGGCGCGCCTCATTGAACACAGGACCGACGATGCTATTCGTTCGCCCCGCAAGGCTCTCCGATCTCGATGCGATCGCCCACATGGCCCGCACTGCGCAGCCCGTGCTGCACTCGCTGCCGCACGACCGCGCGGCGCTGGAAGCGCGCATCGCGCTTTCCGAGGACTCGTTTCGCGCCCAGGTGGATTTCCCCGGTGAGGAGTTCTATCTATTCGTGCTCGAGGACTCGGTGACGGGCAAGCTCGTCGGCACTTCGAGCGTCGTCGCGGCGGCGGGCTACTCGGAGCCGTTCTACGCGTTTCGCAACGACGCGCTGATTCACGCCTCGCGCGAGCTGCACGTGAACCGCAAGATTCACGCGCTCACCATGTCGCACGAACTCACGGGCAAGAGCCGGCTCGCGGGCTTCTACATCGAACCCTCGCTGCGCGGCGACGCCGCCGCGCATCTGATGTCGCGCGCCCGCATGATGTACGTGGCGATGAACCGGCGCCGCTTCACGCCCGAGGTGTTCTCGCTGTTGCTCGGCGTGACCGACGACGCGGGCGTCTCGCCGTTCTGGGAGGCGGTGGGGCGCAAGTTCTTCGGGCGCGATTTCAAGGAAATCGAAATGGTGTCGGGCGGCCGCAGCCGCACCTTCATCGCCGAAGTGATGCCCGCGTATCCGCTCTACGTGCCGCTGTTGCCCGAGGCCGCGCAGCGCGTGCTGGGCGAGCCCGACCCGAGCGCCTTGCTCGCCTACGAGATCCATCTGGAAGAGGGCTTCGAGACGGACCGCTATGTCGATATCTTCGACGCGGGCCCGGTGCTGACCGCGCAGGTGGACCGTACCTCGTCGGTCGCGGGCAACCAGACGCGCACGGTGCGCGAGAGCGCGAACGCGGCGGTGGGCGCGAAGTACCTGGTCGCGAGCCAGCACGGCGGCGAGTTCCGCTGCGCACTCGCGACGCTGCCCGAAGTCATGGAAGCCGCCGGCGCGAGTGCGGCCCGTCACGGCGCGCACGTGCCGCCCGCCGCGCCGCTCGACGCGGCCACGCGCGCGGCGCTCAATGTTCAGGATGGCGAAGCGGTGCGTTGCGCGCCGCTGTATCGCGAAGCGCCGCACAACGAGGATGAATCGATGGGACAGTCGGCGGGACAATCGACGGGAGAAGCGCAATGATCGTGGTACGCGTCGTGCAGACGGGCGATGTGGACGCGCTCGTCGCGCTCGCCCAGGAAACCGGCCCA
This sequence comes from Paraburkholderia sp. J63, assembly GCF_905220245.1. Taxonomy (NCBI): domain Bacteria; kingdom Pseudomonadati; phylum Pseudomonadota; class Betaproteobacteria; order Burkholderiales; family Burkholderiaceae; genus Paraburkholderia; species Paraburkholderia sp. J63. Next base: position 253,475 of record NZ_CAJMZF010000005.1, on the reverse strand, counting down.
GGCCTCACGACCTTCAAGCCCGACCGCGAGGCGCTCGCGGCGCGCATCGAGCGCACGCGTCGCACGCTCGCGGGCGAGGCCTCGCAGGGCGAGGCGGGCTACTTTTTCGTGATGGAAGACACCGCGAGCGGCGACGTGGCCGGCGTGTGCGGCATCGAAACCGCCGTGGGCCTGCAGCAGCCGTTCTACAACTATCGCGTGAGCACGGTCGTGCACGCGAGCCAGGATCTCGGCATCTGGACGCGCATGCGCGCGCTGAACATCTCGCACGATCTCACGGGCTACGCCGAGGTGTGCTCGCTGTTCCTCTCGCCGCGCTATCGCACGGGCGGCATGGGCGGCCTGCTTTCGCGCTCGCGCTTCATGTTCATCGCGCAGTTCCGCGAGCGCTTTCCGGAGCGCCTGTGCGCCGAATTGCGCGGGCACTTCGACGCCCAAGGCACGTCGCCGTTCTGGCGCGCGGTCGGTTCGCACTTCTATCAAATCGACTTCAACGCCGCCGACTACCTGAGCTCGCACGGCCGCAAGGCCTTTCTCGCCGAGCTGATGCCGCGCTTTCCGGTCTACGTCGAACTGCTGCCCGAGGACGCCCAGGCCTGCGTGGGCCTCACGCACGCGGACACGGTGCCGGCGCGCCGCATGCTCGAAGCCGAAGGGCTGCGCTACGAGAATCACGTCGATATCTTCGACGCGGGCCCCGTGCTCGAATGCCATACCGCCGACTTGCGCACGGTGCGCGAGAGCGTGGTGGTGCCGGTGCGCATCGGCGAGCCGCAGGGCGGCGATGCGCAAGAGGGCGTGCGCTCGCTCGTGTCGAACACGTCGCTGACCAACTTCCGCGTGGGCTTCGCCCCGGGCGTCGTGCACGACGGCGCGTTCACGCTGAGCGCGCAGGAAGCGGCGGCGCTCAATGTTGCAGAGGGCGAGCCGGTGCGCGTGCTGGGCGCGACGCACAAGCCGCGGCAAGGTTAAAGAACAAGGATGACCATGAACGAGCTTTTCATCGATGGGCAATGGTGCGCGGCCAGCGGCCCCGCATTCGCTTCGCGCAATCCGGGCACGGGCGAGACCGTGTGGAGCGGCAACGCCGCGAGCGCCGAAGACGTGGACCGCGCCGTGAGCGCCGCGCGGCGCGCATTCGTCGCGTGGTCGCAGACGCCGTTCGAGGCGCGCTGCGAGATCGTCAAGCGCTTCGCGGCGCTCGTCTCCGAACGCAAGGAGCCACTCGCGCAGGCCATCGGCCGCGAGACCGGCAAGCCGCTCTGGGAGGCGCGCACCGAGGCCGCGTCGATGGCCGCCAAGGTCGCGATCTCGATCACGGCCTACGGCGAGCGCACCGGCGAGAAGCGCAGCGAAATGGCCGACGGCATGGCCGTGCTGCGGCATCGTCCGCACGGCGTGGTGGCCGTGTTCGGGCCGTACAACTTCCCCGGCCATTTGCCCAATGGGCACATCGTGCCGGCGCTGATCGCGGGCAATGCGGTCGTGTTCAAGCCTTCGGAGCTCGCGCCGGACGTTGCGCGCGCAACGGTCGAGATCTGGCATGAAGCGGGGCTGCCCGCGGGCGTGATCAACCTCGTGCAGGGCGAGCGCGAGACGGGCATCGCGCTGGCGAATCATCGGCAGATCGACGGCCTCTTTTTCACGGGCAGTTCCGATACGGGCACGCTGCTGCATCGCCAGTTCGGTGGCCGCCCCGAAATCGTGCTCGCGCTGGAGATGGGCGGCAACAACCCGCTCGTCGTCGCGCCCGTGGAGGATATCGATGCCGCCGTCCATCACACGATCCAGTCGGCGTTCCTCTCGGCGGGGCAGCGCTGCACCTGCGCGCGCCGCATCCTCGTGCCGGCGGGCGCGTTCGGCGACCGTTTCATCGAGCGCCTGGTCGAGGTGTCCTCGCGCATCGCGGTGGGCGAATACAACGCCGAGCCGCAGCCGTTCATGGGCGCGGTGATCTCGGCGCGCGCGGCGGCGAAGCTGATCGACGCGCAGGCCCAACTGCTCGAACGCGGCGCGAAGGCGCTCCTGCGCATGGAGCAGCGCGACCCCGCGCTTGGCTTCGTCACGCCCGGCATCCTCGACGTGACGGGCGTGGCCGATCTGCCCGACGAAGAACACTTCGGGCCGCTCGCGCAAATCATCCGCTACGCCGGTTTCGACGACGCCATCGCGCAGGCCAACAACACGGCCTATGGCCTTTCGGCGGGGCTGCTCGCCGACGATGCCGCGCTCTGGCAGCGCTTCTCGCGCGAGATCCGCGCGGGCATCGTGAACTGGAACCGGCCCACCAACGGCGCGTCGAGCGGCGCGCCCTTCGGCGGTCCCGGCCGCTCGGGCAATCATCGTCCGAGCGCGTTCTACGCCGCCGACTACTGCGCCTGGCCGATGGCCTCGGTCGAGAGCGCACAGCTGACCCTGCCCGCGAGCCTCTCGCCGGGCCTTCAATTCTGAGGATCGACGATGACTAACCTCGCCACGGCGTCCGCAGCGACGCTGGAAGCCAACTTCGACGGACTCGTCGGCCCCACGCACAACTACGCCGGGCTCTCGTTCGGCAACGTCGCTTCGCAGAACAACGAGAAGTCGGTCGCGAACCCGCGCGCCGCCGCGCAGCAGGGCTTGCGCAAGATGAAGCGCCTTGCCGACCTGGGCTTCGCGCAGGGCGTGCTGCCGCCGCAGGAGCGCCCCTCGATTCGCCTGCTGCGCGAGCTGGGCTTCACCGGTAAGGATGCCGAAGCCATCGCGCGCGCCGCGAAGGACGCACCCGAGCTGCTCGCCGCCGCGAGCTCGGCTTCCGCGATGTGGACCGCGAACGCGGCCACCGTGAGCCCCTCGGCGGATACGCCCGAGCGCCGCGTGCACTTCACGCCCGCGAACCTCTGCAGCAAGCTCCATCGCGCGATCGAGCACGAGTACACGCGCCGCACGCTCGGCGCGATCTTCGCGGACCCGTCGCATTTTGTGGTGCACGACGCGCTGCCCGGCACGCCCGCGCTCGGCGACGAAGGCGCGGCCAACCACACGCGTTTTTGCGCGCAATACGGCGAGCGCGGCGTGGAGTTCTTCGTCTACGGCCGCAGCGAGTACCGCCGCGGGCCGGAGCCCAAGCGCTTCCCGGCGCGTCAGACCTTCGAGGCGAGCCGCGCGATCGCGCAGCGCCACGGCCTCACCGACGAGACGACGGTGTTCGCGCAGCAGACGCCCGAGGTGATCGACGCGGGTGTGTTCCACAACGACGTGATCGCCGTGGGCAACCGCAGCACGCTGTTCTGCCACGAGCGCGCGTTCGTCGACCAGAAGAACGTCTACGACGAGCTGCGCAGGAAGCTCTCGGCGCATGGCGCGCCGTTCGATGTGATCGAGGTGCCCGACGCGCAAGTGAGCGTGGCCGATGCGGTCTCCTCGTATCTCTTCAACAGCCAGTTGCTGAGCCGCGCCGATGGCAAGCAGATTCTCGTCGTGCCGCAGGAATGCCGCGAGAATCCGCGCGTGGCGATCTATCTCGACGAACTGGCCGCGCAGAGCGGCCCCATCGACGAGGTGCTCGTGTTCGACCTGCGCGAGAGCATGAAGAACGGCGGCGGCCCCGCGTGCCTGCGCCTGCGCGTGGTGCTGAGCGAGGCCGAGCGCGCGGCGGTGGCGCCGGGCGTCTGGATGAACGATGCGCTGTTCGGGCGCCTCGACGCGTGGATCGAAAAGCACTACCGCGACCGCCTCGCGCCGCAGGATCTCACCGATCCGGCGCTGCTGGTGGAGTCGCGCACGGCGCTCGACGAGCTCACGCAGATTCTCGGCCTGGGATCGCTCTATGACTTCCAGCGCTGATCCGGTCCGCTCGCCGCACGCGGCGGGGGCGGCCACGCCCGATTGCCTCGCCGATTTCCTGGCCACGACGCTGGCCGGCGCCCGGCCCGCGAGCGCGGCGCAGGCGCAAGGCACATGCGCATACGGCGCGGTGCGCTGGCAATGGCTCGACGAAGGCGTGCTGCAACTCGAACCCGCGCACACCGGCAACGCGCGCGGCGAGACGCTCAAGAGCGTGCTGGTCTCGGCGGGCGTGCACGGCGACGAGACCGCGCCCATCGAGCTGCTCTCGCAGATGGTGGCCGATCTGGCGGCGGGGCACCTCGCGCTCGCGTGCCGTCTGCTGGTCGTGCTCGGCAACGTGGCCGCGATGCGCGCCGCCACGCGCTATGAAGACGACGACCTCAACCGTCTCTTCGGCGGCCGTCATGCGCGCGTGCCGCAAAGCCGCGAGGCGCCGCGCGCCGTCGTGCTCGAAACGGCGGCGCAACGCTTCTTCGCCGATGCGTCCGATGTGCCCGGCGCGCGCTGGCACCTCGACATGCATACGGCGATCCGTGCCTCGGCGTTCGAGCAGTTCGCGCTGCTGCCTTATACGGGCGACGCGCCCACGCGCGCGATGTTCGACTGGCTCGCCGACGCGCGCATCGCCGCCGTGCTGATCCATACGGAGAAGGGCGCGACCTACTCGTCGTTTACTGCCAACGCCTGCGGCGCCGTCGCGTGCACGCTCGAGCTCGGCAAGGTGCGGCCGTTCGGGCATAACGACCTCGCGCGTTTCGCGCCGGCCGACGCGGCGCTGCGCAGGCTCGTGTCGGGCGCGCCGTCCACGCAGGACGAACCGATGCCGCGCGTGTTCACGGTGATCGGCCAGATCACGAAGCAGAGCGAGGCGTTCGCGCTGCACGTGGCCGCCGACGTGCCGAACTTCACGCCGTTCGCGCGCGGCACGGTGCTCGCGGAGGACGGTGCGTATCGCTACGTCGTCGCGCGCGACGAAGAGCGCATCGTGTTTCCGAATCCCACCGTGAAACCCGGCTTGCGCGCGGGGCTGCTCGTGGTCGACACGACCGCCGATACGCTCGCCTCGCTCGCCTGAACCGTGCGGTGTACGAAGCGCTTGCCCGGCTTCGTGCGCCACGCGAGAACCCCGTCAGGACGCGTTTTCCGGCTACTTGTGGCGCTCGCGGTACAATCGCGGCCTCGCGGTTGCTGCGGCGCGTCATAGACAACGCGCCCGTTTGCGCCGCCATTTTGGCGCAGCGATCCTGCACCGAAGCGCGCAGTAGAACCTAAAGCGCGCAGTAATTCGACTGGAATGAGACATTGATGAACATGAACTGGAACAAGCTGGCCACTTTCACGCTTTGCGCGGCCTTCACCATGGCCGCGGGCGCCGCCCAGGCCGCCGATATCAAGGAAATCCGCTTCGGCGTCGAGGCATCGTACGCGCCGTTCGAATCGAAGTCGCCGAGCGGCGAACTGCAGGGCTTCGACATCGACGTGGGTAATGCCGTCTGCGCGAAGCTCAAGGCGAAGTGCGTGTGGGTGGAGAACTCGTTTGACGGCCTGATTCCGGCGCTGCAGGCGCGCAAGTTCAACGCTATCAATTCGGACATGACGATCACGGATCAGCGCCGCCAGGCGATCGACTTCACCGATCCGATCTACGCGATCCCCAACCAGATGATCGCGAAGAAGGGCAGCCCGCTGCTGCCGACGCCCGAATCGCTCAAGGGCAAGCATGTGGGCGTGCTCCAGGGCACGATCCAGGAAACCTATGCGAAGGCCAAGTGGGCGCCCGCGGGCGTCGACGTCGTGCCGTACCAGACCCAGGACCAGATCTACGCGGACCTGGCCTCGGGCCGTCTCGACGCGTCGTTCCAGGACGCCGAGGCCGCGTCGAAGGGCTTCCTGAACAAGCCGCAGGGCGCGGGTTTTGCCTTCGCGGGTCCGCAGGTCGTCGACGCCAGGCTGCTCGGCGAGGGCGTGGGCTACGGCGTGCGCAAGAACGACGCGGCGCTCAAGGCCGCGCTCAACGGCGCGCTCAAGGAGCTCAAGGCCGACGGCACGATCGACCATATCGCCGCGAAATACTTCAACGTGAAGGTCGTGCTCAAGTAAAACGCGCAAGCGTTCAGGTAGGGCGGGCGGGTTGTGTCCCGCTGAAAATGCCGGCGAGGCTTTGTTTCGCCGGCATTTTTTATCTTCTTCAGCCTCGGATATTAATAAGATGGATCGTGCTGTCCCGCGTATAGCATCGTGAAGACCTGAATACGGGAGGCGGCAAAATCATGTATCTCATCGATGACGAAATTCCGTACTACAAAACATCGACCTGGAGTTGGAAATGGAGCAAGTGTGACGGTTGCAGACCGATAGACGTTCAGCGTATTTCTGTTCAGGGCATTTCAATGGACAAGGCCCCGCCACCTTTGCCCAAGCCCGCCAGAGCGCAGTCCGCACCACAGAAGGAAGTGATTGAGGTTCCACAGTTCGATATTCGAGCAATATGACGATCTCACAAGAAATCTGATTTATCGACAGGCGGCTATCAACGTGCTTGGAGAGAGATTAAGGCCGTATAGAGACGTCGTCGCGCCCATGGATATGTGGAAATTCTGTAAAGGAAGTATGTCGATTTTTCATCGGCATTTTCACTTTCAACGTGCCAATGTGAGAAGTTCGCTTGCGCAGAAGGTTGGCGAATTCATGGAGTCCCAGTTTCACAGAGACGGCAGCCCCGACGATCTCACGGGCGCGTTAGGGTCGTTTAATTTCTATGCCGCGCCGGCAGATGTCAAAATAATCTATTTGGATTATTTCTCGCGAGAGGCCGTCATATCGAGTATCGACGTGTATGTCAAGGATAGCTACGATTTTACTGATGGTGCCGGCAGCGTATCACAGTATCTTGGACATTGGGGCGCCAAAGGCGTGATTATCGTGCCTTATAATGGACTCGTTCAGCAACTCAATATGCCATCGTTATATGTTCCATATCCTGTTGCGCGCGGTGACGTGAGAGTGAAGGGGAATATCTATTATCCGGTGCATAACAAGGATTTCCGGGCATGGGCAATCAAGCATCAAAGAGGTGGCGATTTTATGATTTTTTCTGATCGCAAGCGCTGCCAACTTCGCACGCCGATACGGATCAAGTTATGAAAAAATCGGTAATCGCAATCATTGCCCTCGCACTCATTTACTACTGGATAACGCACCGCGCAGACTCCATGGCCTATGACTGCGTGCGAAGCAAATCCCCCGATGGCCGTTATGTTGCCGAAGAATGTACGCTTGATTGGGACCACGGCGATAACCCGAAATATGTCGGCAGGCTTTATGATGCCGTCACAGGAAAAATGCTCGCACGGCGAACATTGCACGCCCCGGATCCCGAGATACTTTGGGTCGCCAATTACTTGATGTTCTCGGGCGGCGGGAATGATGAAGACATGATCGCGTTGCCGCCGTCCCTATATGACCGCATCGTCGCGACCTATTGGCAACTGACGAAATGGTAGACAGTTCGCTGCGGGAAGCCGTGGGCACGGGGGAGTGTGTGGGATGCCGCCTTTTTTATCGCGCCTGGCCGCAGGCTTCATATGCGCGATGTATCGGCCAGGATAGAATCGAACAAGAATGAAAGCGCCGTAGTGGCCACACCGCAGTGCCACACATAAGGCGCAGGCAAGAACAAGCATAAGCAAGACAAGCACGAAGAAGTCGCACGAGAGACCATACGACCAGGCGCCACGCGCAAAGCGCAGCGCTTCGCGGGGGACCCATGAGCTTCAATGCTGCAGACCGGCCGCATCTGTCCGGTGTCGAAGGCAGCCATCGGACAGCGCAAACTTCGACCGAATCGGCGGCCCATCCCTGGGACATCTATTTTGCGCGCGAGCCTTTGCTCGATCGCGACGGCCTGCTTTGCGCGTTCGAGACGCTGCCGCGCATCGTTGCGCGCGAAGGCTTCGAGGGACACGCCACAACGCAAACCGAAGCGCCCACCGAAGCGCACGCGGGCGAACCACCACCCGGCGACGCCGCGGCGCAGGCAGCACAAAACCGCGCCTTGATCGACGCGTTCGGCGCACCCGCGCTGCGCGCGGCGCTGATCGGCCATCCGGCGTGGCTCGACGTGACCCGCGAACTCTTGTTCGACGACGTGCTGCTGCGCCTGCCCGCCGATCGCGTGATCCTGGAGCTGTCGCCCGGCATCGGCGCCGGTCCCGAAGTGATCGCGCGGCTCGTCGAACTCCATCGCAAGCGCTATCGCTTCGCGCTCGACCACGTGACGAAAGCCGACGATTCGTTCGCGAAGCTGCTGCCCTATGCGGACGCGGTCAAGCTCGATCCGCGCGGCATCGCGCCCGCGCTGGTGCCGAAGTTCGCGAGCGTGCTCAAGGCGGCGGGCAAGATCCTCGTGGCGGTGGGCATCGAGACGCCCGCCGAATACGAGCGCGCGCACGCGCTGGGCTTCGATCGCTTTCAGGGCTACGCCTTCGCGAAGCCGCAGGGCGCGGCGCGCCGGGCGAGCGCACCGCGCCAGGCGTTGCTGAACCTGCTGCAACTGCTCGCCTCGGAACCCACCGTGATGCAGCTCGAAGCGGAACTGAAGCTCAATCCCGTGCTCGTGATGCATCTCATGCGGCTCGCGAACTCGAGCAGCTTCGGTCTCGGGCGCAAGGTGACCACGCTGCGCGAGGCGATCAACGCGACGGGCACCAACCGCATCGCGCGCTGGACGCAGCTCTTGCTCTACGCCGACGGCCGCAAGATCTCGCTCGAAGACGATCCGCTGTTGCAGCTCGCCGCCACGCGCGCGCGCTTCATGGAGCTTGCCGCGGCGGTGCTGCCCGAAGCCGGGCCCGCGGAGGAGGATGCGGCGTTTCTCGTCGGCGTTTTCTCGTTCGTCGACGCCGTGTTCGGCGGCCCGCTCGACCAGACGCTCGAACTGCTGAGGCTCGCCAAGCCGATCCGCGCGGCCATCGCGCGCCGCGAAGGCGTGCTGGGCCGTCTGCTCGGCGTGAGCGAGGCGCTCGAGCGCGGCGATTGGGCGGCCGTGGATGCCGCCTGCGCCACGCTCGCGCCGCTCGACGCGGGCGCGCTGGCGGCGCTCGCGCTCACGGCGGCGGAGTGGGCCGGCACGGCCGAGCGCAACGCCGAGGCCGAGGGGCTGGAGCGGATCGAGGACTGAGTTTCTGGACGGCGCGCGCGGGGGGCTTGCGGCGCGTGAGGCTCTGGAGGGAATCGAGAGGACTGAAGGCCCTTACGCCTTCACCGGGCTCGCCGCGAAAAATCGCGCGAGCTCGTGCGCGAGTTCGTTGAGCGCGCTCATTTCCTTCTGCGAAATGCGGCGCGGCTCCTGGCTCACCAGCCAGTCGCCGTAGAGCAGCGCCACGGGCGGCTCGCCGGGGTGCGCCACGGGCAGCAGCACGAATGCGCGCGCGTCGTCGAGGCGCGCGCGATACCAGGCCGGCAGGCGCGCGAGCATTTTCGGATCGCGGGCGTTTTCGATGAAGATGCCCACCGAGTTCGCAATCGCGAGATGGAACACGTCGGGCTGGAACGCCGCGCTGAACGCAAGCTTCTCCAGGTTGTCCTCGACCTGCGGCCCGAATCCGCGCTGCGCCTCGAACATGTTCGCGCCGCGCCGCACGAACACGACCGTGCGCGCGAAGCCGAGACCGGCCAGCACGGTCTCGGTGGCGAGCGTGAGCGCCGTGGAGAGCGCGCTCCCCGACGGCAGCGCGCGCAGGTCTTCCACGCCGGCCGAGATGCGCGCTTCGGGGTCGAGCGACTCGCGCGCGATGGCGTCGGCGTTCGCGCGCAGCTCGACGATCTCGCGCATCACGCCGTCGTCGGCTTCCTCGCTGGCGAGCGCGAGGCTCATCTGCACGAGCGTTTCCGGGTCCGTGTTGAGCGCGCGGCCATAATGCTGCGCGAGCTCGGCAATGTGCTCTTCGCGCGCTTCGTCGGTGAGGCCCGCCGTCGTGAGCACACGCGCTACCTCGGTTGAATAGTTCGTGATCGCGCGCAGCCATTGGACCTGGCGCGGTTCGCTGCCGGTCGGATCGTATTCGCCCATGCCTTCGCGGATCATCTCGGGCAGGCGCCAGCGCGCGGCCGCGTCCTGGCCGATTTCGGAGAAGGTCACGCCGAGCACGTCGATACAGGCGGCATCCTCGTTCGTGCCTTGCTCGCATTCGCGGCGGATCTGGTCCCACTCGGGTTCGAGATAGAACACCACGAGCAGCTTGCCGACCTGGCGCATCAGCGTGCAGACCACGGCCTCTTCGCCCGCGCGCAGGTCGCCGCGCTCGGTGAGCTTGCGCGCGACGCAGCCCGAGAGCATGGTGCGGTTCAGTTCGAGCTTGGCGTCGATGCGGCGCGGCGCGCTGTGATGGAAGTGATCGACGATCTTGAGACCCACCACGAGATGGCCGACCGCGTCCATGCCGAGCACCATCAGCGCGCGCGTGACGGTCGTGATGTTGCCGCCGAACGCCATGTACATGGCGGAGTTGGCGAGCCGCAGCACCTTCTGCGTGAGCGCGAAGTCCGAGAGCACGACCTTCACGAGCGCGGTGAAGTCGTAGTCGTCGTTGGTCATGGCGGCGACGGTCGTGCGCAGCGATTGCGACAGCATGGGGAAGTCGCCGCGCTCGTTCATACGAGCCCAGAGCCGGTCTAGCAGGACTGCCTTTACCATCTGAACCATGTTTATTTCGCTAGTGCCCTGCGTGTATCGGTGCCGCGCTCAGTGCACGCCGTGGACGTGCAAGGTGCGCGACTCGAAACGCTGCGAGAGCTCCTCCGAAGGCAGTGCCTTGCAGACGAGCCATCCCTGAATGTGATCGCAGCCCATCTTCGTGAGCAACTCGCGCTGCGCCTCGGTCTCGACCCCCTCGGCGACGAGTTCGAGTTCGAGCGTGCGCGCGAGGCCCACCACCGCGTTGACGATCGCCTGATCGTTGCGCGAGGTGAGCAGGTTCACGACGAAGCTGCGGTCGATCTTCAGTTTCGAAAGCGGAAAGCGCTGCAGATACGCGAGGCTCGAATAGCCCGTGCCGAAGTCGTCCACGGCAAAGCGGATGCCGAGCGCCGTGAGCTCTTCGAGCAACGTGACCGCGTGCTGCGGGTCCTGCATCAGCAGGCTTTCGGTGATCTCGAAGACGAGCCGGCGCGGGTCGACCCCGGTGAGCTGGATCGCTTCTTCGACGCTCTCCTTGAAACGCGGATTGCGGAACTGCTGCGGCGACACATTGACGGCGACGTACTGCAAGGCAATGCCTTGCTCGTCCCATTGGGTCAGCTGCATGCAGGCCGCTCTCAAAACCCAGTTGCCGAGATAATTAATCAGGCCGACGGATTCCGCAAGCGGGATAAATGTTGATGGCGGCACGAGCCCGTGCAAGGGATGTTGCCAGCGAATCAGCGCTTCGACCCCAACCACGCCGCGCGTCGCGCTGCTCGTGATGGGCTGGAAGTGCAGCGAGAACTCGCCGTTGCGCACGCCGTCGTGGAGATCCGATTCGAGCTTGAGGCGCTGGGCGTCGGTCGGGTCGTCGTCGGGCACGTGCAGCATCAGCGTGTTGCCGCCCGCGGCCTTGGCCTGCTGCAGCGCCTGGTCGGCGCGGCGGATGAGCGGCGTGCTTTCGGGCTGCGTGTCGCTCCCGGCGCCGTCCGGACGCTGCTCGGGATGGAACGCGATGCCGATGCTCGCCGCGAGATGGACCGGCTGGTCGCGGAACGAATAGGGCTGCAGGACCGACGTGAGCAGACGCCGCGCGAGCGCTTCGGCGGCCGTGCGAAGGTCGCCGGGCGCGGCGCCGCGGGACGATGCGGACGGCGGCGTCGCTTGCGGCGTCGATTGCGGTGTGGCTGGCCGCGCGGACTTCGGCGCGGTTTGCGGCGCGATCAGAATGGCGAACTCGTCGCTGCCCGTGCGCGCGATCAGCTCGCCTTGCTGGGTCAGGTGCGTGAGGCGGCGCGCGGTTTCGCGCAGCAGCTCGTCGCCGGCATCGTAGCCGAGCGCGCGGTTCACGCGCTGATAGTCGTCGAGATCGAGCAGCAGAAGGGCGATGGGCGTGCCGTGCCGGTCGGCCTCGGCCAGTGCGCGTTCGAGCGCCGGCTCCAGCGCCGCCTGGTTCGGCAGGCCCGTGAGCGGATCGTGATGGAGCGCATGCGTGAGGCGTGCCTGTACCCCTTGCCAGTCCGAGACGTCGAAGCCCGCCACGGCGAAGCCGTCCACGCCCGCCCAGCTGCTGCGCTGCACGCGCAACTCGACGGCGAGCGGGTAGGTGAGCGCCTTCACGAGATCGATCGTGTCTTTTTCGACCGCGCCGCTCTCCAGCGCGCGCGCGAACAGCGCGTCGAGGCGCGCGAGATCGTCGGGCGCAACGAGGTCGTGCAGCGTCGCGCCGAGCAGGAACTCGCGGTGATAGCCGGCAAAGCGCAGGCTCGCATCGGAGACGTAGAGAAAGCGCAGGTTGCAGTCCACGTGCACGAGGAAGTCCACCGCGGCGGCCGTCTGCTCGAATGCGCGCGAGGCTACCTCGGAGCTGGAGCCGGGGGCCTCGTCGCCGGATGCGCGGGCGAGGCCTGCCGCTTGCGCGGCGCCCTCGGCTTGCGGCGCGAGCGGAGCACCGTCCGCACAGGCGAGCGGGACGCCGGCGTGGGCGTCGCGGCGCTCGCTTGTGCGCCCGGCGCGTGGCCGCAGGCGGTCCAAGACCGTACGCAGCCAGCCCGGGCGGGGCGCGGTAATCCTGTTCGCTTCCATGTGTATCGCTGGCAACCTGTGTACTAGTCGGCGTATCGAGTCGGGCGCGCGGCTTGCGTTCGAAGCGTGGCAGGTCCGCGCGCCCGATTTGGGCCGCGGCGCTTGCGTGGCTGCGCGCTTGCTTGATGGCGCCCATCAGACCGAGATATCGACCCGCAGGGCGAAATCTTTAGCTGCGCGGCAAAAAAACGGCCGGGCGGCGACATGGGCACAGAAGGCGATGCCGCACGCGCGCAGATTCGGTTAAAGTGGCGCCCACTGCGTGTCTGCCACGCATGCGCGCGGCATGCCGGGTTTGCCAGGTTTGCCTCAGAACGAACCGTCCAGATCGAACCCATCGCCCGAGTCTTTCGCCATGTCCGATTCATCGTCACCGCCCGCGCGACCGGAGCATGCGGCCGCGCGAGACGCTAGCGATCCCGGCGCCCACCCGCAACCGCAATCCGATCCGCATGCCATGCAGAGCGCCGCTTCCCAGCCCTTCGTCTATCTGGGCCGTCAGCCGATCATCGACCGTAATGGCGCGCTCAACGCCTACGAGCTGCTGTTTCGGGGCAGCGCGCAAAACCGCGCCGACGTGACCGACGACGCGCTCGCCACCGCCCAGGTGATGACGCGCACGATGGGGCAGCTCGGCGTGCACGCCGTGCTCGGCCGCCACTACGGCTACGTGAACATGAGCCGCGAACTGCTGTTCGACGACATCGTGCATCTGCTGCCGCCGGGCCGCTTCGTGCTCGAAGTGCTCGAGCACGTGCATCTCGATGCCGCCGTGCTCGAACGTCTCGCGCAACTGCGCCGCGACGGCTATCGCATCGCGTTCGACGACGTGAGCGCGCTCACCGACAATCTGCGCCGCGCGCTGCCCTATGCGGACATCGTCAAGGTCGATCTGCTGCAGGCCGAGCGCGCCGCGCTGCCCGCGCTCGTCGGAGCCATCGCCGCCGAGGGCAAGACGCTGATCGCCGAGAAGGTCGAGACGCGCGAGGACTTCGAATACGCGCGTGAGCTCGGCTTCGATCTGTTCCAGGGCTACTTCTTCGCGCGTCCGCAGATGCTGCACGCGCCGCGCCTGCGCGCCTCGCGGCTCGCGCTCGTGCGCCTGCTCGCGCTGGTGGCCGGCGACGTGGGCGTGGCCGAACTCGAGCGCGAGCTGCGCAGCCATCCGGGCGTGGTCGTGCAATTGCTGCGGCTCGTCAATTCGAGCGCCTATGCGCCGGGACGGCCGATCTCGTCGCTGCGCGAGGCCGTGCTCGCGGCCGGCACGCGCCAGATCGCGCGCTGGGCGCAACTGCTGCTCTACGCGAGCGGCCGCGATCTGCCGTGGGCCTGCGATCCGCTCGTGCAGCTCGCGGGCACGCGCTCGCATTTCATGGAGCTGGCCGCGCGCAGCCTCGCGCCGAACGACGCCGAGTTCGCCGACGCCGCCTTCATGACGGGCATCTTCTCGCTCGTGCACGTGCTGGTGGGCTCGACGCCCGCGCATACGCTCGAGCGGCTCGGTCTCGCGCGCGAGATCGGCGAGGCCGTGGACGGCCAGCGCGGCGAGCTCGGCACGCTGCTGCGCGTGGCGCAGGCATGCGAGCGCGGCGACGACCGCCTCGCCGGGACGATCGCGGGCGCGGCGGGCGGGCGCTTCCAGGCGCTCACGCCGGCGCTGCTCGGCGAGCTCAATCTGTGGGCGAGCGCGTGGTTTTCGGCCTATGCCGATGGCTGAAAGCCCGGTGCAAGCGATGGGCTGACGAGGTACTGCGTAGCTCCGCGCCGTATGCGCATTGATTGAGCCGGAGCCGCGCTGTGGCCGCCCGGCGTGCGCGCGCGGAGTGTGGTCAAATAGGGCCGTCGCCGGACGCGGCGCGATTTTGCCGCGGACCGTCTTGCCGTACTTCGTTGCTCGCGCTTCGAACTACCATGCGGGGCCCGGACCCACTAGCCGGCGACGCATTCGAGATCATACGAGGACATCCGACATGAAACCGAGGTATTTCGCGGCGGGGGCCGCGGCGCTCGTGTGCGCCGGACTGGCATTTTTCACCCTGAGCGCGCAGGCGACGCTCAAGCCGGGCGACTCCGCGCCCGATTTCACGACGCAGGCTTCGCTGGGCGGCAAAACCTATACGTACTCGCTCGCGAGCGAGCTCAAGAAGGGACCGGTGGTGCTGTACTTCTACCCGGCGGCGTTCACCAAGGGCTGCACGATCGAGGCGCATGAATTTGCCGAAGCCGTCGATCAGTACAAGCAGTACGGCGCGACCGTGATCGGCGTTTCGCACGACAACATCGACACGCTCAAGAAGTTCTCGGTGAGCGAGTGCCGCAGCAAGTTCCCCGTCGCCGCCGACGAGGATTCGAAGATCATCAAGTCCTACGACGCGTCGATGCCGATGCACGCCGCCATGGCGAACCGGGTTTCCTACGTGATCGCGCCGGACGGCAAGGTCATCTACGAATATACGAGTCTCTCGCCCGACAAGCACGTGGAGAATACGCTGCAAGCCCTGAAGCAGTGGGCCGCGCAGCATCCGCAGCAGTAATCGCACGGCCCGCGCGCGGCGTGCGGTTCGTGGCTCGCGGCTCGTGCTGCGGGCCGTGCGTTGCGCTGGCGATCGGGCAAGCGCGGGCTGCTCCGGCGAGGCCGCGTTAGCCCGGCGCGGGTATTGTGCTGGTTTTCCTTTTTCCCGGTGATCAATCGCGGCGGATGAATGCCAGCGAGGCCCGTCTTCGTATGCCCATTCTCGTTCTCCTTTTCGTATTCGCCGCGCTCGTCTACGGCGCGGTGCGATCGTTTCAGACATTGGCGATGCATTTCGGCACGGACGTGGCGATCGGCGTGGCGGCCGTGGTCGCGGCGGCGCTCGTCACGCTGCTTGTGAACTGGCTGCGGCGCCGTCGCGAAGTGGCGCCGAACCTGCGAGGCGAGGGCGACTGGACCCATCGCGTGGCGGGCGCATGGGGCGAGGCGCGGCTCGCGGCTGGCAAGCGGCTGTGCGAAGTCAAGCTGGGCGAAGCGCGCGGCGCGTATATCTTCGCGGACCTGCAAGGCGCACAGCCCACGCGCGACGCGAACGGCTGGCAGGTCGCACTCCAGGTGGCCGATGTGCGCAAGCCGCTCTGGCATCTGCCGATGCCGAGCGAACGCGAGGCGCGGCGTTGGGCGCGTATTTTTACGCTGGCGATCGCGCAGAAACTTTGAAACACGCCTCGGTGTCGAATACACCTTGTCAGAACTTATCCAGATTACGCATGCTTCGCAGCTTTTGTGCAGGACTTGTGCTCGCTGTAACGAGCGCCGCGCTTTTGACCGCCTGCGACCAGCAGAAAGTCGCTGACGCCGTGAATGCCGTCAAACCCGATTCGATGGCGTTCGGCGGGCTCAAAATCGGCGTCTCGACGGTCGAGGACGTGCGGCGTCAGGCGGGCAAGCCCGAGATGGTATGGGAGGACGACGACGGCGCGGAGCGCCTCGAATATCCGCGCGGACCGAACGGCTTGACGACGTGGATGCTCGACTTCGACGCGGACGGCAAGCTGGTCGCGATGACTCAGGCGCTGACGGCGCAGAACATCGCGCAGGTCGCGCCCGGCATGACGCAGGACGAGGTGCGCCGTCTGCTCGGCAAGCCCGCGACGGTCGCGAAATATGCGCTGAGCCACGAGGAAGTATGGAGCTGGCACTGGGCCGAGGGCGGCGTGGCCGGTGACGGCATGTTCAACGCCCATTTCGCGCCGGACGGACTCGTGGTCCGCACCTCGCGCTCGGATGCCCCCGGACACGAGCAGCACTGACGAGGCGCGCGGCAGACCCGCGGTAGGCAGACCATTCGCGCGCCGGCAAGGAGAGGTTCAGATGAAACGTATCGCGTTGCTATGGAATGTCGTGAAGGGCGATCTGCGCGTGCTGTGGTTCGCGCTGCGTCAGCCCGAGCGACCTACGTGGTTGATGCCCGTGACGGCGCTCGTCGCGCTCTATGCGCTCGCGCCGTTCAATATCGCACTGCCGCTGGTTGGAGTGGTGGACGACGGCATTCTTGTGCCGCTGGTGCTGCATTTGCTGGTGCGTTGTTTGCCGATGGAGTTGCGGCGACGTGCGGCGGGTTTTGGCGGATCAAGGGCACGCGCCGACGTTTGATTCCCACAAAAAGCACCACAAAAAAGCGGCCGAAGCCTCGGTCCAGCCGCCCCCACACATCCAGCACTCAAGTCGACCTCACTCCAGCACGCGCGGCGGCGCAGCCCGCCCGCGCTTCGCATCCCACCACACGCGCAGCCGGTCCATATACAGATACACCACCGGCGTCGTATAGAGCGTGAGCGCCTGGCTCACGATCAGCCCGCCCACGATCGAAATGCCGAGCGGCGCGCGCAGCTCCGCGCCTTCGCCGCGCCCGAACGCGAGCGGCAGCGCGCCCAGCAGCGCCGCGCAGGTCGTCATCATGATCGGCCGGAAGCGCAGCAAGCACGCCTGGTAGATCGCGTCGCGCGAGTTCAGGCCCTGGCGCGACGCGTCGATCGCGAAGTCCACCATCATGATCGCGTTCTTCTTCACGATGCCGATCAGCAGGATCACGCCGATCAGCGCGATGATGCTGAATTCGGTCTTGAAGAAGAGCAGCGCGAGCAGCGCGCCCACGCCCGCCGAGGGCAGCGTCGAGAGAATCGTGAGCGGGTGGATGTAGCTCTCGTAGAGGATGCCGAGCACGATGTACACGGCCGCGAGCGCCGCGAGGATCAACAGCGGCTGGTTGTCGAGCGACTGCTGGAACGCCTGCGCCGTGCCCTGGAAGCTGCCGTGGATGGTCTGCGGCATGCCGATCTCGGCCATCGTGTCGTAGATGGCCTGGGTGGCGTCCGAGAGCGACTTGCCCGGCGGCAGGTTGAACGAGATCGTCGAGGCCACGAACTGGCTCTGGTGGTTCACCGAGAGCGGCGTCGTGCCCGGCCCGAACGAGGCGATCGCCGAGAGCGGGATCATCGTTTCCTGCGCCGTGGAGACCGCCGCGCCCGAGGACGCGCTCGACTTGCCGCTCGCGGCGATCGAGTTGATCGCGAGGTTGCGCGCGGAGTCGGCGGCAATCGCCGCGGCGCTCGTGGCCGTGGTGGCCGCGGTGCCGCCCGTCGAGGCGCTCGTGCCGGGTCCGCTGACCGTGCCCGCCGTCGCGTTGGTGCTCTGCGCGCCGCTCGCGGTGCCGCCCGAGGTGCTCACCCAGATCTGGTTGAGCATGTCCGGGCTTTGCCAGTATTTCGGCGCCACTTCCATCACCACGTGGTACTGGTTGAGCGGGTTGTAGATGGTCGAGACCTGGCGCTGGCCGAACGCGTCGTAGAGCGTGTTGTCGATCTGCGAGGGCGTGATGTTCAGGCGCGCCGCGCTCTGGCGGTCGATCGTGATCATCGATTCGAGGCCGCCTTGCTGCTGGTCCGAGTTCACGTCGGCGAGTTCGGGGCGCGCCTGCAGCGCCTCGGTGAGCTTGGGCCCCCACTTGTAGAGATCGGCGGTGTTGTCGGCGAGCAGCGTGAACTGATACTGCGCGTTCGATTGCCGCCCGCCCACGCGGATGTCCTGCACGCTCTGCAGGAAGGTGCGCGCGCCCGCCACGTGCGAGAGCGGCCCGCGCAGCTGGGCGATCACCTGGTCGGCCGAGAGCTTGCGCTCGCTCTTGGACTTGAGCGAGACGAACATGAAGCCCGAGTTGGTCGCGCGTCCGCCCGTGAAGCCCACCACCTGATCGACGGCCGGATTCTCGCCGACGATCTTCATCATCTCGGCGAATTTCCCCTTCATCGCCTGGAACGAGGTCGACTGGTCGGCCTGGATGCCGCCCACGAGCCGCCCCGTATCCTGCTGCGGAAAGAAGCCCTTGGGAATGAACACGTAGAGCACGACGTTCAGCGCGATGGTGGCAAAGAGCGTCAGCAGGATCAGGCGCGGATGTTCGAGCGCCCAGCCGAGCGAGTGCTCGTAGCCGCGATGCAGGTGCGTGAAGCCGCGCTCGAGCCACTGCCCGAAGCGGCCTTCCTGTTTCTTGTCCTGCGGTTGCTCGAGCAGGCGCGAGCACATCATCGGCGTGAGCGTGAGCGAGATCACGAGCGACACTGCGATCGCGAGCGAAAGCGTGAGCGCGAACTCGCGAAACAGCCGCCCGACGATGCCGCCCATCAGCAAGATGGGCAGGAACACGGCCACCAGCGAGACGCTGATCGAGAGCACCGTGAAGCCCACTTCGCGTGCGCCGAGCAGCGCCGCCTTCATGCGCGGCACGCCGTTCTCGATGTGCCGCGAGATGTTCTCGAGCACGACGATGGCGTCGTCGACCACGAAGCCCGTCGCGATGGTGAGCGCCATCAGCGAGAGGTTGTCGAGCGAGAAGCCCATCAGGTACATGGCCGCGAAGGTGCCGATGATCGAGATCGGTACGGCCACGCTCGGGATCAGCGTCGCGCGCCAGTTGCGCAGGAACAGGAACACCACCATCACCACGAGCGCCACGGCGATCATGAGCGTGTGCTCGGTGTCCTTGAGCGACGCGCGGATCGTGACCGAGCGATCCGAGGCGGGAATCACCTCGACGTCGGCGGGCAACGAGGCCTTCAGTTGCGGCAGCATCGCGATCACGCGGTCCACGGTCTCGATGATGTTCGCGCCGGGCTGGCGGTAGATGATCACGAGCACCGAGCGCTTGCCGTTGGCGAGGCCGAGGTTGCGCAGGTCTTCGACCGAGTCGACCACTTCGCCCACGTCGGAGAGCTTCACGCCCGCGCCGTTGCGGTAGGCGATGATGAGGTCCTTGTACTGGCTCGCCTTGCTCGCCTGGTCGTTGGTGTAGAGCTGGAAGCGCTGCGGGCCGAACTCGATGTCGCCCTTCGGGCTGTTCGCGTTGGCCGAGGCGAGCGCCGCGCGCACGTCCTCCAGACCGATGCCGTAATGAAACAGCGCATGCGGTTCGAGCTCCACGCGCACGGCCGGGTTGGCCGAGCCGCTCACGTCGACTTCGCCCACGCCGTCCACCTGCGAGAGCGATTGCTGGAGCACCGTGGCCGCCGAGTCGTAGAGCTGGCCCGCGCTGAGCGTGGGCGAGGCGAGCGCGAGGATCAGGATGGGCGCGTCGGCGGGGTTGACCTTGTGGTAGGTCGGGTTCTGCCTGAGGCTCGTCGGCAAGTCGGCGCGCGCGGCGTTGATGGCGGCCTGCACGTCGCGCGCGGCGCCGTCGATGTCGCGATTGAGGCCGAATTGCAGCGTGATGCGCGTGCTGCCCACCGAGCTTTGCGAGGTCATCTCGGTGACGTCGGCGATCGAGCCCAGATGGCGTTCGAGCGGGCTCGCCACGCTGGTCGCCACGGTCTCCGGGCTCGCGCCTGGCAGCGACGCCTGCACGGAGATGGTGGGGAAGTCCACTTGCGGCAGCGGCGCGACGGGCAGCTTTCCGAACGCGAACAGGCCCGCGAGCGCGATGCCGATCGCGAGCAGCGTGGTGGCGACGGGGCGGTTGATGAACGGGCGCGAGAGATTCATCGCGTCAGTGCTCCGTCGACGAAGGCGAGGGCGGTGCGGGTGGTGCGTTGTGCGAACCGCCGCCGAAGCGCTCGCGCATGCGTGTCGCGATGCGGTCGAACGCGAGGTAGATCACGGGCGTGGTGAAGAGCGTGAGCGCCTGGCTCACGATCAGGCCGCCCGCGATCGCGATGCCGAGCGGCCGGCGCAGCTCCGAGCCCGCGCCGGTGCCGAGCATGAGCGGCAGCGCGCCCAGGAGCGCCGCCATCGTCGTCATCATGATCGGGCGGAAGCGCAGCAGGCACGCTTGATAGATCGCCTCGCGCGGCGGCTTGCCTTCGTTGCGCTCGGCGTCGAGCGCGAAGTCGATCATCATGATCGCGTTCTTCTTCACGATGCCGATCAACAGGACGATGCCGATGATGCCGATGATGTCGAGATCGTGACCCGTCAAAATGAGCGCGAGCAGCGCGCCGATCCCGGCTGAAGGCAGCGTCGAGAGAATCGTGATCGGATGCACGAAGCTCTCGTAGAGCACGCCCAGCACGATATACATCGTCACGATGGCCGCGAGGATCAGGAACAGCTCGTTGGAAAGCGATGCCTGGAACGCGAGCGCCGCGCCCTGGAAGCGCGTCTGGAACGAGCCCGGCAGGCCGATGTCCTTCTCCGTTTGCTGGATCGCCTTGACCGCCGCGCCCAGCGACGCGCCAGGCGCGAGGTTGAACGAGATGGTCGTGGCCGGGAACTGCGAGAGGTGCGTGACGAGCAGCGGCGCGGGCCGCTCATGGAACTTCGCGATGGCCGAGAGCGGCACCTGGCCCGTGGTCGAGGTGGAGGAGGGCAGGTAGATCGAGTTCAGCGAATCGGTGTAGTGCTGCATCACCGGGTCGGCTTCGAGAATCACGCGGTACTGGTTCGACTGCGTGAAGATCGTCGAGATGATGCGCTGGCCGAACGCGTCGTACAGCGCGTTATCGACGGTCGCGGGCGTGATGCCGTAGCGCGCCGCGCTCGCGCGGTCGATCTCGATGAACACCGAGTTGCCCTGGTCCTGGAGGTCGGTGGCCACGTCGGCCAGCTCCGGTGCCTGTTGCAGCCGGCGCACGAGCTTGGGCACCCAGGTCGTGAAGTCCTGGATGTTGGGCGTCGTGAGCATGAACTGGTACTGCGTCGGGCTCACGGTCGAGTCGATCGTGAGATCCTGCACCGGCTGCATGTAGAGCGTCGCGCCCGAGAGGTGCGAAACTGATTGCTGGAGGTCGCGGATGATCTGGCTCGCCGTCTCGCTGCGGTCGTCGCGCGGCTTCAGGTTGATGAGCATGCGTCCGCTGTTGAGCGTGATGTTGCTGCCGTCCACGCCGATGAACGAGGTGAGGCTCTCCACGTTCTCGTTCTTGAGGATCTCGTTGGCGAGCGCCTGCTGGCGCTCGGCCATCGACGCATACGAGACCGATTGCGGCGCCTGCGTGATCGCCTGGATCACGCCGGTGTCCTGCACGGGGAAGAAGCCTTTGGGCACGACCACGTAGAGGATGCCGGTGAGCACGAGCGTGATCGCGAACACGATCATCGTGAGCCGCTGGCGCGCGAGCACCCATTCGAGCGCGACGCCGTAGCGGCCGATGATGTAGTCGAAGAAACCATGCACGCGCGCCTCGAAGCGATGGCTCTCGGGCGGCGGCGTGTGGCGCAGCATCTTCGCGCACATCATCGGCACGAGCGTGAGCGAGACCACGGCCGAGATCACGATGGTCACGGCGAGCGTGATCGCGAATTCGTGGAAGAGCCGGCCCACCACGTCGCCCATGAAGAGCAGCGGAATCAGCACGGCAATGAGCGATACGGTCAACGAAATGATCGTGAAGCCAATCTGCTTCGAACCCTTGAGCGCGGCTTCGAGCGGTGTTTCGCCATCCTCGACATAGCGCGCGATGTTCTCGATCATGACGATGGCGTCATCCACGACGAAGCCCGTTGCGATGGTGAGCGCCATCAGCGAGAGATTGTCGAGCGAGAAGCCGCACAGGTACATGACCGCGAGCGTGCCGATCAGCGAGAGCGGCACCGAAAGGCTCGGGATCACCGTCGCGTAGATGTTGGCGAGGAACAGGTACATCACCAGCACCACCAGCACCACCGACATCAGCAATTCGAACTGCACGTCGCGCACCGAGGCGCGGATCGTGGTGGTGCGGTCGGTGACGACCTGCACGTCGAGCGAGGCGGGCAGCGCTTCCTGGAGCTGCGGCAGCACCGCCTTGATGCTGTCCACCACCTGGATCACGTTGGCGCCCGGCTGGCGCTGCACGTTCAGGATGATCGCGGGCGTGTCGTTGACCCAGGCGCCGAGCTTGGTGTTCTCGGCGCCCTGCACGATGTTCGCGACGTCCGTGAGCATCACCGGGCGGCCGTTGCGGTAGGCGATCACGGCGTCTTTATACGCGTCGGCGTCCGTCAACTGGTCGTTGGCGTTGATCGTGTAGGCGCGCGTCGGCCCGTCGAAGTTGCCCTTCGGCGTGTTGACGTTGAGATTCGAGATGCTCGTGCGCAAATCGTCGAGATTCAGGCCATAGGCCGCGAGCGCGCGCGGGTTCGCCTGGATGCGCACGGCGGGGCGCTGGCCGCCCGTGAGGCTCACGAGGCCCACGCCCGCGACCTGCGAGATCTTCTGCGCGAGACGCGTGTCGGCGAGGTCCTGGACCTGCGTGAGCGGCAGCGTCTTCGAGGTGATCGCGAGCGTCAGAATGGGCGCGTCGGCGGGGTTGACCTTCGCGTAGATCGGCGGCGCGGGCAGGTCCGAAGGCAGCAGGTTGCCGGCCGCGTTGATGGCGGCCTGCACTTCCTGCTCGGCCACGTCGAGCGGCAAGTCGAGGCTGAACTGCAGCGTGATGACCGAGGCGCCCGCCGAGCTTTGCGACGACATCTGGTTCAGCGACGGCATCTGCCCGAACTGGCGCTCGAGCGGCGCCGTGACCGAGGACGTCATCACGTCCGGGCTCGCGCCCGGATAGAAAGTCTGTACCTGGATGGTCGGGTAATCGACTTCGGGCAGCGCGGAAAGCGGCAGGAAACGCAGTGCGACGAGGCCGACCAGCATGATTGCCGCCATGAGCAGCGCCGTGCCGACCGGACGCAGAATAAAGGCGCGGGAGGGATTCATGCGGCTTACTGGCCCTCAGCGCCGGACGCGTGGCGGCGATGGCCGTGGTGCGCGCCTGAGGCCGCACCGGCCCACGACGCGCCTCGTGCGCCGGATGCGCCCTTGGCGCCCGACGCGTGCCTGGGATGCTCGGCCGGAATCGTGATCTTCGAGCCTTCGCGCAGGCGGTCCGAGCCGTCGGTCACGACGCGCTCGCCCACGGCGAGGCCCGAGGCGATGCTGGTGCGTTCGGCGTCCACGGGGCCGACCTTCACGAGCCGCACGGTCACGGTGTTGTCGGGCTTGATCACATAGACGTACGCGCCTTGGGAGCCGTTGAGCACGGCCGAGGTGGGCACGATCACGGCGTTGTGGATCGTGTCGACGAGCAGGCGCGCATTGACGAACTGATTCGGGAACAGCGACTGGTCGTCGTTGGTGAAGCTCGCGCGCAGCTTCACGGTGCCGGTCGTGGTGTCGATCTGGTTGTCGATGGTCTGCAGGAAGCCGCTTTCGAGCAGCGTGGTGTTGCTGCGGTCGTAGGCCGAGACCGACATCTTCGTGCCCGCGCGCAACGGCTTCATGATGCCGGGCAGATTGTCTTCCGAGGTCGTGAAGATCACGCTGATCGGCTGGAGCTGCGTGAGCACGACGATGCCGTTGGTGTCGCCGGGCGTGACGTAGTTGCCGGGATCGACCTGGCGCAGGCCCACGCGTCCCGACACCGGCGCCGTGATGCGCGCATAGGTGAGGTCGAGCTTGTAGGTGTCGATGTTGGCCTGGTCCGACTTCACCGTGCCCTCGTACTGCTTCACGAGCGAGGCCTGCGTATCCACCTGCTGGCTCGCGATCGAGTCCTGCGAAAGCAGCGTCTGGTAGCGCTTGAGGTCGAGGCGGGCGGTGGCGAGCAGCGCCTGATCGCGCGCGAGCTGGCCTTCGGCGTTGGCGAGCGAGATCTGGTAGGGGCGCGGGTCGATCTGCGCGAGCACGTCGCCCTTCTTGACCATCTGGCCTTCTTCGAAGTTCACGCTCTGCAGCGTGCCGGAAAGTTGCGTGCGCACCGTGACGTCGGCGAGCGGCGTGACCGTGCCGAGCGCGGTGATGACGATGGGCATGTCGCCGGCCGTGGCGGTTGCCGCGCTCACGGGCTGCGGCATGTTCGCCATCGCGCCGGGGCCGCCGTGGCGCATGCGGCCGCCGCTTGCGGCCGTGGAGCCGCCCGCGCTACCCGGGTTCTTGTTCCACGGCTGCCAGCGCCACAGCACGATGGCGGCGACGATCAGCACGATGGCGAGCGCGATCAGCTTGCCGCGGCTCTTGCGCGGCGCCGGGCCGCCCGCAGGGACAGGGGCAGGGGCGGACGCGGGCGGCGTATCTCGACGAGGGGAATCCGGGCGCTTTTCTTCTTTATCCATCGGTCAGGTCGGTAACAAATTCGGTGACGTGCTTGTCGGTTGAGCGGATTGGTTGGGTGCGCGAGCGGTTGGCCGCGATTTGTTGCGATTTGTTGCGGTCGGCCGCGGTCGGCTGCAGTGGGTCCGGCGCGGCGTGCGTCGCCTCCCGCAGCCCACGCTCGCTCACGTATGACGCGATGCTACGCGAGATGCGCGCAAGGTTGATGTCAGGTGCTTGTCGGGCGCTGGCTGGCTGGGCGTCGCCAGCCTTCGACGCCTGACTTGCTTGATGCGCCTGACGATTTGGGCTGCCGGCAGCGTTGCCGCATCTTGCCGGACCCTCGATGGCGCCACGCGCGCTCGCGGCGCAACGGTGTCTGCAGCGGCCCGCGCGAGGCTGAACGATGTCGGGGCCGGAGCCGATGCAGCCAAAAAGCATGATGCTACGTCGGTGCCTCCGTTACAGTCCAGTACCGTATCTTTCGAGACGTTACGGCGGTTACAGCTTCCCTACGCGTTGACCCGACAAAGCTCGGGTCGTAGCGAGAACTAGAGAAATTGCGGAGAAATGTTTGATAGTTCGCGTATTCTGGCGAGATTTTGCTTGACTTAGTCAGCATCTGGATAAAAAATTCAACTCACTTTCGACGCGATCTCGAAGGCTTCTGGTACTGCGGATTTTTCATAGCGCCAATCGCCTCGAATTGTCTGGCAACGGTTTCGCATAGCGGCCTGAACCGAGAACCCCGCGAGCCTTGCGGGGTTTTTAAGTATCTCGGTATATGCATTTCGCATAATTCGGCTGCCCGGCCCGATCGTCGAATACCGGCTCTCAGGTTCTAGCACGGCCCTCGGAATGGCTAGAACTTTTCAAAGCGTCACGTTCACACGTGGCGCTTTTTTTTCGTTTTGCCATGGAAATGGCAGGCCGCAGTCAAATCGCCAGGCGTTGCCGTAGACTGCCCGATTCAGCGAATAAACGACAAAAACGGTATGGCAGATGTGAATGGCGACGAGGATGAGAACGCCGGTGAGCGGCCGGGGGACAACCAGAAAGACAGTGAAGCTCCAGAGCACGATGGAGAGGGTGCGGCGAAATCCGCAACGCCAACGTCGATAAAGGACGTTGCGTGGGAGATCTTCAAGCCAGTTGCAGCGCTGGGTTTTATTGTCTCTCTGGTCGGTGCTATCGCGCTTTATGTGTATTTGCAGCGGATCGGCTGGCCGGAATTGCTGCAACCATCGCTTGCGTCAAAGACCGGCGTGGCGCTGGTCGTCGGCTCGTCGATCGTGGTGCTGGCATCCCTGGTGATCACGATGTATGGCAGCGCCTACTGGACCAATTTCGTCGCACATTCCTATGGGCAGCCTGCGTCGATCCCGCGCCGCTTTGGATGGTTCGTGCTGGTCCTGCATCTTGGCTGGCTCGTCATACTCGCCGGCGTCATGCTCGGTTCGGGCGACGCAAAGCCAGTTCCGGAAGTTGCGCGCAAACAGATCCACAGCCTGAGCGAGAATTTCCAGTCTGGCATCGTAGTGTTCTTTGGCGCCGCGGCTGCAGCGTCGGTGCTGCTCCATTGGTGGGGGCGCCGCAACCTGTTTGATAGCCTGGCTGGTGCGTTAACCGGAGGACGCGACGGTAGATTTCGGCTTCTGTGGGCACGGCTCAAAAGCATCGGACGCAAGCCGGACTCGCCTCAACAGGGTGGGTCTGATTCGTGGGTGTGTCGAGCGTTCGCCAGGGTGTGTCGAGTGTTCACCTGGGCGCGCGCAGGCCGGGTCCTCGCGGATACGGGACGGGGCCTGCAACTGGCGGTCGGTTGCCTTTTTTCGTCGCTGGCCGCGTGCGTATTCGTGGAAATCAATCCCGACATCGGTGCCAGCGACGTCACCATCCCCCTGGTGTTGATGCTTTGCGCCGTCACGCTGCCGGGCATGGTTGTCGGCATCCGCTATGCGGCTTGCTACCGCGCCACCGGTAACGCGAAGACCAGCGTAAAAGAAGTAGCCTGGCTCGTGCTTTTGATGGTTTGGCGGCCTGCTCGTTGTTTCCCGCCAAGACGCTGTTGCCGCTCGATTCGCTTTCGCTCGGCGCGGTTTCCGTTTTCGGTCGAACGCCCCACCAGTATGTGCTCGAAAAGCCCGAGCGCCGGGCGTTGTATGAAATGGTGGGGTTCACATTTGCTTCGGCAGACGCTTCAGCAGCCAGGAATCTGTCTGCCAGCGAAGCGCAAGCCGGTACGGCAGGAGACGGACGGAACGTCCATCATTCCACCGTCGAGACGGAACCTCCGGCGCTCTTCGATGCGTACGAGCGATATCACATGGGGGACATCCTGCTCTTGTGCACCTGGCCCAATGATGGCACGCGGGCCGCGGCCGGAAGTGCGGCGTCTTCTGTATCCGCGGGATCTCCGCACGCTGGGGCTTCAGCTCCCGCGGTTTCATCGGCCCCTGCCGTTTCATCGGTACCCGGCGCTTCGGCACATCCGGCGGTTTCGGCACCGTCGGCGGACGCGCCGCGTGCCGCATCGGACAGTGCTCGCGTCGCCGTGCGCAAAGGCTGCCTTCCGGTCGAGAAAGGCGAGGTTCGCCGCGTGGAAATGGATCGATAGCTCACGGCAGGATTGTCGTGGGCCGTATGGGGCAATGCGTTCGCCATCGGACAATGTTTGCCACGCACCGGTTAATGATGTTGCGCAAGCAACCTCTCCACTTCATCCACCGCCGTCGCGAGACCCTTTTCCTCGCCCATGCGGCGGCCCAGCGCGGCGGCGCGCGCCTTGACATCGTCGCGCTCCGCGTAAGCGATCGCCTCTTTCAACGCCGTAGCGCGCAGGCGCCTGCCGTCGATGGCGGTCGGCGCCACGCCCAGTGCGGCAACGCGATGCGCCCAGAAGAACTGGTCCCCCGCGAACGGCACGACCACCGAGGGCACGCCGGCCCGGCAAGCCGAATGAGTCGTGCCCGAGCCGCCGTGATGGACGACCGCGCTCGCGCGCGCGAAGAGCCAGTCGTGTGGCGTTTCGCCGACCACGCAAAAATTCCCGGGCAGCAAGGCGGTATCCACGCCGCTCCAGCCCGGATAGAACACCACGCGGCGCCCGGCGGCGGCTTCGGTCAGCACCGTCACGAGCTGCTGGCGGTCGAACCCGGCCATGCTGCCGAAGCCGATGTACAGCGGCGGTTCGCCCGCGGCAAGAAAGTGCGCGAGATGGGCGGGCGGCGTCCAGTCGCCCGCCGCCGCTCGCCATTGACCGCAGACCGTGGCATTCGCGGGCCAGTCGCGCGGGCGCGGCAGCAGATTCGGCGAGACGCCGTAGAGCATCGGATGATCGGTCCATACCCCGGCGCGCGGCGCGAGGCCGCAGACCTCTGCGCGCGCCGCGTTGGTCGCGCGCCGGAAGGCCCGCCACAGCATGCCGTTCACCAGCCGGTGACTGACGCGGTTGAGCCAGCGCGGCACCTTGCCGGGCGGCAGGAACGGCGACGCGAAACGGCTCGTGGGCGTGAGCGGGATGAGGCCCGCGCCGAGCACCGGAACGCGCCGGTATTCGGCCACCGAGAGCCCGACGAACGCGGCCAGCCCCGAGACGATGAGGGCGTCGCAGCCCGCCGAGGCGTCGGTCACTTCCTGCATCCATGCATGCGTGCTCGCGTTCGCGATCGAGGCGAGCGCCTTCGCCGTGGCATTGAAGCGCGTGTGGCCGCTCACCACCGAGCCGAGCGTGGCGCCGGGCATGAGCGCCGCGCGGATGTCGCCGGAGAGCCCCGACGCGCTCACGCCAAGCGCTGCGGCCGAGCCGAGCGTGGCGCGGTCGGCGAGCAGATGCGTTTCGTGGCCGGCGTCCATGAGCGCCCGGCAGAGCGCGGCGAGCGGACGCGTATCGCCTTCGGTTCCGTAGGTGACGACAGTGAGCTTCATCGGATGATCTTCGGTTGCGTGACGCCGTTCGTGTCGATATCAGACAGGGTGTACGACGTATAATAATGCACAATGTGCAAATTAACCGATGAGCGCGATCATGGAAGCCATACCGGAAAACGAGGGGCGGCGCGCACGCAAGCGTCAGCAGATGCTGGCGCATTTGAGCACGACGGCGGCGATGCTATTCGAGGCCGCAGGCTACGACGCGGTCACGATGGAGCAAATCGCCGATCGGGCCGATGTCGCGCGGCGCACGCTCTATAACCACTTCGCGACCAAGGAGGCGGTGCTCGCGCACTGGCTCGAAGCGGAGCTGGCGCGCGACCTCGCGCATCTGCAGCACGAAGTCGCGCGGCGCCGCAGTTTCGTTTCCAGGGTGGGTTGCGTGCTCGATGCGTCGGCGCAATGGTGCGAGCGCCATCCAGCGTATCTGATGGCGTATCTGCGCCATCGTTTCTCGGCCATCGGGAACGGGGAGGGCGAAGCGGGCGAGGGCGGCGGCGACATCGTTGCGATGTGGCGTCAGCTCATCGTGGCGGGGCAGCAGGGCGACGAGCTGGACAAGGCGGGCGATCCGGAGCAACTGGCCATCTGGTTCCATCACCTCTATCTGGCCGCGCTGCTGCGCTGGCTGAGCACGCCGGGCGTCGCGTTGCGCAAGGAGTTTCGGGCGATCGTGAGGCTGTTCGTCAACGGAGCCGGTGCGCGCGAGCCGAAGGCGGGCGCGGCCGGTTGAGAGGCGGCGAGCGGAGCGGCGGGGGCCATGCGGGTGGCGCGGCGTGCCTCATCGGAATGCATCCAGCCGCCGCCCTCACGTCTCCACACGTCCCAACGCGCCTGAACGCATCAAGCCACCGTTTCGCGCTCCGGCGTCGCGCTGATCTTGTGGATCGACAGGTCGGCGCCGTTGTATTCGTCCTCCTGATCGATGCGCAGCCCCACGGTGGCGCGCAGCGCCCCGTAGACCACGAAGCCGCCGAGCGAGGCGATCACGATGCCCGCGATCGTCCCGACGATCTGCGCGCCGAGCGAGACGCCGCCGGTCCCGCCGAGCCAGTGCGCGCCGAAGATCCCCGCCGCAATGCCGCCCCACGCGCCGCACAGGCCGTGCAGCGGCCAGACGCCGAGCACGTCGTCGATGCGCCAGCGGTTCTGCACGCAGGTGAACATGTAGACGAACAGCACGCCGGCCACCGCGCCCGTCGCCAGCGCGCCGAGCGGATGCATGATGTCCGAGCCCGCGCACACGGCCACGAGGCCCGCGAGCGGCCCGTTATAGGTGAAGCCGGGGTCGTTGCGGCCCGCGAGCCAGGCGGCGAGCGTGCCGCCCACCATCGCCATTAGCGAGTTCACGGCGACGAGGCCGCTGATCTTGTCGATGGTCTGCGCGCTCATCACGTTGAAGCCGAACCAGCCCACCGCGAGCACCCAGGCGCCGAGCGCGAGAAACGGAATGTTCGAGGGCGGATGGGCGGCCACGCGGCCGTCGCGCGTATAGCGCCCGTGGCGCGGCCCGAGCAGCAGCACAGCGGGCAGCGCGACCCAGCCGCCGAACGCGTGCACCACGACGGAGCCCGCGAAGTCGTGGAACGGCACGCCGAACACATGCGTGATCGCGTCCTGGAAGTGCAGGCGATTGTTCCACACCATCCCTTCGAAGAACGGATAGATGAAGCCGACGATCACGAAGGTCGCGAACAATTGCGGATTGAATTTCGAGCGCTCGGCGATGCCGCCCGAGACGATGGCCGGAATTGCCGCCGCAAAGGTGAGCAGGAAGAAGAAGCGCACGAGCTGATAGCCGTTGTGCTCGGCGAGCACGTCGGCGTGCGAGAAGAACTGCACGCCGTAGGCAAGGGTGTAGCCGATGAAGAAGTACGCGATCGTCGAGACCGAGAAGTCGACGAGGATCTTCACGAGCGCATTGACCTGGTTCTTCTTGCGCACGGTGCCCAGTTCGAGAAACGCGAACCCTGCGTGCATGGCGAGCACCATGGCGGCGCCCAGCAGCAGAAACAGCGTGTCGGTGCCGGTCTTGAGATTGTCCATCCTTGCGTCCTGCCCTTTGCCCAATCCGGGCGCATAAATAGGCGCATCTTCAGCAAGATGCGGGCCAGCTTTGCGCCAAACCGGTGAGCGCAGTCCGCCGGCAGGCTATCTGACGGTGCGTGCGTGCACCGGAGCGGCTATTGCGTGCGCCGTGGTTGCGCGCACGAAATGCGTGCGCACGCTGCGGGTGCAGGATTGCGCGGCACAATTGCAGTGCCAGCGCGCCAAATTGGTGAGGCGACGCGCCAGATCAGGGCGATTTATTC
This sequence comes from Paraburkholderia sp. J63, assembly GCF_905220245.1. Classification (NCBI taxonomy): domain Bacteria; kingdom Pseudomonadati; phylum Pseudomonadota; class Betaproteobacteria; order Burkholderiales; family Burkholderiaceae; genus Paraburkholderia; species Paraburkholderia sp. J63. Next base: position 222,615 of record NZ_CAJMZF010000005.1, on the reverse strand, counting down.
GATTTTCCTTTCTGTATCAACGGTTTGTCGGGCATTCGAAATATTGCGGCGATGTTGCAGATTTGGCGGGGACTCCGCGCGCAGAAGCGGAAATTCGCGCCTGTGAATCGTCCCGCATAGAAGCGTCGCGCGGTCAGCACACAGGCCGCACTTAGGTCGCACCCAGGGCGCAAACGCCGACATAATGGTCGAATTCATTCCCCCAGTCGTCCGTTCGTTCCGAACCGCCATTCAATGCGCCTCACCACCAAAGGGCTGTTGCTGATCGCGATCCCAGCCGTTTTCGAGCTGACGCTGCTATCGGCCATCGTGAAAGCCGAGGCCGACGCGGAAAGCGCCGAACTCTGGGGCCAGCACAGCCAGGCCGTGCTCGCGCAGGCGGGACGCGTGCTGGAGCCCGTGCTGGTCGAGTCGGTGCGGCTGCGCGGTGCTGTGGCCGCGGACGACACGCAGTTTTCGACGCCGGTCGCGATGTGGATGGACGTCGACCGCCGCATCGACCAGCTCACGGAACTCGTCTCCGACAACCCGTCCCAGGTCGAGCGCGCGGTGCAGATCCGCCAGGCGGTGCAGAGCTATCGCCAGTGGTCGGACCGCGTTCAAGATCTGCTGCACTCGGGGCGCCGCGCCGATCTCGTCGAGCGCTTTCGCACCGACACGGACTCCGACGCGCTCGACCGCGTGCGCGCCCAGGTGACTTCGTTCCAGACCGAGGAGCGCCGCCTCGACGTGATGCGCGTGACCGACGCCGAGCAGGCGCGCGCGCAGCAGCAGTCGCTCGTGATGACCGCGGTGATCGGCTCGATCATGCTGGTGGCGCTGGCCGTCTGGCTCTTCACGCGCGGCCTGCGCGGGCGGCTCGACGCGCTGTCCGACAATGCGGGCCGGCTCGCGGGCAACGAGCCGCTCGCGCCGCTCACGACCGGCAACGACGAGATCGCCGAGCTCGATCTGATGCTGCATCAGATCAGCCAGCGGCTCGTCGAGGCCGAGCGGCTGCGGCTCGGCTTCCAGGCCGATCTCGCGCGGCGCGCCGAGCAGCTCGCGCGCATCAACGAGGACCTGCGCCAGCAGACCCAGGAAAACGAGATGTTCATTCACAGCGTGTCGCACGACCTGCGCGCGCCGCTCGTGAACCTGCAAGGCTTCTCGCGCGAGCTCAACCATGCCTGCGACGACTTGCGCGAGCGCGTGGCGCATTCGTCGCTTGGCCCCGAAGCGCGCGCACGCATCGAGCGGATCATCAACGAGGACATCGGCGAGGCGCTGCGCTATCTGCAGACGGCGGTGCTGCGCGCCTCGCACATCATCGATGCGCTGCTGCGGCTCGCGCGCGTGGGGCGCGTGGAGTACCGGCGTCAGCGCGTCCACGTGCAGGAGCTCGTGCAGCGCGTGGTCGACGCCATGCATGCGTCGGTGCGCGCGCGCAACGCGCAGGTGAGCGTGCGCGAGCTGCCGCCGGTGTGGGGCGATCCGACCGCGCTCGAACAGGTGTTCGCGAACCTGATCGGCAACGCGCTCAACTATCTCGATCCTGCGCGCGAGGGGCGCGTCGAGATCGGCACGGCCAGCGCGCCGCCGGGCGTGGAGACGCTGCAGATTTTCTATGTGCGCGACAACGGCCTCGGCATTCCCGAGGTCGCGCGGCCGCGCCTGTTCCAGGCGTTCCAGCGCATGCATGGCAAGGTCGCGCCCGGTGAGGGCATCGGGCTCGCGCTGGTGCGCCGCATGGTCGAGCGGCATGGCGGGCGCATCTGGGTGGAATCGGTCGAAGGCGAGGGCACGACCTTTTATCTGTCGCTGCCCGACGCGCTGGCGGTCGCGCCGCCGGCGCCGGGAGTTGCCGCGGCGCTCGTGGTGGCGCATGAGCGCGCACGCGAGCGCGGCGATGACGGTACGGCCGAAGGTGCGGCGCGCGTGGTGTCGGTGGCCGGGAATGGCGGCGGTGGCGGCACCAGCGGGAGTGTGTCAGGCAGCGCGGCCGTTGCGGGTGCTCCGGTGGCGGGCGGTCCGCTGGCGGATCTATAGATCACGCAGGGCTCACGCGATTTAGTTCGATGAGCGGGCTGCAGCCCGCTCGGATAGCGCACCGGTTCAGTAGGCGAAAATGCGCCGTTGCTTGAGCAAGCTACGGCCGCGAATCGACCAGAGACAACCCGCGACGACGAGCGCGAGCACAACAGCCAGCGTGACGTGAGGATTCAGGCGCCCGATGGGCAAGCTGCCCGGCGAGACCAGCGTCCGCTCGAGCATGAACAGGGCGCTCCACAGCGCAATGGCCGCCTGAAGCAGCATGCGCGTACCGCGCGCATGGAGCGCGCGCTCGGCCGAGGTTCCGCGCCGGCTCGCACGCCTGCAAAAGAACGCGATTGCCATCAAGACAATCGCAAGTAGCACCACCCAGTCTGTCAGATTCATCGCCGCACATTCCAGCAATCAAAACGATATTGTCGGAAGTGCAGGGTTTGACTGGCATCGGAGTGGTCCGAATCTTCGCGTGAGTGAGTTAAAGATTGTCAGATGCGCGCGCGTTGGACCGGCGAACGCGCCGCCTGCGCACGGCGGCGGCGCGTGGCGGGTGCTTCAGGGCTCGATGCGCGTGCCGAGCAGCGCAAGGAATTGCCGCAGCCATTCGGGATGCGCGGGCCAGGCCGGCGCGGTGACGAACGGCGCATCGGTCACGGCGCTGTCGATCGCGATATCGGCATATTCGCCGCCGGCGAGCCGCACTTCGGGCGCACAGGCCGGGTAGGCCGAAATGCGCTTGCCGCGAATGACCTCGGCGGCTGCGAGCAACTGCGCCGCATGGCAGATGGCGGCGACCGGCTTGTTCGCGAGCGCGAAGTGCCGCACGAGCTCGATCACCTTCGGGTTCAGGCGCAGATACTCGGGGGCGCGGCCGCCCGCAATCGCGAGCGCATCGTAGTGCTGCGGATCGATCGCGTCGAAGCTGGCGTTCAGCGTGAACTGATGGCCCGGCTTTTCGGTATAGGTCTGGTCGCCTTCGAAGTCGTGGATCGCGGTCTTCACGCGCTCGCCGGCTTTCTTGCCGGGGCAGACGGCATCGACCTGATGGCCCACGGCCTGCAGCGCCTGAAATGGCACCATCGTTTCATAGTCTTCGGCGAAGTCGCCGGTGAGAAAGAGGATCTTCTTGACTGCCATCGCTTGGCTCCATGCGGGTTGTGCTGCGGGTTGAGCGGCTGTTGCGCTACCGGGACAGTGGAACGGAACGGGTGCTCACGCAGTCTACTCCAGCATGATTGACGATCTTGCGAAGGCCGGCATGGCCGGTCCCTCCAGCCCGCACGACTCGCGCATCGTGTGGCGCGCTTACATGGCGCAGCGCGATGCGGCGCCGCTCGCCTCGCTCTTTCGCGGCGCCATCCTGACGCTGACGGCGCCGCACTACGATGCCGGGCAGCGCGCGGCGTGGGCCGCGGCGGCCGACGACCTCGACGCGTTCGACGCCCGCCTCGCGCGAGGCGTGACGCTCGTTGCCGAGTGGGCGGGCGAGCCGGTCGCATTTGGCCAGCTTTTTCCCCGCGACCACGTGGAGATGCTCTACGTCGCGCCGGGCTGGACGCGCCGCGGCCTCGCTGCCGCGCTCATCGCACGCTTCGAGGCGCTTGCGCGCGAAGCCGGGGCGAGCACGCTCGACACCGACGCCAGCGCGCTCGCGCGTCCCGTGTTCGAGCGCGCGGGTTTTTCGCTCGTCGCAGAAGAGCGCGTGCGGCGCGGCAGCGTATCATTGCCGCGTTTTCATCTTTGCAAGCCGCTCGGGGCGGCGTCTTTTTCAGGATGACTATGTCTTTGAAGGTTTCGAAACGGCTGGGTATCGCGCCCGTTCTGCTGTGCGTGGCGTTTGTCGCCGGCTGCGACAAGCAGAACGCGACGGTCTCCGATCTGAGCAAGAAGTCCGCGGATGCCGCGCAACAGGCCGCGCAGCTCGCGGCCAGCCAGGCCTCGGCGCAGGCGGCCCAGACGCTGGACAAGGCGGCCAGCTATGTGAATCAGCAGCTCGACGCGGCGCAGCGCAAGCTCGATCAGGCGGCCTCACAGACACAGGCGCAAGTTGCGTCGCAGACTCAAGCGCAGGAGCCGGGCGCCAGCGCGTCGATTGCCGCGAGCGCGAGCGCTTCGGCCGACGCCATGGCCTCGCAGGCGCGCGGGCAGTGGCAAGCGGCGGCGAGCGCGGCCCACGCGATGCTCGGCAACGCGGCCGCGGCCACCGGCACGGGCTTGTCGATGGCGGGCAGCTCGTTGCAGCGCTGGGCGGCGAGCAGCGCTGCGGCGTCCAGCGAGGCGTCGGGGTCGAACCAATGAGCGCGCGCGCCCACGGTTGACGGGCCGAATTAATGTAATTATGATGGTTACACTTTGTCTCGCCGCGATCGCTGCGGCCGGTGTGTTGTGAATACGAGTAGCCGTTTTGCGTTTGCCGTCCATGTGCTCGCGCTGCTGGCGTTGCAGGAGGGCGTGCCGCTGTCCTCGGAGATCATCGCGGGCAGCGTGAACACGAACCCCGCGCTGATCCGGCGTCTCCTGACGATGCTCGCCAACGCGGGGCTCACGGCGTCGCAACTGGGCGCGGGCGGCGGGGCGCTGCTGGCGCGCGAGCCGCGCACGATCGCGCTGCTCGATATCTACCGCGCGGTTGACGATGCGCAGCTCTTCGCCATGCATCGCGAGGAGCCCAATCCGGCCTGCATGGTCGGGCGGCACATCCAGGCGTCGCTGCGCGGCATCATCGACGATGCGCAGCGCGCGATGGAAGCGTCGCTGGCCATACGCACGCTCGCTGACGTCGTCGAGGACATGCAGCGCAATGAACGCAAGCTCGAACGGGCGCGCGTATCGAAGGCGCCGCGCCGCGCGTGAGATCGACGAAGTTGAAGCTGCGCAGGTGTAGACGAGTGCAGATAAGTACCTGACGGGGCATGGCCCCGTTTTTTGGACCCTTAACTGTAACTAATATAGTTACATAAATGTTTCGTACAGGAGTAAGGATATGAGCAAGTCACTGAAGATCGCCTTGTTTGGTGCAACCGGCATGATCGGCTCGCGCATTGCCGCGGAAGCGGCACGGCGCGGCCATCAGGTGAGCGCGCTGGTGCGTCAGCCCGAGCGCGTCGCGGCGGCGCCCAACGTCCAGGCCGCGAAGGCCGATGTGCTCGACGCCGCGAACGTGGCAGCGGCGGTGCGCGGCCACGACGTGGTCGCGAGCGCCTACGCGCCGCCCGCGAGCGAACTCGACGACCTCCAGACGGCGACGCGCGCGCTCATCGAAGGCACGCGTGCCGCAGGCCTCAAGCGCCTCGTGGTGGTGGGCGGCGCCGGCTCGCTCGAAGTCGCGCCGGGCGTGCAACTCGTCGATACCGAAGGCTTCCCCGATGCCTACAAGCCGATCGCGCTCGCGCATCGGCTCGCGTTCAACCAATACCGCGCGGTGACGGATCTGGACTGGACTTTCTTCGCGCCCGCCGCGCTGATCGCGCCGGGCGAGCGCACCGGCACGTTCCGCACGGGCGCCAATACGTTGATCGTCGATGCGCGCGGAGAAAGCCGTATTTCCGCCGAGGACTATGCCGTCGCGTTCGTCGACGAGCTGGAGCAGGGCCGTTTCATCCGCGAGATCGCAACCGTGGCTTATTGAACGGCGCAGCGGCTCGATCAGTGGGCAAGCGGCGGGGCAGCGGTCCGATGCCCCGACCGCAACGGGCGGCCCGGCGCGCAACGAAACGCGCCGGGCCGCCATTCCGCTTGCATGACGCCTGCATGACGCTTGTGTTCTGTTAAGCACACGCGGAGCGTGCCCGCGCCGACTGCGGCTACACTGAAGCGTTCTGATCTTGCCCCTTCGTCATGATTTCACGCTCCGGACAGGACGATGCGGGCGCGCAACCGGCCCTCGCGTCCTTGGCGACGAATGGCGGGCCGTATCCACGCGCCGCCGGCACGACGCATCGCCTGCGCGGGATGTGGCGCCACGCATTCGTGCTATGCGTATGGGTTGCGCTTTGCCTCGCCGCGGGCCTGCCCGTGAACGCGCGCGCAGCCGGCCCCGCGGCTGCTCCCGTGCCGGTGCTGCCCGCGTTGCAGAGCCTCATCACGGGTGCGCCGGCGGCGGCATCGGGCGCCTCGGCGGCGCAGGCGGCTTCCGCGCCCTCGGCGGCGAGCCAGGCCGAATTCACACGTTCGCTCGACAGCGTGATCGCCACGCTCGATAACGATCGCCAGCGCAATGCGCTCGTCTCCCAGCTCAAGAAGCTGCGCAGCGCCTCGCAGAATGTCGCGCCCGCGCCGGCCTCCGGCGCCGCCGAGGCCACCTCGGGCCTGCTTGGCGCGATTGCCTCGGGTCTTGCTTCGGTCGAGTCTGACGCGCGGCGCGGACGCAGTCCGCTCCATTACTGGGCTGGCCGCTTCAGCGCGGCCGGCGTGGAGCTTTACGCGCTCGCATCGGGCGGCGAGGGCGAGAGTCCGGGGCGCATCGTCTTCGACGCGTTCGCGATGCTGCTCGGCTGGGGCGCGTGCGCCGCCGTGCTGCGCTGGCTCGAGCGCCGGCTGTTGCGGCGCCTGTCGATGGCGACGGGGCTGCGGCCCAATCCCACCACGCTCGAACTGGTCTTCTTCGCATTGCACCGCGTGGCGCCATGGGCCGTCGCGTTCGTCGGCGCGTTCGTGGTCGAGCGCTCGCTGCCCCAGGCGCTCGGGCGCACGGTGGGCGTCGTCATCGCCTACGCCATGGTCGCGGGCGCGGTGTTTTCGGCGATCTGCCTGATCATGTTCTCGCTGTTCGGCGCGGGGCATCGTCGCGTGGCGGTGTACGTGCTGATTCGCGACTCGCGCCGCCTGCTGTTTGCGATCGGCGTGCTCGCGGCGCTCGGCGACGCCGCCACCAATTTCGAAGTCGCGCATCAGCTAGGCGTGAGTCTCGCGGCGCTGGTCTCGACCTTCGCGAACATGACCGCCGCCGTGCTCACGGCCGTGTTCGCGATCGCGTTCCGGCGCCCGGTCGCGCATCTGATTCGCAACCGCAGCTACACCCTGCGCCACGACCACAAGGCGCTCACCGAAATCTTCGATGTGCTCGCCTCGCTCTGGCAATTGCCGATGCTGCTGCTCGCCGCCGCGTCGATCGTCGCGACGCTCGGCGGCCTGAGCAGCAACGAGAACGTGCTGCAGATCTCCGTCGTCACGGCGCTTTTGCTCGTGCTCGCGTTCTTCCTCTCGGCCGTAATCATGCGCATCACGCGGCCCGACCCCATGCGGGTGCGGCGCCGCTCGCCCTACCTGCGCCGCCTCCTGCGCTTCGTGGGCACGCTGCTCGTGCTGTTCGTGTGGCTCGCGTATTTCGAGTCGTGCGCGCGTCTGTGGGACATCTCGCTCGCAGCGATCATCGAGGCGAGCGTGGCCGCGCGCGGCATCGCTCACGCGATCTTCGCGATTCTCGCGACCGTGTTTCTCGCGTGGCTCGTGTGGATCGTGCTCGACACCGCGATCCTCGAAGCGCTCAATCCAGGCAGCCCGCGCACCAAGGGCCGCGCGCCCAGCACGCGGGCGCGGACCATGTTGCCGCTCGTGCGCAATGCGCTGCTCGTGACGATCCTCACGGTTGCGGGCATCGTCACCGCCGCGAATCTCGGCATCAACGTGACGCCGCTGCTTGCGGGCGCGGGCGTGATCGGCCTCGCGATCGGCTTTGGCGCGCAGTCGCTCGTGACCGACCTCATCACGGGCCTGTTCATCATCATCGAAGAGACGATCTCGGTGGGCGACTGGATCGATCTCGACAACGGCCATGCGGGCACGGTCGAGCATCTGTCGATCCGCACGGTGCGGCTGCGCGACGGGCAGGGCGCGATCCACTCGATTCCTTTTTCGCAGATCAAGATCGTGAAGAACCTCTCGCGCGATTTCGCGTTCGCGGTGTTCGACGTGCGCGTGCCGTTCTCGGTCGATCTCGATACGGTCACGCGCATCATTCGCGAGACGGGCGCCGAGCTCGTCGCCGATTTCCGTTACCGGCGCGAGATTCTGGGCCCGGTCGAAGTCTGGGGGCTCGACCGCTTCGAGCCGAACTGGATGGTCGTGAAAGGGCAGATCAAGACGCGTCCGCTGCAGCAGTGGAGCGTGGCGCGCGCGTTCAATGCGCGGCTCAAGCGCCATATGGACGAGGCCGGCATCGAGATGCCGGTGCCGCAGATGCAGGTGCATATGTCCTCGCGCAGCGGCGACGATGAAGTGAGCGACGAGGCGCGCGCGGAGGAGCAGGGGGACGGCGGGCCCGCTCACGGTGGTGCGCACGCGGACACGCTCGCGGGTGGCGTCACGCGCGACGCCTCGCACGAGCCGCGTCCGGCGCCGCCGCCCACGGCAGGGCCCGAGGGCGCGCCGCCGCAGATTCCAACCGCAGGCGGGGCCGGCGGACACAACTGAAACCAGGAGGACGTTGGGAGTGGCGTTCGGTTCTGCCGTTATCGGGCGAGGATGGGTGACCCGCAGGCTTCGGCGGATACGAGCGGCACGACGTCGTTCACGTGCGTGGCGATTTGCGCTTCCGATACCCCATAGACGTGCAGCGAAACGCACGTTCCAGCGCTGTCGTTCGAGAGCCGATGAATGTTCGTGCGCCCGCGCCCACCGAAGCTGATGGCGCCTGCCGCGCGCGGGTGAGCGCGTACCGCGTCGGCGCCCTGGCGCGCTTCGTTCCACGCATAGAGCGTTTCGGTCAAGGTCCCTTCGAGCACCGCATAGCCGCACCACGTGTGATGCGCGTGAATCGGGCTCGCATGGCCCGGCTGCCAGACTAGCGCGGCGACCGCGTAGCGTCCATGCGGATCGGCCGCGATTAGATGGCGCCGATACGTCTCGACACTACCTTTGCGCTGCGCGGCCGTGACGAGTGCCGGGTCGGCCAGCGCCTGGGCGAGCGCGGCGCGCACACCGCGCGCAAAGGCCCCGCAGCGCGACGGATCGGTGGACGCGCCCAGCGTGCCCTGTGTATGGAACGCATCGAAGGCCGCATCGAGCGCGGCGCACAAGCGCGCGACGGCATCAGCATGCTCATGAGCCGTGCCGGCCACGTCGGCCATGCCAGAGGCACGAATGGCCTCAAGCAGCAGGGGTTCGGAAGGGGCGTTCATCGCGGGTCTCTTTTGTCGTCGTTCTAACAAAAGAGTTATAGCGTTCGGCCCCGAGAAAGAGTTTCCATTCTTTTTCCCCGTTGCGGCGTAAGATAGAAGAAATTTCTATACGACGGGGAGAATGAGAATGGATATCATCGATAGAAAGCTGGTAGAGCTGTTGCAGCAAGACGCGACCATGCCGGTCGCGGAACTGGCGCAGCGCGTGAATCTTTCGCAGACCCCGTGCTGGAAGCGGGTGCAGCGACTCAAGGAAACCGGTGTGATCCGCGCCCAGGTGGCGCTGTGCGATCCGAAGAAGCTCGGCGTGGGCACGACGGTGTTCGTCGCCGTGCGCACCAATCAGCACACCGAGGCGTGGGCGCAGACCTTCACGCGCGCGGTGCAGGAGATTCCCGAGATCGTCGAGGCGTATCGCATGAGCGGCGAGACCGATTATCTGCTGCGCGTGGTGGTCTCCGATATCGACGACTACGACCGCGTCTACAAGCAGTTGATTCGCGCCGTGCCGCTGTTCGACGTGAGCTCCAGCTTTGCGATGGAGCAGATCAAGTATTCGACGGCGTTGCCGGTGCGCGGCGTTTGAGCGGCTACCGGCATCGGGCAGCGGCTAGATGCATCGGGATGCGCATGGAAATTCGCATCGTAATTTTGCCCGCAAGCCGTCTGCAAGGCGCTGCGGCGTAGAATGCCCGTTTCTCTTTTCATCTCCGGAACAGGCACGATCCATGAACGAACCGCGCAAGAAGAACCCCACCCTTGGCGTTGCCGTGATGATGGTGGTGGTGGTGCTCATCGTGATCGGGACCGTGCTCTTCAACGCGATGCGCAGCAAGCGCGAGTACGACGAGACCGTCGGCGCACAGGCCACGAGTGCCGCTGCGAGCGCAACGGCCAGCGCAGCGAGCGCCGCGGCGCAGTGAGGTCAGCGTGGCGATGCGCAGCCCGGCGCGCTGAGCGCCGGCGCGGCTAGAAACGGCGGCGGCATAGCTGGCCGCCGTCGCGTTTTCACTCTTCGGGAAGCCGGATCACGCTCGCGTCCCTGCGAAGGATCCAGGACGCCGCGAGCATCTGCTTGCAGTGATGCGCGAGCAGCTTTACGTCCTGCGCGAATTCGCTGGCGGGGCCGAGCGCGCGCTCCGTCTCCACCACCATCGTGTCGAGTTCGCGGGTCTCGCGCTTCGTGATCTCGGTTTGATCGTCGGGGATCGGCGTGCCCGCCTCGGCGGCGACCAGGTTCTCGCGCACGCAGTTGAGCGCGCGTTCGAGCGCATCGAGCCTCGCGCCCGGCGGCGCATTGGCCGTATCGCGCAACAGCGGCGCCGTGGCCGTGATCTGCGAGGCCAGCACGTGGCCGCGCACGAGCAGGTCGTTGAGCTCGGGCACGAACTTTTGCGCCGACTTCGGTTCGAGCATCATGCGCTGGAACGCCTGGCCGAGATTGGCGAAGGCGATGTGCACGTTCTTGCGCGCAAGCCGGTAGCGGAAGTCGCGCGCGAGCGCGGGGACCGCGGCGCCCGCCGATGTCGATGGTGTGGCGCTGGCTTGCGTATTTGTCTGGCCGGCTTTAGCGGACGCCTTGGCGCTACCCGTCGACGCGGTTTGGCCGCTCGCGGCTGGCGGCTGTGTTTCGGCTTCGAGCGCGACGTCGGCTAGTTCAGCGGCTTGTTCATCGGCGCGCGCGGCTTGTGCGGTCCCTGCGATTTTCGCGGCTTGCGCCATGTCGCGAGATGCTGCGTGCTCCGGCACCTCCGCCACCGGTACCTCCACCACGGGCGCGCCGCTCGAAGCCGTCGCGAACGCCGGCACCCGCGCGGCCGCTTCGGTGGGTGCCGGCCGCGCGAACGCGGGCTGCGCGTTGCGCGTGCGTCCGCTCCACCACCAGCTCGCTTCCAGATAGCTGCGTGTCGCGGCGATCATGTCGTTCACGAGCTTGCCCATCAGCCGGTATTCCCAGTACGGGAACAGATGGCTCGCGCCAATCGCGATCATGCAGCCGACGACGGTGTCGATCGCGCGCTCTCCGATGATGCGCATATTGCCCGGTGCGAGCAGATGGAACATCAGCAGCACATAGGCCGAGGTGAACACCACGCTCGCCGTGTAGTTGAAGAGCAGCAGGCTGTAGCTCATCACCATCGCCGCGAACATCGAGACGAGCAAGACGAGCGGCTGCTTCACGAGCAGGATCAGCGCGATGCTCGCCACGCAGCCGATCAGCGTGCCGACGATACGCTGCGCGTTGCGCTGGCGCGTGAGCGAGTAGCCGGGCTTCAGAATGATGATGCTCGTCATCACGATCCAGTAGGCGTTCGTGAGCGGCAGCAGACGGCCGAGCCAGAAGCCCACGGCCACGGCGATCGTCACGCGCAGCGCGTGGCGAAAGCTCGGCGAGGCCATCGTGAGATTCGAAAAAATCTGCAGGAAGGGCACGCGCCGGCTCGTCACGAAGCGTTCGAGCGCCTCGTCGATGCGCAGCTCCGTCTCCGTGGTGGGCACGTCGTTCGCGAGGTTGCGGCGCATGCGGTCGATCAGGCGCGTCGCGCTCCAGATGCGGCGGAACGAGGACGAGATCGCCGTCCAGGCCTCGGGGTCTTCAGCCGGCAGATCGCGCTTCTTGAGCAGTTCGAGTTCGTACTCGATCGCGCGCAGTTCGGCCTTCACGTTGACGGGCGCGCGCGGCGCCTCGTTTTGCAGCACGGCGAGGCCGATGTCCTCGAGATCGGCCGCGGCCTTGCGGATCAGGTCGCGGTAGAACGCGAGCAGGTCCGAGCCGCCGAAGGTGTTGCGCACGAGCGGGTAGTCGGTGTGCGCGCCCACGAACAGCTCGTGCAGATCGACCGTGTTGATGAACAGGTTGAAGTGCATCGCGCGGCGCGCATCGATCTTGCCGCTCCTGAACTTGGGCAGATTGCGCAGCACGATGTCGCGCGCCGCGTCCTGGCGCTCGACCGCCGCGATCTGTTTGGCGACGAGGTTGCGGTAGCACTCGTCGAGATCGTTATCGAGGTCGAAGAACTGCGCGCGCGCGAGCAGATAGTCGGCGCACGCGAACACGCTCTCGGCGATCGCCTGCTGCTCGATGCGGTCGACCATCAGACGGCTCACGAGCGTCGACCAGCCCGTGTACCAGAGGCCGCCCAGCAGGATCCACAGCGCATTGACGAGCGCCTGGTGCGGCGTGAAATGGTCCTCGAGCGTCATCACCATCATGAACAGCGTGGCGAAGCTGATCTGCGGCCAGCGGTTGCCGTAGACGACGATCAGCGAGAGCACGAAGGTGAGCGGCACGACGGCGGCCCAGAGCGCGACCGGGCTGAAGGTGGCGAGGCCCGTGGCATAAGCGGAGAGAAAACCGATCACGCTGCACGCGAGCATCTCGTTGCGCTTGTACTTGAGCGGGCCCGGCATGTCGACCACGCAGGCGCCGAGCGCGCCGGTCGAGATGGTGAAGCCCAGATCGCTCTTGTCGAAGACGAACAGGCACAGGATGGCCGGAAGCGAGATGCCGACCGCGATGCGCAAGCCGCCGTAGAAGTATTGGCTATAAAGGAACTTCCTGATTTCTACGGAGTAGCGCATCGACTGCCGGTGATGTTCGGATGCGGACGGTGCGCCGCGGACTGTGGCGGTGAGTTTAAATGATTTCGGGTGCGATCTGCCCGTCTCTGTATTCCAGGCATGGTAAGGCCGCGGCGGGCGCGCGGCGCTTCAGTCCACGGTCAGTCCATGCCCAGCGTGGAGGCGTCGCCGAGCAGCCCGCGCGTGCCGCGGATGCGGCGCATGCGCGTGCGATACCAGAAGGTCCACGCGAGCAGCGCGCCGAACACGCTGTAGCCGAGGATCGGCGAGACGAGCAGAAAGCGCTCGATCGGCCAGGTGGCGGCGAGATACGTGCGCAAGGCGGCATCGGCGACGAGCCCGATGCCCCAGACGAGCGTGACGAGGCGCATCGCCGTCACGAAATTGCGGTTCTCGGTCCATAGGAGTTCGAGCCGCGCGACGCCCTCGCGCGTTTCGCGCGCAACCGTGGCGCGCGTCAGATAGAACACCAGCGGACGTTTCGCCAATAGCGAGAACAGGAACGCGGTGCCGATCGCGCCCGAGGAGAAGCTCTCGCGCATCAGCAGCATGCGCGTGCTGCCGCCGAACGCCATCGCGGCGAGCGAGAGGACGATGCCGAGCAGAATGACCGCCGAAAGGGCGTCGACGCGCCGAAAGCGCACGAGTTCGACGATGCTCCAGGCGAGCGGCGGAATGGCCGAGGCGATGAGGCCGCCGACTTCGCCCCAGTAAGGCTGGGCGAGCCGGTACGCGATCCACGGCAGCACCAGGTTGACTGCCAGTTCGGCGACAAAGGCTGGACGCAGCTTCATGGGGGGCGCGCTCCAGAAATGGATGAATGAAGTATGGGCCTGGGGCCGGTCGTCGGCAAATCACCCTCCGATAATCGATGATACGCGCCTGCGCATATCGCGTGCCTGGGCCTCAGCGGATGGGGCCGCGTGCCCACGCGCGCCAATGGCGTTCGTGTCGCTTCGCCTTGCGCTGCGTGCCACGCGCCGCGGGCCGCCGTGTGCGACACTGCGAGGTTTGGGCCCTGCGGGGCCCGCTTCGCCGTTGCATTCCCGCCTGCCATGACTGCCCGTACACCCGTTCCGTTGCATGAAGTCGAGCTCGTTGCCGTTCGCGCTCAGGGCGCGGGCGGCCAGAACGTCAACAAGGTATCGAGCGCGATCCATTTGCGCTTCGACATCCGTGCGTCGTCGCTGCCCGAGGTGCTCAAGATGCGCTTGCTCGCGCTCGCCGACCGGCGCATCTCGCATGAGGGCGTGGTCGTCATCAAGTCGCAGGAATACCGCACCCAGGAGCAGAACCGCGCTGCAGCGCTCGAGCGTCTGGAAGCGCTCATCGACAGTGTGAGCGTGACGAGAAAAGCGCGCGTGGCGACGCGGCCCACGCGCGCATCGAAGCTGCGGCGCCTCGACGGCAAGGCGCACAAGAGCGAGGTGAAAGCGGGGCGGCGGCGCGTGATCGACTGAGCGGCGCATTGCGTTGCTGTGTGACTGACGCGACGCATTGAGCCGCCACACGCTCAAGGCGGCGCCTCGCCCAGTGGCGGTTCGCGCAAGGCCAGCGCGGGCGGGAAATCGGCGCACAGCACATGCGTTGCGCCCGCATAGTCGAGCGCGATGGCGGCGGTATAGCACAGCGCGCCGTCATGCAGCGAGTAGTGCGGTCCCATCACGGTCACGCGGCCGGGCGCGGCGAGCGCGCGCCGGAAGTATTCGCGGCGCGACCAGTTGCTGTTGGTGTCCGGATAGAACGGCGCGAGCCGGGCCGGCGGCCCCACGCCCGGCGCCGCGATCGACGGCGCGTGTTGTTCGCCCTGGTCGTTCGCCGCGAAAACGCGCAGCGCGTTGGCGCTTTCGAAGATCGCCGCCGCGGCGGCTTCGAGCGTGCCGCCTGAGGTCAGTACGCGCGCGCCGCGCAGCATGACGCGCGTGACCTCGCCGAGATCGACGCGCTCGTGCAGCCGGCTGCGGCGCTGATAGTCGGCAAAGCGTCGCCACATCGTTTGCGCGAGCGCGGGTGCGTCGGCGCTCGCTTCGCGCACCGAAGCATGCGGCTGGCCGAACCAGAAGCCCTGCACGAGATCGACGTCCGCCTCCATCACCACCATCAGCTCGTCTTCGGTCTCGACGCCCTCCGCGAGCACCATCGCGCCCGCATGGTGGAGGATCGAGACGAGATTGGCGATGAACGAGATGTGGCTCTCGCCGCTCGACACGCGCTGCACGAGCGAGCGGTCGAGCTTGACGATGTCGGGACGGTAGCGCCAGACGCGGTCGAAGTTCGAAAAGCCCGCGCCGAAGTCGTCGAGCGCGACGAGGAAGTCGCGCGCGCCCGGCGGAGGTCGGGCCGCCAGGAACGAGGCGGGCTCGTCGCCGGCGCGCTGCTCGAGCACTTCGATCACCACGCGCTCGTGCGGGAAGGCGAAGTGGCGGCACAGCCCGTCGATGGCGGCCTGGGTCGGCCAGTCTCCGGGCGTGGGGCGCGGCAGCGAGTTCAGAAACAGCCAGCCCGTTGCGATGTGCTGCGCGGTGAAGTTGGCCAGATGGAGGCAGCGCGCGAGTTCGTCGAGTTCGCGCGCGGCTTCGGACGTCGCGCGCGCGAACAGCGCGGCGGGACCGAGGCCGCCGGGCGCGGCGTCGGCGACGCGCAGCAGCGCCTCGTAGCCGACCACGCGCTGATGCGTGATCGAAAGCACCGGCTGGAAGGCGCTTTCGAGCAGCGTCCCGCGCCAGCGCGCCCGAAAGCCTCCGTCATGCGGTTCGAGGTGCGTGAGCAGTGTGGCGAGCGATGCCTGCGTGTTCGACATGGCGCTTGGGGGCGCACCTCCGCGGCGCTTGATGGGATTCGCTGGCCGGTTGCAGGCGGTCAGGCGAATGCGGATTTGACGGCACTCGCGCGCGAAAGAACCGGCACGCGGACGAACGGCAGGCAATGACGCACAGGCACGGGCGCAAGCGCGGTCTGCGCAGTACGCTTTACTGCCAGTGTACGGAGTATCGGCAAATGATGCTTGCGGGCCTGGCGTGGCGCGCAAGACGGCCGCGCGGGAACGGCGGCCGGCACTTCATGGCGGGATCGATGCGCGGCTCGCGGGACGCATGGGCTGCGCCCGGCTGGCGAGCCGCTGCTGCGCGATGAGCCGCGATATGTCGTCGGGGGATATCGCGTTAGTGAGCCGTTTCGGGCACGTCGAGGATCAGGATGATGGTCCAGTCGGCGTCGCCTTCATGGTGATACTGGCGTTCGGCCACGATGAACGGCTGCTGCTTGCCTTGCGGCCCGAGGAACAGCACGTCGCCTTCCATCGGCAGGCATTCTATGGGGGGCAGCGCGAGGACGTCGTCGCCGCTTTTGCCGCGCGGCATCAGCTTTTCGATCTTGCGGGATGCCGCTTCGGTCCATTCGATGTCGAGCTGGATGTTGCTCATGGATGTTTCTCCGCGCGCGTCGCGCACAAACGGGTGGTGAATTCGGGGTGCGCGACTTTAGCATACCCCGTGCGAAGCGACTTGCCGGTGCGCTGGCGGACGGAGCAAGAAAAAAGCCGATACCGGGGACCGGCATCGGCTCGTTCGGCACGACGTAGTGCAGCGGTGCAACGCGGCAGCACTACAACGTTGCGCGGGCCCGGCGAAGGCGGCAGGGAAGGCGGCGACGAGCGGATGTACGCCGCGTCCGCCGCTTTCGCTGCCGTCATGCGCGGCCGGTGGAACGTTACTCGGCAGCCTTGGCCGGCGCCTTGTGGTGATGCGAGTGGCCGCCTTTCTTGTGATGCGTCGCGGGCATCTCGGCCGGCGCCTGGGCGGCTGCCTGCTGACGTGCCTGCAGATCCTGCGCACGCTGCTCGACGTCGGCGGCCTTGGCGGGATCGGTGCTCATCATGACGCCATTTTCCGTTTGCGCGTAGGCAGCGCCCGTCAGAGCGGAAAGCGAAATCAGGACTGCGAGGGACACTTTTTTCATGACTACCTCCGAAGGAGCGGTTTATGGACCCAGCCGGTGCCTGCCCAAGCAGGATTGGCATGCCATTCTAACGATCAAATACTCGTTCCAGATGACATCACATCAGGCATGCGCGCGCTTGTTACACATCTTTACATATCCTCGTCGATCGTGTCGCGCATTGGTCATCGTCCGGCTTGTCACGTTTGTGCGTCACGCTTGTTCATCGCGCTTGCCTCACTCAGCAGCCTAGAACCAGCCGAGCATCCGATACACATAAAACTGCGCAATCCCAATCAATTCGTGCAACGCCGTTTCCGCATCGCGCAGATTGGCGAGGCGCGGCCAGAGACCCGTGCGCACGCGGCGCACCCCCGACACGGCCGGCACCGGATCCATCCGGAAGCGATGGAAGTCCAGCATCGCGCGTGGCATGTGATAAGCCGAGGTTACGACGAAGAGCGTGTCGGCGCGTTGGGCGTGCACGATCGGCGCGGCATTGCGGGCGTTCTCCCAGGTCGTGAGGCTGCGGTTCTCCAGCACGAGGTCGCGCTTCGCGATGCCTGCACGCACGAGCCATGGCGCGTAGGTGTCGGCCTCGCTGGCCGCGTGATGCTGCGGATTGCCGCCGCTCACGATTACCTTGCACACGCCGCCGGCCGCGAGGCAGCGCGCCTGCAGCGCCGCGGTCAGCGCGATGCGGGCATACACGTCATGCTTGGGCACGAGCGTGCCGTCGGGGCCGATGTTCGTGCCCCCGCCGAGCATGATGATCGCCGTGCGCGGGCCGAACGCCGAAGCCGGTGTCGTCGCCGGATCGTAGGGAGTGCGATAGGTTCGGGGCTGCGCGAGATCGACCAGCGGTTTGGCGAGCCACCCCGATGCGAGCAGCCAGAAAAAGACGATTGCCGCGACCGCGATGGGCCGGCGCGCGTTTCGCCACAGCACGAACAGCGCAAAAAATAGCGCAAATAATCCGAATAGAATCAATTTGAATGAGGTAACGTATTGTTTTCGGGATGATGCGTGTCAGGCGCCGGTGCGCCGCACTTTCTCGGGGCCCGAATAACCTGCAGTCCTTGCCACGGCGCTGGGAAACGGCAGGGCGCCTGGCCGCGCGTCTCGCAGCCGTTGCAGCCCTCGCCGGCATTGCGCCGCAGCAGGCGGGATGGCCGCAGGACTGCATTTTAAGAAAGAAGTGAGATGACCACGTATTCCAACGAAGCAGTACTCGAAGCGTTGCGGCGGGTGCAGTATCGGCAGGTCCCGTGGGCTCGGCGCCCTGAAGTCTTTCAATATCTGCGCGACCTGGGGCTCATGGACACCGTCAGGCAGCGCACCGTTGCTCCCGCGCCCGGCTTTCACGCGCCGGTCGATATCGCCGTGCTGACCGACAGCGGGCGCGCCGAATTCGCGCGCCTCGCCCGCGACGAACGTTCCCTCAACTGGACTGCCCAGCGCATCGCCGACTATGTGGCCGATGCCGTCGTGCAGTCGTCCGACGAAGCCGGTCAATCCGGGTTATAGCCGCGCAAAAAAAAAGCCCGTATCGAAAGATACGGGCTTACCGGAATTACTGCTGCCACGCTGTGCTTGATGGCAAAGAGTAGACACGCATCGGGCGCGGTGGTTCCCCTCATCGACACGACGATGTTGATGGCCTGTTCGCCGCGAATCCCTTTTCCGTTTTTGCCGCCTGTCGCTTGCTGATCGCCTGCGCGCCGTTCATTCGTTAGCGGCTGCGTGGCGCTTCAGGCCGCGCCGGGCGTGGCGGCGGTGCGCTACGGCGCGCGTTGTCGACGATATCACTGCGCAGGTCGCCGCGCGGCACGGGTTGCGCGGCGCCAGCGGCGCGATGGTCGTCGACGAGCCCCCACGGATGCGCACCGGTGCGCGCGACGGACAGGTGCGGCGCGCCCGGGCGCGGCGGCTGGGCCGTAGCGTCGGGCGTCAGCAAGGACAACACGAGCGGGGCCGAAAGCGCGAGAAGTGCAAGCAATGCCAGGGCGGAGAGTGAAACCATGAAGCCCCGGTTGAGGAGAGTCATGGATTTCATGGCGGCCTCCCGTCAATGCGGGTCGTTGACGTTAGTAGACATGGCTCTAAGCTAATGTCCGCCGCGAAAGCACGCTGTAAATATTGGTAAATAGATGTTTCGTACACACCGATCCCGGCGTCGCGGCGTTCAGTTGGCTCCCGAACAGGACAGCCACGAAGGGGCGGTGAAGGTTGGGCAAGTGACGATCGCGCGAGGCGGCTGAGGCGCAGCGCAGGAACGGGATGAGGAGGGCCGGCAGATCTGGCCGGATCTCAGTGGAATCGCGCGGCATGTGCCGCGGAGGTCGGATGCCGGGCGCGTGCGGCGCCCGGCGAGAAAAAACTAAAGAACGAAAAGTACAGGCCTCGTGCCGATGGCTCAGGCCATCTTGACGGGCGCGCGCCACGACTCCGGATTGGTCCAGAAGGCTCCGCGCAGACGGTCGCGGCTCGGCGGCGCCGGCGGCTTCGTGGCCGTTGCCCCGATGCGTCCGCGCAGCGAAATTTCGCGGCCGCTCGTGCCCAGGCGCTTCACGATTTCGGCGAGCGTGCCGTCGGCTTGCCACTCGTCGAAGCGGCGGCGGCAGGTCGGGGGCGAAGGGTAGCGGCCCGGCAGCTTGGACCAGCCTTCACCCGTCGAGAGTACCCAAAGCACCGCATTGACCACGGCGCGCGCTTCGACGCGAGGCCGTCCGCGCCGTTCGCTCCGTGCGGGTTCCGCACAGAACAACGCCTCGACCAGCGCCCATTCGTTGTCTCTCAAATCGTCGAACAGCATCATGTTTCACCTCAGCGAAGCTATCTCCGGTGCGCTGCCCCGCGCTGCGCACTCTTCATGTACTTCCGGCCGGCTGGCGGAGTACCAGGCGGAATCGGTTTGGACGGGCCAGTCTCGAAAAGCAGCGGACCGTCCTGCGATCCTGTACGTGCCTTAATGCGAGAAGCGTGCCAGCTCGCACGCTTTCGTCTCGAAGCCGCGTGGCGTCAAGCCCGCGCGGGTGCTTGCCAGGGCCGTATGAGACTCGAAAACGCATCATCGGGAAATCGGGACAATCACCAATCTTGTGCAAAGAAGCCCGTCGGGCGTGCGTTTGCGCCGTATTGCTGCACTGCGGCGCAACAATCGCGAGCGCCAGGGGCTGGACTTTTATGGCTGTTGTGTGGTCGGCGTCTGTCATAAAATTGCATGAAATAGCAGAATTCATGAGGCAAGCCGATGAATGTGACGTTGCGGCAGTTGCGGGTTTTCATCGAAGTGGCGCGCCTGCAAAGCTTCAGTCGGGCGGGCGACGAGATCGGACTCACGCAGTCCGCGGTGAGCCGCTGCGTGCGCGAGCTGGAAGTGGAAATGGGCGTGAAACTCGTCGATCGCACCACGCGTGAGGTTCAGCTGACCGATGTCGGCGCCAATCTGATCGCGAGCATTCCGCGCCTGATCGGCGATCTCGACGACGCGCTGCGCGAGATTCGCGAGATCGGCGAGCAGCGGCGCGGGCGCGTCGTCGTGGCGGCGAGCCCGACCGTTGCTTGCCGGCTGATGCCCGAAGTCGTGGCCGCGTGCGGGCGTCAGTTTCCCTATGTGACGCTCGGCCTGCGCGACGACGTACAGAGCGACGTGCTGCGCAAGGTGCGTTCGGGCGAGGTGGATTTCGGCGTGGTCATCGGGCCGTTTGCGGCCGAGGATCTGGAAACCGAGCTGCTGACCACCGATTCGTTCTGCGTGGTCGTGCGCGACGACCATGCGCTCGCGCGCGAGGAGGAGGTGTCGTGGAAGGCGCTCGACGGCGAGGCGCTCGTGCTGCTCGATCACGCCTCGGGCAGCCGGCCGCTGATCGACGCGGTGCTCGGCGAGCAGGGCGTGCACGCGCGCGTGGTGCAGGAGCTCGGGCATCCGGCCACGGCGTTCGGCCTCGTGGAGGCCGGGGTGGGCGTGAGCGTGCTGCCGCGCTTCGCTCTGCCGGTGCCGGCGGGCTCGTCGCTGCTCGCGCGTGCGCTCGTGCCGCGTGCCGAGCGCACCGTCGAGCTCGTGCGCCGCCGCGACCGCTCGCTCTCGCCGGCCGCCGAGGCCGTGTGGGCGCTGATCCGCCAACTGGACGCCGGCCCCGAAGAGATGCGCGGCGCATGGCGGGCGTGAAAATGCCGCGCAGGCCTCGCGCGGGCCATATTGGACGGCCTTTGCCACGCCGCCCCGCGCGCTACACTGTTGATCTTTCGCAAACGCGAATTCCCTGTCGACCCTCCTGGAAGCCTTGATGCGCGATCTCGACCTGTCTTCGCCCGCCACTTTTTCGCCTGATTCCACGGTTGTCGCATCGGGCGCCGCCCCGGTTGCGGCGCGCGACGCGGTGAGGGCGTTGCGCTCGTCGCAGATCCGCGAGGTGGCGAACGCGGGCTTCGGCGTCGCCGACGTCCTGCCGTTCTGGTTCGGCGAATCCGATCGCGTGACGCCGGCGTTCATCCGCGAAGCCGCCGCCGCGGCGCTCACGCGCGGGGAGACGTTCTATACGCACAATCTCGGCATCGCGCCGCTGCGCGAGGCGCTCGCGCGCTATGTGAGCGAGTTGCACGGCGCGACGCCGATGGAGAACGTCGCGGTCACGAGTGCCGGCGTGAATGCGCTGATGCTGGCCGCGCAGCTCGTCGTCGGCGCGGGCGACCGCGTGGTTGCCGTGACGCCGCTTTGGCCGAATCTCGTCGAGATCCCGAAGATCCTCGGCGCGACGGTCGAGACGGTCTCGCTCGGCTACGGCGAGCAGGGCTGGGCGCTCGATCTCGACAGCCTCCTGGGGACGCTCACACCCGAAACGAAGCTGCTCATGATCAATTCGCCGAACAACCCGACCGGCTGGGTGATGACGCGCGAGGAGCAGCGGGTCGTGCTGGAGCACTGCCGCCGCCACGGCATCTGGATCGTCGCCGATGAGGTCTACGAGCGGCTCTATTACGGCGAGGCGGGCGAGCGGACGGCGCCGTCGTTCCTCGATCTGGCGTCGCGCGAAGAAAGATTGATATGCGTCAACTCTTTCTCGAAAGCGTGGCTCATGACGGGCTGGCGGCTCGGCTGGATCGTCGCGCCGCGCGTGCTCATGGACGACCTCAGCAAGCTGGTCGAATACAACACCTCGTGCGCGCCTTCGTTCGTGCAGCAGGCGGGCGTCGTCGCGCTCGAACAGGGCGAGGCGTTCACGCGTGCGTTGGTCGCCGATCTGCGCGCTTCGCGCGACCATCTCGCGGCGGCGCTCGCGAAGCTGCCAGGCGTCGACGTGAAAGTCCCGCACGGCGCGATGTACCTGTTTTTCAGGCTCGAGGGCGCGCAACAGAGCCTCGAACTCTGCAAGGCGCTGGTGCGCGAGGCGGGGCTCGGGCTCGCGCCGGGCAGCGCATTCGGACCGCAAGGCGAGGGCTTCGTGCGCTGGTGCTACGCGTGCGATCCGGCGCGCCTCGACGCCGGCGTCGAGCGTCTGTCGCGCTATCTCGCGAGCCGCTGAGCGCGGCTCGGCGGCGCGTCGGGCGCGTGCGCCACGGTGTGCGCCATGCGGGAGGCATAGGTCGGCATCGAAGCGGCGTCGCAATCCGCTTCGAAGCCGCTTCGAAGCGGATTCCAGCAGACAAAAGCAGCCCTGACGCCGTCTTTACGCCCCCGGTGTTTTTGCGTAAGATGGCGTTCAGTCACGCGATTCCCTGCGGGAATTTCGCTGCTCCGTCCGGCTGGGTCTGGCACTTTGCCTGTGCATGTGTTGTATAACGGCCCCCCGGTGCGTGCTCCCATCAATATGACCGATCAGAATCGGGCGAGCGCGTCTCCAGTTCCATATCGTCTTTCGTCTGTCTGATCCGGTTCCTTGAACCTGATTTACCTTACTTAGGGTCTGACCTGGCTGCATGAATACCCAAGAGGCGAAAATCGTCCTCGAGACTGCATTGATCTGCACGCAGGAGCCGCTGAAGATCGGCGATCTGCGCAAACTGTTTGCCGACGACATTTCGGCCGACACAGTCCGCAACCTGCTCGAAGACCTGCGGCACGAATGGTCCGGGCGCGGTGTGGAACTGGTGGGCCTCGCGTCCGGCTGGCGCTTTCAGAGCAAGCCGGCCATGCGCACCTATCTCGACCGCCTGCATCCCGAGAAGCCGCCGCGTTATTCGCGCGCCGTGCTCGAAACGCTCGCGATCATCGCGTACCGGCAGCCGGTCACGCGCGGCGATATCGAAGAGATTCGCGGGGTGACGGTGAACACGCAGGTCGTCAAGCAGCTCGAGGACCGCAACTGGATCGAGGTGATCGGCCACCGGGACGTGCCGGGTCGGCCGGCGCTTTACGCAACGACGCGCCAGTTTCTGGACGATCTCGGCTTGAAGTCGCTCGAAGAGCTGCCGCCGCTCGACGATCCGTCGAACCAGCTGGGCGAGCAATTGCTGGCTCAGCATGCGATTGAATTTCCGGACAGCGAGGTCGCGCAACTGATCGCCGCGCAAGCGCCGGAAGGCAGTGAAGCGCAGGCGCCTGGCGAATCCGGGGCGACGTCGGCCGATACGGATGTTGAGCCCGAAGTGCTTGCGCACACACCGGGCATGGCCGATGCGAACGCTCACGATGCGGCGCACGTCGACGCGCAAACGCCGGCGCACGAAGCAGACAGCGCGGCCGCGAACGTGACGGACGGCGCGCCAGGCAGCGACGTGGAAAGTAGCGCGCAACCCGGTGTGGAAAGCGACGCAGAAGGCGACGCGTTCGCCGCCCACGCGGATCTTCAAGACGAAGACGACGCCCGCGTCGATGCGCAGGACATGGAGCCCGCCCGGCACACCGCCGGCGCGCCCGAAGAAGAACACCAGAGCCGCCACGACGCGGCGCAGGACGACCCCGTCTCGACGACGGACGACGAAGCCGCTCGACGCGGCGTCTGACGCAACACACACTTTTGACGCGCCCTCCGCAAGCCATTGCGAGCGGGCGCGCAACCTGACATTTCGAGGTTGTTTTGACTGATATCCACGACACCGATTCGAACGATGCGTCCGAGTCCGCGCGTCGCGCGTCTTCAGCGCGTGACGACGAAACGCGCGCCGACCAGGGCGACGTCGCTGGCCTGCCTGCCGGCGAAGCCGGGGGCGAAGACCGTCCCCGCCGCGGCCTGCGCCGCGGTCCGCGCAGCCTGATCGCGCGCCGCCGGGCGGGCGCGAAGGCCAAGGCCGGCGAAGGCGCGGCCGAGTCCGCGTCGGACGTCGCCGCGCCGGAGGCCGGCGCCCCCGTGGTGGCGGAGGCGCCGCCGGACGGCGTCGTCGTCGCGCAGGTGCGCACGCCGCGCAAGGGCGCGGGCGCGAACGCCGGTGCAAATACAGGTGCGAATGCCGGTGCCAGCGCCGGTGCGAAAAAAGGCCGCCGCGAAGCGGCCCCGGCAGGGCAGGCGAAGCCCGCGCAAGCGAGCAAGCAGGGCGCGAAGGGAGCCGGTGGTGCCAAGGGCGGCAAAGGCCGCGCCGAGACGCCCGCCGCGGCGACCGAGAACACCCAGGACGATCTGTTCCTGTACGTGACGTCGCCGGCCTTCGACGCCGATAACGGCACGGGCAGCGGCGTGCGTGCGCCGATGCTGCGCCGTGGCCGCGTCCAGCAGGCCAAGCGCGTGCTGAGCCCCGACGACGACGCGCCGAAGCTCCACAAAGTGCTGGCGGATGCCGGCATGGGCTCGCGCCGCGACATGGAAGAGCTGATCATCGCGGGGCGCGTGTCCGTGAACGGCGAGCCCGCGCACATCGGCCAGCGCATTCTGCCGACCGACCAGGTCCGCATCAACGGCAAGCCGATCAAGCGCAAGCTGGCGAACAAGCCGCCGCGCGTGCTGCTCTATCACAAGCCGACCGGCGAAATCGTGAGCCACGCCGATCCGGAAGGCCGTCCGTCGGTCTTCGACCGTCTGCCGACGATGAAGACGGCGAAGTGGCTGGCCGTGGGCCGTCTCGACTTCAACACCGAAGGTCTCCTGATGCTCACGACCTCGGGCGATCTCGCGAACCGTTTCATGCACCCGCGCTACAGTGTGGAGCGCGAGTACGCGGTGCGCGTGGTGGGCGAGCTCACGGAAGGCAATCGCCAGAAGCTGCTCAAGGGCATCGAGCTCGACGACGGCCCGGCGAACTTCCTGCGCATCCGCGACGGCGGCGGCGAGGGCACGAATCACTGGTATCACGTCGCGCTGGCCGAAGGCCGCAACCGCGAAGTGCGCCGCATGTTCGAGGCGGTCGGCCTGATGGTGAGCCGCCTGATCCGCACGCGCCACGGCCCGATCGCGCTGCCCAAGGGCCTCAAGCGCGGCCGCTGGGAAGAGCTCGAGGACAACCAGGTGCGCAGCCTGATGGCGGCGGTCGGCCTGAAGGCGCCGACCGAGGAGAAGGGCGGCCGCGGCAAGGAGCAGGAGCGCCGTCAGCCCGATCCGATGCAGACCTCGATGGGCTTCATCAACCGCGAGCCGGTGTTGAGCTCGCACGGTGCGATGGGCCAGCCGCGCCAGTCCCGTCAGGGGCAAGGTCAAGGTCAAGGCCGGCGCGGTGCGGCGCAGGGCGGCTTCGGCAGCGCGATGGGCAACTTCGGCGGCGGCGCGGGTGGCTTTGGCGGCGGCGCAGGCGGCAATCGCAGCAATCGCGGCAACAACCGCACCGGTGCGCGCGACGTCGACGGCAACCGCGCACCGAGCGCGGGCAAGCGTGCGGGTGGCAATGCAGGCGGCAACAACGCCAATGCCAATCGCCGTGGGCCGGGCAACAACCCCAACGCCGGCAACGCGAACGGCAACCGTACGCCGGGCGGCAATCGCTCCGGCGGCGGCCAGCGCGGCACGCCGCGCAACCGCACGCGCGGTCACTGAGACCGGCCAGGTGCTGTCCCGCTCTTGACTGGAGGCGGCGGGACGGCCCGATGCGTAGCGCAAGCGCGCTTCATATGCGTTCGGTACGCATCCCACGAGAGGGTGCGCAAGCAGCGATCGGCGGATGTCGCTCGCTCGCTGCTTTTCCCGCCTCTTTCGCCGCCTCTTTCCCGTTAATCAGGCGCGTGCCGGAAAGCCCGTTGAAAACGCTAAGCGGGCGCGCAAACCCGTGCATCAACACCTTGTGCAATTCCGGGATCGGGCACAGGGCGCCGGGCCTCGCGCCAGCACTGGTTTGCGTTAAAGCCGAAAAAAGGCTACAATCTCGGAGTCGCTGGGCGTGCGGCTTTTATTTGCGCCCCAGGTGCGACCACCTGGCTAAGTGAGAAGATGGGCGTTTCGCCCATTTTTTTTTGGTCCGCCCGATTTGCATACTTTTAAAGCATCCTGGATGCTCTGGAAGCATCGTCGGTGCCGGAGCCGGCCTGGGTTCGTCATCGTGGGGCAAGTGCAAGAGCGCGCGCTCACCTGGCGCGCGGCCCGCGAATCCTGAATCACTGGAAGTTGCCGGCTCGCTGCGCGAACATCTGGAGCAGGCATAGTGCAACTGACGGAACTGATTGAAACCACGGTCACCGGGCTCGGTTACGAGCTGGTCGACCTCGAGCGCACCGGGCGCGGCATGCTGACCATCTACATCGATCAGCCCGCGGGTATCGCGATCGAGGACTGCGAGAAGGTCACGCGTCAGCTGCAGCACGTTCTGACGGTCGAGAACATCGACTACGAGCGCCTCGAAGTCTCGTCGCCCGGCCTCGACCGTCCGCTGAAGAAACTGGCGGACTTCGAACGCTTCGCGGGCTGCGAAGCGGTTATCACGTTGAAAAAGCCATTGGACGGACGGAAATCGTACCGCGGCATCGTGCATGCCCCGGAAGGCGAGACCATCGGTCTGGAATTCGAAGGGAAGGCGGGTCCTGCGATGCTCGATTTCACGCTCGCGGACATCGACAAAGCACGCCTGATCCCCAAAGTTGACTTTAGGAGCCGCAAACAATGAGTCGCGAAGTGTTGATGCTGGTGGATGCGCTGGCACGCGAGAAGAATGTCGACAAGGACGTGGTGTTCGCCGCCCTTGAAGCGGCGCTTGCGTCAGCCTCCAAGAAACTCTTCGACGAGGATGCGGATATCCGCGTGCATATCGACCGTGACAGCGGCGAGCACGAAACGTATCGCCGCTGGCGTGTCGTGCCGGACGAGGCGGGCCTGCAGGAGCCGGACCAGGAAATCCTGCTGTTCGAGGCGCGCGAGCAGAAGGCCGACGCGCAGATCGACGAATTCATCGAGCAGCCGGTGCCCTCGGTCGAGTTCGGCCGCATCGGTGCGCAGGCCGCCAAGCAGGTCATCCTGCAGAAGGTGCGCGACGCCGAGCGCGAGCAGATCCTCAACGACTTCCTCGAGCGCGGCGAAAGCATCATGACCGGCACGGTCAAGCGCATGGACAAGGGCAACTTCATCGTCGAATCGGGCCGTGTCGAAGCGCTGTTGCGCCGCGACCAGCTGATTCCGAAGGAAAACCTGCGCGTGGGCGACCGCGTGCGTGCCTGGATCGGCAAGGTCGACCGCACCGCGCGCGGCCCGCAGATCGAGCTCTCGCGCACGGCGCCCGAGTTCCTGATGAAGCTGTTCGAGATGGAAGTGCCCGAAATCGAGCAGGGCCTTCTCGAGATCAAGGCGGCGGCGCGCGACCCGGGCGTGCGCGCCAAGATCGGCGTGGTGGCTTATGACAAGCGCATCGACCCCATCGGCACCTGCGTCGGCATCCGCGGCTCGCGCGTGCAGGCCGTGCGCAACGAGCTCGGTGGCGAAAACGTCGACATCGTGCTATGGTCGGAAGATCCCGCCCAGTTCGTAATCGGCGCGCTCGCGCCGGCTGCCGTGCAGTCGATCGTCGTCGACGAAGAAAAGCACTCGATGGACGTCGTGGTCGACGAGAGCGAGCTTGCGGTCGCCATTGGCCGCAGCGGCCAGAACGTGCGTCTTGCCAGCGAGCTCACCGGCTGGCAGATCAACATCATGACGCCGGACGAATCCGCGCAGAAGCAGAACCAGGAGCGCACGGTGCTGCGCGACCTGTTCATGGCGCGTCTCGATGTGGACGAGGAAGTCGCCGACATCCTGATCGACGAGGGCTTCACGAGCCTCGAAGAGATCGCCTACGTGCCGCTCAACGAAATGCTGGAAATCGAGGCGTTCGACGAGGACACCGTGCACGAGCTGCGCAACCGCGCGCGCGATGCGCTGCTCACGCAGGCCATCGCGAACGAAGAGAAGGTGGAAAGCGCCGCGCTGGATCTGAAGAGCCTCGACGGCATGGACCCGGAGCTGCTGGCGAAGCTGGCGCAACACGAGATTCACACCCGCGACGAGCTCGCCGAGCTGGCCGTGGACGAGCTCACCGAAATGACGGGAATGGAAGAGGACGCCGCCAAGGCGTTGATCATGAAAGCGCGCGAGCACTGGTTCGAGTGATCTGGCAACAGGCACGCAAACCCGGGCGCGACGAGCAGGAAGCGACCATGACCCACTGAACTGATCGCGGCCGCCCCGCTGCCAGAAGCACAGGCGCGGGGCACTCGGTGCCGCATGAACCGATGTCAACCGCAAGGAATCGGTCCTTGCATTAAGAGGAATGAATGGCGAGTAACAACGTAGCCCAATTTGCCGCGGAACTGAAAATGCCGGCCGGCGTGCTGCTGGAGCAGCTGCAGGCGGCGGGCGTCACCAAGGCGAGCGAAGCCGACTCCTTGTCCGAAACGGACAAGGCGCGTCTGCTCGACCACTTGCGCAAGTCTCACGGCTCGACTGATGCAGACAAGCGCAAGATCACGCTGACGAAACGGCATACGTCGGAGATCAAGCAGTCCGATTCGACGGGTAAGGCTCGCACCATTCAGGTCGAGGTGCGCAAGAAGCGCACGTTCGTCCGCCGCGACGAGTCCGCCGAGCAG
Source organism: Paraburkholderia sp. J63 (assembly GCF_905220245.1). Classification (NCBI taxonomy): domain Bacteria; kingdom Pseudomonadati; phylum Pseudomonadota; class Betaproteobacteria; order Burkholderiales; family Burkholderiaceae; genus Paraburkholderia; species Paraburkholderia sp. J63. Next base: position 194,040 of record NZ_CAJMZF010000005.1, on the reverse strand, counting down.
GCGGAGGCATCGAATCATGCGACCGACGCAGCCGCTGTTGCCGAAGAGGCGGAACTGCAGCGCCGCGAGGAAGAAGCGCGCCGCGAGGCCGAGCTGCTCGAGCGTCAGGCTCTGGAGCTCAAGGAGCGCCAGGAGCGTCTCGCCCAGGAAGAAGCTGAGCGACGCGCCCGCGAAGAAGCCGCGGAGGCTGAGCGCCGCCGTGCAGAGGAAGAAGCCGCGCAGAAGAAGGCAGCAGCCGATGCTGCCGCGCGCGAGCTGGCCGCGCAGGCCGTGGCTGCGCAACGCACCGCGCAAAGCGAAGCGACGAAGGAAGTGAAGCAACAACAAGACCAGCAGGACGAGCAGCGCGCCGCTGCCGAGCGCGCAGCCCAGCGCGAAGCGGCCCAGAAGGCCGAAGCCGCCGCGCGCGAAGCCGCCGAGAAGGCGCAAAAGGAACAGGACGAGATCGCTCGCCGCCGCGCGGCCGCCGAGGCCGAAGCGCGCGCGATCCGCGAGATGATGAACACGCCGCGCAAGGCGCAGGTGAAGGCGGTCGAGCCGCCCAAGCCCGTGGAGCCGGCCAAGGCCGCCGAAGCCAAGGGCACGCTGCACAAGCCGGCCCGTCCGGAAGGCGCCGCTGCGCGCCCGGCCGCTGGCGCTGGCGCGAAGAAGCCCGCCACCACAGCTGCGCCCTCGACGAGCGCACCGGGCGCAGGCGCGGGCGACCGCAACAAGAAGCCGGGCGCAGGCAAGGGCGGCTGGCAGGACGACGCCGCGAAGCGTCGTGGTATCAAGACGCGTGGCGACTCTTCGGGCGGCGTGGACCGCGGCTGGCGCGGCGGCCCGAAGGGCCGTGGCCGTCACCAGGACGCCGCCTCGTCGTTCCAGGCGCCCACCGAGCCGATCGTGCGTGAAGTGCACGTGCCGGAAACCATCACGGTGGCCGACCTCGCGCACAAGATGTCCGTGAAGGCATCGGAAGTCATCAAGGTGATGATGAAGATGGGCCAGATGGTCACCATCAACCAGATGCTCGACCAGGAAACGGCGATGATCATCGTCGAGGAGCTCGGCCACCGTGCGGTTGCCGCGAAGCTCGACGATCCGGAAGCGCTGCTGGTCGAAGGCCAGTCGACGGCCACGGACGCCGAGGCGCTGCCGCGTCCGCCGGTCGTCACGGTCATGGGTCACGTCGACCACGGCAAGACCTCGTTGCTCGACTACATTCGCCGCGCCAAGGTCGCAGCGGGCGAAGCGGGCGGCATCACGCAGCACATCGGCGCTTACCACGTCGAAACGCCGCGGGGCGTGATCACGTTCCTCGACACGCCGGGTCACGAGGCCTTCACGGCCATGCGTGCTCGCGGTGCGAAGGCAACCGACATCGTCATTCTGGTGGTCGCGGCCGACGACGGCGTGATGCCTCAGACGAAGGAAGCGATCGCGCATGCGAAGGCGGCCGGCGTGCCGCTCGTCGTGGCGATCAACAAGATCGACAAGCCCGATGCGAACCTCGATCGCGTCAAGCAGGAACTCGTCGCGGAAGGCGTGGTGCCGGAAGAGTACGGCGGCGACTCGCCGTTCGTGCCGGTGTCGGCGAAGACCGGTGCGGGCATCGACGACCTGCTCGAAAACGTGCTGCTGCAAGCCGAAGTGCTGGAACTGAAGGCACCGGTCGAAGCGCCGGCCAAGGGCATCGTCATCGAAGCGAAGCTCGACAAGGGTAAGGGTCCGGTTGCAACGATCCTCGTCCAGTCGGGTACGCTCAATCGCGGCGACGTCGTGCTGGCGGGCAGCGCCTACGGCCGCGTGCGCGCCATGCTCGACGAAACGGGCAAGGCCACGAAGGAAGCGGGCCCGTCGATCCCGGTCGAAATCCAGGGTCTCTCGGAAGTGCCGGGCGCGGGCGAAGAAGTCATCGTGCTGCCGGACGAACGCAAGGCGCGTGAAATCGCCATGTTCCGTCAAGGCAAGTTCCGCGACGTCAAGCTGGCGAAGCAGCAGGCCGCGAAGCTCGAAAACATGCTCGAGCAGATGGCGGAAGGCGAAGTGCAGAACCTGCCGCTCATCGTCAAAGCCGACGTGCAGGGCTCGCAGGAAGCGCTGGTGCAATCGCTGCTTAAACTGTCGACCAGCGAAGTGCGCGTGCAGATCGTGCACAGCGCGGTCGGTGCGATCAGCGAGTCGGACGTCAACCTGGCAACGGCGTCGAAGGCGGTCATCATCGGCTTCAATACGCGTGCAGATGCGCAGGCGCGCAAGGTGGCCGAGGCTAACGGCATCGACATCCGCTACTACAACATCATCTATGACGCAGTGGATGAGGTGAAGGCGGCGATGTCGGGCATGTTGGCGCCGGAGAAGCGCGAGACGGTTACGGGTATGGCCGAGGTGCGTCAGGTGATTCGAGTGCCGAAGGTCGGCCTGATCGCGGGTTGTATGGTCACGGACGGTTTCGTCAAGCGTTCGTCGTCGGTGCGCGTGATCCGCAACAACGTGGTCATCCATACCGGCGAACTCGACTCGCTCAAGCGCTTCAAGGACGATGTCAAGGAAGTCAAGCAAGGCTTCGAGTGCGGTATGTCGATCAAGAACTTCAGCGACATCGTCGAAGGCGACCAGTTCGAAGTGTTCGAGATCACCGAAGTCGCGCGTACGCTGTAACACAGCGGCGCACGCGAGCCGGCCTTCGGGCCGCTCGCGGGCTTACCCGCGGGATTGCCGATAGCGGGCGGAGCAGGCGCTGGCCAGCTCCGCCCGTTTTGTTTTTGCGCGGCCGTGTGCGCCTCGATGGACGCAACGCCGCCTGAATGCCTCGTAGAAAAGAGGTGGAATCATCATGCCGAAAAAACGTTCTTCCCCGAATCGCAACGTGCAGATCGCCGACCAGATCCAGCGCGACCTCTCCGAACTGATGCGCGAAGTGAAGGATCCGCGCGTGGGTCTCGTGACGATCCAGAGCGTGGAGCTCACGCCCGACTACGCGCACGCGAAGGTCTACTTCACGACGCTCACGGGCGACCCGCAGACCACCCAGGAAGCGCTCAATCACGCCGCGGGCCATCTGCATAATCAGCTGTTCAAGCGCCTGCACATTCACACGGTGCCGACGCTGCATTTCCATTACGACCAGTCGATCGAAAAGGGTGTCGAGATGTCGCGTCTCATCGACGAGGCGAACGCGACGCGCGCAAAGGACGACTGACGCCGCACGCATGACTGCATCATCGAAAAAGAATCCGGGCGAGTCGCGGCCCAAGGTGCCGCGCCGTCTGCTCGACGGCGTGCTCTTGCTGGACAAACCGATTGGCTTGTCCAGCAACGACGCGCTGATCCGCGCGAAGCGGCTCCTTCGCGTGAAGAAGGCGGGCCACACCGGCACGCTCGATCCGCTCGCAACGGGCCTGCTGCCGCTGTGCTTCGGCGAGGCGACCAAGTTCTCGCAGGACCTGCTCGACGCCGACAAGACCTATGAAGCGACCATGCGCCTCGGCGTGCGCACCGCGACGGGCGACGCCGAAGGCGAAGCCGTCGAGACGCGCGAGGTGCGTTGCGACGAAGCCGCCGTGCGCGAAGCGATGGCGAAGTTCGTGGGCGAGATCGTGCAGGTGCCGCCGATGTATTCGGCGCTCAAGCGCGAAGGCAAGCCGCTCTACGAATATGCGCGCGCGGGCCAGACCGTGGAGCGCGAAGGGCGCCAGGTGACGATCCTCGCGCTGGAGTTGATCGCGTGCGCGCTGCCTGGCGTTCCCGAGGTGACGTTTCGCGTCACCTGTAGCAAGGGCACTTATGTGCGCACGCTTGCCGAGGACATCGGCGAGGCGCTCGGCTGCGGCGCGCATCTCGTGATGCTGCGGCGCACGGGCGTGGGCGCACTCACGCTCGAGCGCGCGGTGACGCTGGACGCGCTCACGGCCGCCGACGAACCGGCGCGCGATGCGTGGCTGCAGCCCGTGGACGCGTTGCTTTCCACGTTTCCCGCCGTAACGCTGAATGCCGATGCGGCGCGCCGTTTTGCGCACGGCCAACGCTTGCCGCTCAACGAGCTCGTGCTCGACCGTGCGGCGTGCGAGGCGGCTGATCGGGTGCGTGTTTATGGCGAGGAAGGGCGCTTGCTGGGCGTGGCGAAGGCAGCCAATGGCGTGCTGGCGCCGGAGCGGCTGGTGGTGAGCGGGGCGGGTTGATTCGCGCGGCGCGCGACGCAAAAGCGCGCGCCAGAAATGAACAAACGGCACGCCGGTGTTGAACCGGACGTGCCGTTTTTTCGTTATGGCCCAGAGCGCGTCAGCACGCGCTCACCTACCTCAATGCGCCGCCGAAGCCGCCGCGCCCGCATCGGCACTGCTGGTGCGCTCGGGGCGCGTGATCCAGATCAGCGCGATCAGCACGATGAAGATCATCGACGAAATCCAGAACAGATCGTTCACGCCGAGCTGCGCCGCCTGCTGCGTAACCATGCGGTCGAACAGGCCATGCGCCTGCGAGGGATCGAGCCCGGCCGCGTTCTGCATCTGCTGCATCGACTGGTTGAAGACCGGGTTGGTCGGCGTGGCCTGCTCCGTGAGGCGCGCGTGATGGAACGTCGTGCGATGGTCCCACGCGGTCTCGAAGATCGAGGTGCCGATGCCGCCGCACATGATCCGCACGAAGTTCGAGAGCCCCGACGCCGCCGGAATGCGGTGGCCCGGCAGACCCGACAGCGTGATCGAGACGAGCGGAATGAAGAGCCCCGCCATGCCGATGCCCTGGATCAGGGTGGGCACCGTGAGCGCCCAGGTGTCCACGCCGGTCGTGTACTGCGAGCGCATCCAGAAGCACAGCGCGAACACCACGAACGCCGTCGTCGCGATATAGCGCGGATCGGTGCGCGGCAGGATGCGGCCCGTGATCGGCGAGAGCATGATCGCGAAGAAGCCCACGGGCGCCATGATGAGGCCCGCGTCGGTCGCCGTGTAGCCGAGCGTGGTTTGCAGCCACAGCGGCAGCAGCACGAGATTGCCGAAGTAGAGGCCGTAGCCCACCGACAGCGCGATCGTCGCACCGGTGAAGTTACGCCTCGCGAACAGCGACAGGTCGACCACGGGGTGATCGGCGGTCAGCTCCCAGACCACGAAGAACGCGAACGCGATCACGGCCGTGAGCGCGAGCACGACGATGGTCGTCGAGGCGAACCAGTCGAGGTCCTTGCCCTTGTCGAGCATGACCTGCAGCGAGCCGACCCAGACGATCAGGAGTCCCAGGCCCACGCCGTCGATGGGCGCCTTCCGGATGGCCGAATCGCGGTTGCGGAAGATCGTCCACGTGGCGAGCGCGGCCACGATGCCCACGGGAATGTTCACGTAGAAGATCCACGGCCACGAGATGTTGTCCGAGATCCAGCCGCCGAGAATCGGGCCCGCCACCGGCGCGATCAGCGTGGTCATCGACCACATCGAGAGCGCGATGGGCGCCTTGGCGCGCGGATAGCTCGCGAGCAGCAGCGTCTGCGAGAGCGGGATCATCGGGCCCGCCACGGCGCCCTGCAGCACGCGCGAGGCGAGCAGGAAGGGCAGCGTGGGCGAGAGGCCGCACATCCACGACGAGATCACGAACAGGATGATCGACGCCATGAACAGGCGCACCTGGCCGATGCGGTCGGTGAGCCAGCCGGTCAGCGGCACCGAGATCGCGTTGGCGACCGCGAACGAGGTGATGACCCACGTGCCCTGGTCGGAGGCGACACCGAGGTCGCCCGAGATCGACGGGATCGACACGTTCGCGATCGAGGTGTCGAGCACGTTCATGAACACCGCGAGCGACACCGCGATGGTGCCGATCACGAGTTGCGCGCCTTGCAGCGGCGGATGGACTACGGATTGTTGTGCTGCCATTGAGTGCTTCGTTTTTGACTGCGTGTGGCGCGCGGGCTTACATCACGCGGGCTTACATCAGTTTGGCGGCGGGCTTCGCCGCGCCGTTACCGGTCGCGGCCGACGAAACCTGCGCCTTGCCGGCGTTTTGTCCGGCGTTCTCGGCGATGATGCGGGCGATTTCCGCGTCGGCTTCGTCGCCGTACTTCTCGAACACGTCGGTCTGGTAGACCGTGTTCGGCGCGTTGCCGAGCTGGTTGCCCGTATCGTTCTTGATGTTCACGTCCACCTGCATCGAGAGGCCGATGCGCAGCGGGTGCTCCTGCAGCTCTTTCGGATCGAGCGAGATGCGCACCGGCAGGCGCTGCACCACCTTGATCCAGTTACCCGTGGCGTTCTGCGCGGGCAGGAGCGAGAAGGCCGAGCCCGTGCCCGCCGAGAAACCCACCACCTTGCCGTGATAGACCACCGACGAGCCATAGACGTCGGCCGTCATCTCGACCGGCTGGCCGATGCTCATGTGCTTGAGCTGCACTTCCTTGAAGTTGGCGTCCACCCAGACGGCGTTCAGCGGCACCACCGACATGAGCGGCGTGCCCGGCGAGACGCGCTGGCCCACTTGCACCGAGCGCTTGGCCACGTAGCCGGTCACCGGCGCGGGCAGCGTGTTGCGCGCGTTCGCGAGATAGGCGTCGCGCACCTTGGCGGCGGCGGCCATCACGTTCGGATGATTGGCGATGGTGGTGTTCGCGGTGAGTGCGCGGTTCGCGGCGAGCTGTTGCTGCGCGGCGTCGAGCGCGGCTTCGGCGCTCCGCTCGGCATCGCGGGCGTGCGAGATTTCTTCCTGCGAGACGGCGCCCGTCTGCGCGACCTGCATGCGGCGGCGCAGGTCGTCCTGGGCGCGCGAGAGGTCGGCCTGGCGCACGGCGACTTGCGCCTGGTACTGGCTGTCGTCGGCGAAGAGGCCGCGCACCTGGCGCACCGTCTGGCCGAGATTCGCCTCGGCCTGTTGCAGCGCGATGCGCGAATCGGCGGGATCGAGCTCCACGAGCGGAGCGCCGATCTTCACGGTCTGCGTGTCGTCGGCGTTCACCGCGATCACGGTGCCGGTCACCTGCGGGGTGATCTGCACGACGTTGCCGTTCACGTAGGCGTCGTCGGTGCTTTCCGTGAAGCGCGCGACGAGGAAGTAGTAGAGGCCGTAGGCAATGGCTGCAATCACGATCACGAGCACAAGCAGCGTCATCATGCGCTTGCGCTTGCCGTTGTTCGCGTTCGGCTGGGGATTGGCCGCCGGTTGCTGGGGGGTGCTCATGGAAGGATCTCCGGGTTCTGGCGTGCTGTTCGTTCGATTGTTGGTGTTCAGTTCGCGGCGGCGGCGGCGGCGGCGGCGGCGTTGGCCGCGGGCGCGGAGGCCGCAGCGCTCTGCGCCGGCACATACGCGCCGCTCCACGGACCGCCGTTCACACCGCTCTGGCCGTTCTGGCCGGCTGCTGGGTTCTTCGCGTCGCTGCCGACCTCGACAGGCGGCACGAGGCCCGCGTCGTGCGCGTCGAAGCCGCCGCCGAGCGCCGTGATGAGCGCCATCTGCTGGTCGCGGCGCTGCATCTTGAGGTTCGAGACGGTCTGCTCCGCGGCGAGGCGGTTCTGGTCGGCGTTGAGCACCTGGAGCTGCTCCGAGAGGCCCGCCTTGTAGCGGATCACGGCGAGCTGGTACGCCTTGCTCGAGGCGTCGAGCGCGAGCTGGGCGTCCACGAGCTGCTTGTCGGCCGAGCGGATCGACGAGACCTGGGTGGCCACTTCCTGGAGCGCGTTGATGAGCGTCTGGTTGTAGTTCGCCACGTCGAGGTCGAAGTCCGCATAGCGGCCCTTCAATTGCGCGCGCAGCGCGCCCGCGTCGAAGATCGGCAGATGGATGGCCGGCCCGATGTTCATCTGGCGGCTCGCGAAGTTGAGGAAGCGGCCCCAGCCGAACGCGTCGAAGCCGATGCCGGCCGCGAGGTTCACGTCGGGATAGAACTCGGCCTTCGCCTCCTTGACGTCGTGCATCGCGGCTTCCACCTGCCAGCGCGCGGCGACGATGTCGGGACGGCGCGCGACGAGGTCGGCGGGCAGGTTGCCCGGCAGCGCCATGTCGGCGACCGGATTGAGCACCGGCTGGGCGATCTGCAGGCCGCGATCCGGCCCCTTGCCGAGCAGCGCGCCGAGCTGGTAGCGCACGTTCTGGATCTGGCCGTCGATCTGCGTGAGATTGGCCTGGCTCGTCGCGATGTTGCCGTTCGCGGTCTGACGCTCGACGTTGGTGTCGAGGCCCGCGACCACGCGGCCGTTCGTGATCGTGCCGATGGTCTTGCGGTTGTCGATCTCGCGCGCGGCGATGTCGCGCAGCGCATAGAGCTGCGCGAGCTGGTTATAGGTGCGCGCGACCGATGCGGCGAGCGTCACGCGCGCCTGCTGCATGTCGGCTTGCGCGGCGCGCTGGGCGGACACCGCCTGGGCGAGACGCTGACGGTTCTTGCCCCAGAGGTCCAGATCCCACGAGGCGCTCGCGAGCACGTTGTTCTCGCTGAACCAGGTGCCGCCGTAGGGCGGCGGGAAGAGGGCGTTGGCCGAGTACAGCTCGCGGGTCCACGAATAGCTCGCGTTGGCCTTCGGATAGAGCGCCGACTTCGAGGTCTCGATATACGACGACGCCTTCGCGATGCGTGCCTGCGCCTGCGCGATCGTGGGGCTGCCCTCGAGGGCTTCGTCGATCAGCTTGGGCAACTGCGGGTCGCCGAACTGCTGCGCCCAGTCGAGCGTCGGCCATTGGCCGGCCTCGGCCGGAATGCTCTGCGAGGTTTCGAACTGTTGCGGCTCGGCGATGGTCTTGTCGCTCTTGACGCCGAAGTAGTTCGCGCAGCCCGCAAGCGCGAGCGCCGCCACCGCGGCGGCGACGGCCCCGCGGCAGGAAAGCGCTGGCGCAAACTGGGTGTCGGGTTTCATTGCTCGTCTCATGGCGTGAGAAGGTGAGGTAATGCTGGACGCTGCAGCTATTTTCTTGCGCAGCGATCTCAAATTTGCTTGCCCCGTCATGAATTCGATGGGGGTTGCCCGGCGTTTTGAGCGGCATTCTGGCCCGCGTTCTGGATAGCTTCGCAGCTATTGGAAAGAACCCGCCGCAACATGCTCTTCAGAAAGCCGATTTCCTCGGGCGTCAGGCCCTGCGAGGCCAGTTCCGTCACGCTCGTGAAGATCGCCGGCATGCGCGCGGCGATGGCTTCGCCCTCGGGCGTGAGCGCGAGACGCACGGCACGGCGGTCTTCGGAGCTGCGCACGCGCTTGAGGAGGCCGCGCTTTTCGAGCCGGTCGACGAGGCGCGTCACGGCGCTCGCGTCGATGCCGTACTCGCGCGCCAGTTCCGCCGCGAGCACGCACTTGCCGCTCGCCACCATGAACAGCACGCTGGCTTGCTGGCTCGTGACGCCGAGTTCGGCGACGGTGCGCTGGGTGATGAGGTTCGACATCGTCGATTTCACCCGCGAAATGAGGTAGCCAACGCTCTCGCCGAAATCGTAATCGCGGACTTCGGGCGGTAGCGTGGGAGTCGGATCCGTCATGGTTCTGCTGCGACTGCAATGATTGACCAGGCAGGGATTATAGGGGCCGTTAGTTGACGCGGCAAGGGTTTATTGTGGCAGGGCGGAGAAACCTTTGCCGAGTAGGGGCTTAATCGGGGACCGTGCGGGGTCGGCGCGCCCCGGGTTTTCAGGCAGGCCGTAGGTATGAGCGTGATCAATTCATCTGCGCGTGCTATACTTTCAGGTTCCCAAAAGTGCGCCATTCGCAACGCCAATTCGTACCGCCCGATCGACGTCCGATGACGCCCAATCGGCGTGTCGAGGAGCGTCGAAGACCGTTGCGCGAGCCCGCTGTCGAGCTCACGCGGCGCACTCAACTGAGTACCCAGGTTCCTATGTCCCGCGCCCTTCGCAACATCGCCATCATTGCCCACGTCGACCACGGCAAGACCACGCTCGTCGACCAACTGCTGCGCCAGTCCGGCACCTTCCGTGACAACCAGCAGGTCGCCGAACGCGTCATGGACTCGAACGACATCGAAAAAGAGCGCGGGATCACGATTCTCGCGAAGAACTGCGCGGTCGAGTACGAAGGCACCCACATCAACATCGTCGACACCCCGGGCCACGCCGACTTCGGCGGCGAAGTGGAGCGCGTGCTCTCGATGGTCGACTCGGTGCTGCTGCTCGTCGACGCCGTCGAAGGCCCGATGCCGCAAACGCGCTTCGTCACGAAGAAGGCGCTCGCGCTCGGCCTGAAGCCGATCGTCGTGGTCAACAAGATCGACCGTCCGGGCGCCCGCATCGACTGGGTGATCAACCAGACTTTCGACCTGTTCGACAAGCTCGGCGCAACGGAAGAGCAGCTCGACTTCCCGGTCATCTACGCCTCGGGCCTGAACGGCTACGCGTCGCTTTCGGCCGATGCGCGTGACGGCGACATGCGCCCGCTGTTCGAGGCGATCCTCGAACACGTGCCGGTGCGCGACGCCGATCCGGAGGGTCCGCTCCAGCTTCAGATCACCTCGCTCGACTACTCGACCTACGTCGGCCGTATCGGCGTGGGCCGCATCAAGCGTGGCCGCATCAAGCCGGGTCAGCCGGTGGCGCTGCGCTTCGGCCCGGAAGGCGAGGTCATGAACCGCAAGATCAACCAGGTGCTGTCGTTCAGCGGCCTCGAGCGCGTGCAGGTGGAATCGGCTGAAGCCGGCGACATCGTGCTGATCAACGGTATCGAAGACATCGGTATCGGCGCCACGATCTGCGCGGTCGATACGCCCGAAGCGCTGCCGATGATCACGGTGGACGAGCCCACGCTGACGATGAACTTCCTCGTGAACTCGTCGCCGCTCGCGGGCCGCGAAGGCAAGTTCGTGACGAGCCGCCAGATCCGCGACCGTCTCACGAAGGAGCTGAACCACAACGTGGCGCTGCGCGTGAAAGACACCGGCGACGAAACCACGTTCGAAGTCTCGGGCCGTGGCGAGTTGCACCTCACGATCCTGATCGAAAACATGCGCCGCGAAGGCTACGAGCTGGCCGTGTCGCGTCCGCGCGTGGTGCTGCACGAAGTCGACGGCGTGAAGCAGGAGCCGTACGAAATGCTGACGGTGGACGTCGAAGACGCGCACCAGGGCGGCGTGATGGAAGAACTGGGCCGCCGCAAGGGCGAAATGCTCGACATGGCTTCGGACAGCCGCGGCCGCACGCGTCTCGAGTACCGCATTCCGGCCCGTGGCCTGATCGGCTTCCAGGGCGAGTTCATGACGCTCACGCGCGGCACGGGCCTGATGAGCCACGTGTTCGACGCCTACGGCCCGGTCAAGGAAGGCACGCTCGGCGAGCGCCGCAACGGCGTGCTGATCTCGCAGGACGACGGCGCGGCCGTGGCCTACGCACTGTGGAAGCTGCAGGATCGCGGCCGCATGTTCGTGAAGCCGGGCGATGCGCTGTACGAAGGCATGATCATCGGCATCCATAGCCGCGACAACGACCTCGTCGTGAACCCGATCAAGGGCAAGCAGCTCACCAACGTGCGCGCCTCGGGCACCGACGAAGCCGTGCGCCTCGTGCCGCCGATCCAGATGTCGCTTGAATACGCGGTCGAATTCATCGACGACGACGAACTCGTGGAAGTCACGCCGCAATCGATCCGTCTGCGCAAGCGCCATCTGAAAGAGCACGAGCGTCGTCGCGCAAGCCGCGAAGCCGGTGCCGAGTAAGCTCAGTCGTTGATTTTTTGCGCACCGCAATGCAAGTAAGGAACCAGGAAAGCCGCCTCTCTGTGGGCGGCTTTTTTGCGTCCGGCGGAAATTGCGCTGCGGTGCGAGAAGAGTGTGTTGCAAACGCCGCAAAGGCCCGTCTGCAAAGGGTTTGCGTGTGCTGTTGTGCCACATTGCAATCTATGGGGAGTATCACTTCTGTGATATCCTCCGCGGATGCATGATTTAGGTCCTTCCAAGCAGACTTGATTCGCAATCCGCTAAACGGTCAGGCCGTGGCGCGGAAGGTTGAGTAACCCGCTATTTCTCGAGAAACTCGAAGAAAGGTGAGCGTAAATGTCGGAAACGATGAAGCAGTTCCAGCTGAACTCCTACCTGTTCGGCGGCAATGCTCCGTATGTCGAAGAGCTATACGAAGCATATCTTGATAACCCCGCGTCCGTGCCGGACACGTGGCGCCAATACTTTGACGCACTGCAAAACGTGCCGTCGTCGCGCGGCACCACCGACAACGACATCGCCCACGGCCCGATCGTCGAGTCGTTCGCGCAGCGCGCCAAGGCCAATGCCTTCATTCCGCGTGGCGGTGGCGAAGATCTCGCCACGGCGCGCAAGCAGGTCTACGTCCAGTCGCTGATCGGCGCGTATCGATTCCTCGGCTCGCAATGGGCCAATCTCGATCCGCTGCAGCGCCGCGAACGTCCCGGCATTCCCGAACTCGAGCCCGCGTTCTACGACTTCACCGAAGCCGATATGGACGAGACGTTCAGCGCCACGAACCTGTATTTCGGTTTCGAGCGCGCGTCGCTGCGCGAGATCGTCAAGGCGCTGCGCGACACGTACTGCGGCACGATCGGCGCCGAGTACATGTACATCAGCGATCCTGAGCAAAAGCGCTGGTGGAAGGAGCGTCTCGAGTCGATCCGCTCGACGCCGAACTTCTCGAACGACAAGAAGAAGCACATCCTGCAGCGCCTGACGGCCGCCGAAGGCCTCGAGCGCTTCCTGCACACCAAGTACGTCGGCCAGAAGCGCTTCTCGCTCGAAGGCGGCGAATCCTTCATCGCGGCGATGGACGAAACCGTCCGCCACGCGGGTGCTGCGGGCGTGCAGGAAATCGTGATCGGCATGGCCCACCGCGGCCGCCTGAACGTGCTCGTGAACACGCTCGGCAAGATGCCGGCCGACCTCTTTGCCGAATTCGAAGGCAAGCACGTCGACGACCTGCCGGCCGGCGACGTGAAGTACCACAAGGGCTTCTCGTCGGACGTCGCGACCGAAGGCGGTCCGGTCCACCTGTCGCTCGCGTTCAACCCGTCGCACCTCGAAATCGTCAACCCGGTTGTGGAAGGTTCGGCGAAGGCCCGTATGGATCGCCGCGGCGATGCGGACGGCCTGCAAGTGCTGCCGGTGCAGATCCACGGCGACGCGGCCTTCGCGGGCCAGGGCGTCGTGATGGAAACGCTGAACCTCGCGCAAACGCGCGGCTACGGCACGCACGGCACGCTGCACATCGTCATCAACAACCAGATCGGCTTCACGACTTCGGACCCGCGCGACGCACGCTCGACGCTCTACTGTACCGACGTCGTCAAGATGATCGAGGCGCCGGTTCTGCACGTGAACGGCGACGATCCGGAAGCGGTCGTGCTGGCGATCCAGCTCGCGGTCGATTTCCGCATGCAGTTCCACAAGGATGTCGTGGTCGACATCGTGTGCTTCCGCAAGCTCGGCCACAACGAGCAGGACACCCCGGCGGTCACGCAGCCGCTCATGTACAAGAAGATCGCGCAGCACCCGGGCACCCGTGCGCTGTACGCCGAGAAGCTCGTGCAGCAGGGCGTGATCACCGCTGAAGACGCCGACAACTACATCAAGGCCTACCGCGCCGCGATGGACGAAGGCCACCACACGGTCGACCCGGTGCTCTCGAACTACAAGAGCAAGTACGCGGTGGACTGGGTGCCGTTCCTGAACCGCAAGTGGACCGACGCCGCCGATACGGCCGTGCCGCTCGCGGAACTCAAGCGTCTCGCCGAGCGCATCACCACGATCCCTGAGAACTTCAAGGTTCACCCGCTGGTCGAGCGCGTCATCAATGACCGCCGCGCGATGGGCAAGGGCGAAGCGAAGCTCGACTGGGGCATGGGCGAGCATCTTGCGTTCGCGTCGCTGGTCGCTTCGGGCTATGCCGTGCGTCTCACGGGCCAGGACTCGGGCCGCGGCACGTTCACGCACCGCCACGCGGTGCTGCACGACCAGAACCGCGAGCGCTGGAACGACGGTACGTACGTGCCGCTGCAGAACATCGGCGAGAACCAGGCGCAGTTCACGGTGATCGACTCGGTGCTCTCCGAAGAAGCGGTGCTCGGCTTCGAGTACGGCTATTCGACGGCTGAGCCGAACACGCTCGTCGCGTGGGAAGGCCAGTTCGGCGACTTCGTGAACGGCGCGCAGGTCGTGATCGACCAGTTCATCTCGTCGGGCGAAGTGAAGTGGGGCCGTGTGTCGGGTCTCACGATGCTGCTGCCGCACGGCTACGAAGGTCAGGGTCCGGAGCACTCGTCGGCGCGTATCGAGCGTTTCCTGCAGCTGTGCGCCGAGCACAACATGCAGGTCGTTCAGCCGACCACGCCGGCGCAGATCTTCCACGTGCTGCGCCGCCAGATGATCCGCCTGTTCCGCAAGCCGCTCATCATCTTCACGCCGAAGTCGCTGCTGCGCCACAAGGAAGCCGTCTCGGATCTGTCGGAACTGGCCAAGGGCACGTTCCAGCCGGTCATCGGCGAAGTGGACGATTCCATCGACGCGAAGAAGGTCAAGCGCGTGGTGGCCTGCTCGGGCCGCGTGTACTACGACCTCGTCGCGCATCGCCGCGAATCGAAGTCGAACGACGTCGCGATCATCCGTATCGAGCAGCTCTATCCGTTCGCGCACAAGCAGTTCGAAGCCGAGCTCAAGAAGTACGACAACGCGACCGAAGTGGTCTGGGTGCAGGACGAGCCGCAGAATCAGGGCCCGTGGTTCTACATCGAGCACCACCTGAAGGAAGGCATGAAGGAAGGCATGAAGCTCGCGTACAGCGGCCGTCCTGCTTCTGCCTCGCCGGCCGTCGGCTACTACGCGAAGCACTACGAGCAGCAGAAGTCGCTGATCGAAGGTGCGTTCGGCCGCCTGAAGGGCGCGCAGGTCGCGAAGTAAGCACATAGAGCAACCGAACCGGGAAAGTGCGCGAATGAAAAGCGTGCTTTCCCGCGCTCACGTGCGCGACCCGGTTCGTCATACGGGGAAGGTCCCCGAGAAAGTATTCAGGAAAATCACATGGCTATCGTAGAAGTCAAGGTCCCTCAGTTTTCGGAGTCGGTGTCGGAAGGCACGATGCTGCAGTGGAAGAAGAAGCCGGGCGAAGCTGTTGCCCAGGACGAAGTCGTCATCGAGATCGAAACCGATAAGGTCGTGCTCGAAGTGCCCGCGCCGGCTGCCGGCGTGCTGGCCGAGGTCGTGGTCGGCGACGGCGCAACCGTCACGAGCGAGCAGCTGATCGCGAAGATCGACACGGAAGGCAAGGCTGGCGCCGCTGCCGCTCCCGCCGCTGCCGCCGCACCTGCTGCTGCTCCCGCAGCCGCACCGGCCGCGGCTGCCGCCGCTACGGCTTCGAGCAGCACCATCGCCTCGCCCGCAGCGAACAAGCTGATGGCCGAGAAGGGCCTCTCGGGCTCGGACGTCGCCGGCACGGGCCGCGACGGCCGCATCACGAAGCAGGACGTGCTCGGCGCCGGCGCGCCGAAGGCCGCTCCCGCCGCCGCAGTTGCCACGTCCGCGGCTGCCAAGCCCGCCGCTGCCGCCAAGCCCTCGCTGCCGCAAGTCAACGCACCGGCATCGGCTGCGAACTGGCTCAACGACCGTCCGGAACAGCGCGTGCCGATGTCGCGTCTGCGTGCGCGTATCGCCGAGCGTCTGCTGGAGTCGCAGCAAACCAACGCCATCCTCACGACGTTCAACGAAGTGAACATGGCGCCGGTCATGGATCTGCGCAACAAGTACAAGGACAAGTTCGAAAAGGAACACGGCGTGAAGCTCGGCTTCATGTCGTTCTTCGTGAAGGCGGCCGTGCATGCGCTGAAGAAGTTCCCGCTCGTGAACGCGTCGATCGACGGCAACGACATCGTCTATCACGGCTACTTCGACATCGGTATCGCGGTCGGCTCGCCGCGCGGCCTCGTGGTGCCGATCCTGCGCAACGCCGACCAGATGAGCCTCGCCGACATCGAGAAGAAGATCGCCGAATTCGGCCAGAAGGCCAAGGACGGCAAGCTCTCGATCGAGGAAATGACGGGCGGTACGTTCTCGATCTCGAACGGCGGTGTGTTCGGCTCGATGCTCTCGACGCCGATCATCAACCCGCCGCAGTCGGCGATCCTCGGCGTGCACGCGACCAAGGAACGCGCTGTGGTGGAAAACGGCCAGATCGTGATCCGTCCGATGAACTACCTCGCGATGTCGTACGACCACCGCATCATCGACGGCCGCGAAGCCGTGCTGTCGCTGGTCGCGATGAAGGATGCGCTGGAAGATCCGGCGCGCCTGCTGCTCGACCTGTAATTCGCGTTGTAGCGCGAGCCGGGGCTCACGTCCCGCTCGCGCATCCAGTCTCACACTGAGCGTCGCGTGCGCGGATGCCGGGAAGCCCGGCTCCGCGCGCCGCGCTCACGTATCGAAAGGATGACCATGTCCAAAGAATTTGACGTCGTCGTGATCGGCGCCGGCCCCGGCGGCTATATCGCGGCGATCCGCGCCGCGCAGCTCGGCAAGTCGGTTGCGTGTATCGAAAAATGGAAGAACCCGGCCGGCGCGCTGAAGCTCGGCGGCACCTGCCTGAACGTGGGCTGCATTCCGTCGAAGGCGCTGCTCGCCTCGTCGGAAGAGTTCGAAAATGCCGCGCATCACCTCGTCGACCACGGCATCAGCGTGGGCGACGTGAAGATCGACGTCGCGAAGATGCTCGAGCGCAAGGACGGCATCGTCGAGAAGATGACCAAGGGCATCGAGTTCCTGTTCCGCAAGAACAAGATCACCTGGCTCAAGGGCCATGGCAAGTTCACGGGCAAGACCGACGCCGGCGTGCAGATCGAAGTGAGCGGCGAAGGCGAAACCGAAGTCGTCACGGCGAAGAACGTCATCATCGCGACGGGCTCGAAGGCGCGCCATCTGCCGGGCATTCCGGTCGACAACAAGATCGTCGCCGACAACGAAGGCGCGCTCACGTTCGACGCGGTGCCGAAGAAGCTGGCCGTGATCGGCGCAGGCGTGATCGGTCTGGAGCTCGGCTCGGTGTGGCGCCGTCTCGGCGCCGACGTCACGATCCTCGAAGCGCTGCCGGAATTCCTCGGCGCCGCTGACCAGTCGCTCGCGAAGGAAGCTGCCAAGCTCTTCAAGAAGCAGGGTCTCGACATTCACGTCGGCGTGAAGGTGGGCGAAGTCAAGGCGACGGACAAGAACGTCACGATCAACTACACGGACAAGGACGGCAACGCGCAAGTGCTCGAAGCCGACCGCCTGATCGTCTCGGTTGGCCGCGTGCCGAACACCGACAACCTCGGCCTCGAAGCGATCGGCCTGAAGGCCAACGAGCGCGGCTTCATCGACGTGGACGATCACTGCGCGACGGCGGTGCCGAACGTCTACGCGATCGGCGACGTGGTGCGTGGCCCGATGCTCGCGCACAAGGCCGAAGACGAAGGCGTGCTGGTGGCCGAGATCATCGACGGCCAGAAGCCGCACATCGACTACAACTGCATTCCGTGGGTGATCTACACCGAGCCGGAAATCGCATGGGTCGGCAAGACGGAGCAGCAACTCAAGGCCGAAGGCCGCGAGATCAAGACGGGCCAGTTCCCGTTCATGGCCAACGGCCGTGCGCTCGGCATCAACAAGGCCGACGGTTTTGTGAAGATGATCGCCGACGCCAAGACCGACGAGCTGCTCGGCGTGCACATCATCTCGGCGAACGCATCGGACCTGATCGCGGAAGCCGTGGTGGCGATGGAGTTCAAGGCTGCCGCCGAAGACATCGGCCGCATCTGCCATCCGCACCCGTCGCTGTCCGAAGTCATGCGCGAAGCGGCGCTCGCCACCGACAAGCGCGCGCTCAACATGTAATGCATCAGGGCAGGGCGGCCGGCTTTTGATGGCTGCCTTGCCCAGCAGTACCATGCATCACGTACAGAGGCGGGTGGGCTGTTGCCCTCCCGCCTTTCCTCGTTTGTGGTCCAGAAAATGAACGTCACCGAATACTACGAAAACGAACTGCAGAAGCGGGGATACCAGCCCGATACGGCGCAGCGCGCCGCCATCGACCGGCTGCAGCGGTGTTACGACGAGTGGGCCGCATACAAGTCGCGCCGCTCGAACGCGTTCTGGAAGCTCATCAACCACCCGGACCTGCCGCGCGGCGTCTACATGTGGGGCGGCGTGGGCCGCGGCAAGAGCTTCCTGATGGACAGCTTCTATGCGGTCGTGCCGCTGCAGCGCAAGACGCGCCTGCATTTCCACGAATTCATGCGCGAAGTGCACCGCGAGCTCGAAGAGCTCAAGGGCCAGGCCGATCCGCTCGACGAACTCGCGCGGCGCATCGCGAAGCGCTATCGCCTGATCTGCTTCGACGAATTCCACGTCTCGGATATCGCCGATGCGATGATTCTCTATCGTCTGCTCGACGGTCTGTTCAAGAACGGCGTGCAGTTCGTGATGACGTCCAACTACGATCCCGATCTGCTCTATCCCGATGGCCTGCATCGCGACCGCATGCTGCCCGCCATCGAGCTCATCAAGGAAAAGTTGGATGTCCTGAATGTCGATGCCGGCATCGACTATCGCCAGCGCACGCTCGCGCAGGTCGAGGTCTATCACACGCCGCTCGGCGCAGCCGCCGACAAGGCGCTGCGCCACTCCTTCGCAGAGCTTGCCGCCGTGCCCGACGAAAGCCCGCTCTTGCGCATCGAGAAGCGCGAGCTCAAGGCGCTGCGCAAGGCCGATGGCGTCGTATGGTTCGACTTCGCCACGCTGTGCGGCGGCCCGCGCTCGCAGAACGACTATCTGGAACTCGCAAGCCGCTTTCACGCGGTGATCCTCTCCGGCGTGCCGCAGATGACGCCTCGTATGCAGTCCGAAGCGCGCCGCTTTACCTGGCTCATCGACGTGTTCTATGACCACAAGGTCAAGCTGCTGATGTCGGCGGCCGTGCCACCCGAGGAGCTTTACGTCGAGGGCCCGATGGCCAACGAGTTCACGCGCACGGTCTCGCGCATCGTCGAAATGCAGTCGAAGGAATATCTCGAGACGCCGCGCCGCATCGTGGATACGGCGCTCACCTGAGCGACCGGCCGCCGGGGCAGGGCCCTGCGGTTGACGAGCGCCGCTATGGCACCGAAAACGGGATACGAATCCACTTTTTCAAGATTCGGACTCGTCTGATAGGGGCCGCAAGGTCAAGTCGATATCTTTGTCAGGACAGGTTCTGACAAAGGAGTAGACCATGACCCCCCATCGCGATATTACCGAGGAAGAATGGCAGCGCGTGATGCCGCTGCTGCCAGAACTGCGCCCGCGTTCGGAAATGCGCGGCCGTCCGCTCGCCAACACCCGTTCGGTGCTCAACGGCGTCCTGTGGGTCATGTATAGCGGCGCAACGTGGTCGGCCATGCCGCGCCGCTACCCGTCCTATCAAACTTGCCATCGACGCTTCAAGGCGTGGCACGACGAAGGCGTGCTCAAGCGCGTGATGGCCGAGCTCTTCGGCGAAGAGGGCGTCGCCCTGTGCGACACGATCGAATCGCGTATGCGCAAGCATCTGAGCCGCGCCGAAAAGGCTGCCGCACGCGTTCAGGAAGGGCTGGGGTTGCCGGGCGCACCTTCGGCTACGCGCCATTCGCCGTTCAGCCCGGCGACGCCTGGTGTGCCGCAGCCGTTCAGCTATCGCTCGGTGTACCGTCACACGGCTTGATTGAAGCGCGCATTGCGCGCGTAGTGGGTCTTTGAGTTATCTGCGAAGGCCGCCTTGCTGCAAGGCGGCCTTCATATTTTTAGCGTTCGTGCGTACGTTACTGCTGGCGTACCCAGGTTTGCGAGCGGCCCAGCAGCGAGATGCCCAGATAGCCGCGCACCACGAGCTTCTGGCCGCCGTCTTCGGTGTGCATCTTGCAGCGATACACCTTGCCGTTCTCGGGGTCGAGGATGTGGCCGCCGTCCCATTCGCTGCCGGCCTGCTTCATGCCGTCGATGATCGTCATGCCGAGAATCAACTGATCCTTGCGCGAGTCCGTGCATGCCGTGCAGCGGCGGTCGGGTTGGTCGTTCGGCCCCAGACCCTTGATGATCTTGCCGCTGAGGCCGCCGCTGCCGTCGTCGTTGATTTGCACGAGCGCCTTGGGCTGCCCGGTGTGATCGTCGACGGTTTGCCAGACGCCGACAGGCGAATTCGATTGCGCATGAGCGGCGATGACGCTGCCGAGCAGCGCACCAGCCAGCGCGAGTTGACACGCTGCGCGCGCGGCAAACGAGGCACTGCGGTTGTTGAACTGAAACATGTGTCTTCCTCCACTGATGTTTATCGCTATGTTTACATCGAATCGCCGCGAGCCCTGTTGCGTGGCCTTGATGTGCGGCATACCGCGCGCGCATTCGTTCGCGGCGAAGGCGCGCGGTGGTCAGGGCAGGATACGCGAAAGCGCTGCGTGCGTTTGCGAGGAGAAACTCTAGTCGGTGCGCGTGGGCGCTCAGCACGCGCCGTGCCTGGCTTAGTTGAGCTGATACGAGAACGTCGCGTTCACGCGCGGGCTGCGCGACGCGCTTTCGATGGGCGCATCGGCGAGCGCCTTCGCCACGGAGAGATCGAGGCTGTAGTACTTGCCGTCGCTGATCCGGAAGCCCAGCGATGCCGACGAAAGCCGCGAAGGCGAGGGCGTGCCCGCATGCAGATACACACGCGCCATGTCGAACGACACGTATGGCGTGATCGTCTGCAGCCACACCTTGCCCAGCTTGAACGGATGGTTCAGTTCGAGCGCGAAGGCCCAGCCCGAATCGCCCGACGCTTCGCCAGGCTCGTAGCCCGCCGCGAAGCGCTGCGCGCCGAACGAGATCTGCTCGGAGGTCGGCAGCGTATTCGGGCTGTATTGCCCCGTTGCCGCGACGGAGGTGCCGAAGCCCATCGGCCAGTCGTTGGTCTGCGAATACGAGGCGTTGGTGCGCACGAAATTCAGCGACACGGGGTTTTGCAGCGCGAGACCGGGAATGTTCGTGTCGGCCGACTTCGACGCGCCCAGAACGTCGAAGGCCTTCGCGACGGCGATGCTCGCCTTGCGGACCTGGTTGGGCTTCACGTCGGTGTAATCGGCTTGCAGTTGCACCACACGCACCTGCGAGCTCAGGCCGTATTGCAGCCCGTTGATGGTGTTGTGATAGCGGTCCTCGTCGTGCGCCGCATACGCGCTCACGGTGCCGACGAGGCTGCGCGTATTGCTCAAGAGAAGCGGATAGGAGAGCGAGCCCGTGAGCTTGTCGCTGATCACGGTGCGCTCGACGTAATTGGGCAGGCCCGGATTGTCGACGGGATTGCCGCGGTAATGCGAGGCGTCGAGCCTGGCCGTGAGGCCATCGCTCGCGACGGGCACGGCCGCGTGCGCGGCGAGGTACGTAACGTTGTCGCGGCCCTTGGGCAGCAGCGCCGAAAAGCTCAACTGTTCGCCGAACGGCGTGAGACCGTTTTCCGTGAGCGTGATGAGGCCCTGCACGCCCGGGTGATTGAAGTCGATGCCGGTGCTCACGTCGTACGCCTTGTGCGTGGCGTCGAGCTCGAGCGTGGTGGCGCCGTCGGTGGTCGTGGGCGGCGCGACGTTGGCCTTGACCTTGAGGCCAGGCAGCATGCCGAGCACGTTGATATAGCGCTGGAACGTGGCCGTGCGCAGCGGCCGGTCCGCGGCGATGTGTGCAACGATCGCACGCATCTTGCCTTCGAGCGCGCCGGGCTGGCCCGTGATCTTCACGTCCTTGACGTAGCCTTCGACGACCGTGATATGCACCACGCCGCCCGCGAAATCCTGTGCGGGCACGAACGCGAACGACAGCGCATAGCCGCGGTCCTGATAGAGCTTCGTCACGCCGTTGGCGGTTTCGATGAGCTGGCCGATCGTGATGTCGTGATTCGCGAGCGGTGCAAAACGACTGGCGACCTCGTCGAATGGAATCGACTTCACGCCCTCGACCTTGAAGGTGGTCGGGGTGAGATGCGTGGCGAGCAACTGCTGCAGCGCAGGCGTCTGCTGCTGGACCTGCACCGTCACGCTGGGCGCCTTCTGCGGCGCGTTGATTTGCGGCAGAGCATCGAGCGGGTTGCCGCCCAGCGGATTACCTCCACCCTGTAAATTGCCGCCCGACACCGGCCGGCTCTGCTGCGCGACTGCCACCCCCGTCAACCCGGCGCTCGCCATGACCCCAAGCGTGGCGAGCACGGCCCATCCTGCGACTGCGCCTTTCATTGGACTACCCTCGACTTGTCGGACGGCGCGCGCCGGTTACCTGAACCCTCCGGCGCGCGCGTCTCTTTGTGCCGCCTTTTCGGCGGTCTCTCTGTGGCTCCCTGATTGCCTGTGTTTTTATTCCTGCGTACTCCGTACTATCTGAACCTCTGTTGCCAGACTTCGCGTGATGCGGCGTTCCTCTCACAACGCTGCACCACGCATCGCCCATCTTGCACGACGATGGTTGCGCGCGCTACGGCAGCTTGTGCAGCACGCTGCTCAGTAGTCCCCCTGATGTACTAGTGCTGCCGGAACTGCTTGATGCCCCGGTGCCGCCCGCCGTCGCGCCGAGCGCCCCCGTGACCGTGCCGACGAGGGCCGTCACCGGCGCGAGCAGCGTGCCTGCACCGGCGCCGCTGCTGCCGCCACCGAGCGCGGCGAGCGGACCCGTCGCCGACGCGGTGCCCGCGCCGCCGCTGCCTGCCACGCCACCCGCGGAGCCAGCGGCGGACGTTACCGTGGAGGTCACGCCCGAAAGCAGGCCGCCCGCCACCGGCACGCTGCCGAGGCTGCTCGTGAGCGCGCCTGCGCCGCCCGCGCTACCCGTGGCGCCGGACAGCGCACCCGTGACTGCGGAGAGCGGCGAGCCGCCGAGGCCGAGGCTCGCGACCGTCGCGTTGAGCGGGCCGAGCAGGCCGCCCGCGGCGGCGCCGGTCGGCGGCCCGTTCGCGACGAGCGCGGTGTTGCCGCCCACGAGGCTCGTGATGAGGCCCGGGATCGGCGCGGCGCCGTTCGGGCCGTTCGGATTGACGAGGCCGCCCGCGTTGGTGACCGTGTTGCCGACGGCGCCGACCAGCGTGCCGACATCGCCACCAAGCGGCGCGAGCGGCCCGAGTGCTCCATTCGTTGACGAGCCCGCGGTCGTCGACGCGACCTTCGTGCCGGCCGTCTGCAGCGCGCCGCCGACCTGCGCGAGCAGGCCCGAGACCGGCGTGCCGAGCCCCGTCGAGGTGCCCACCTGCTGCGTGAGAAGGCCGGCCGTGGTGACGATCGGCGTGATGGTCGTGCTGATCGGCTGCGTGATCTGTTGCACCGGCGCGGACGAGAGCACGTTGCCGAGCGTCTTGCCCGTGCCGTTCACGGCATTGGCTGTGGTGTCGAGCACGGTGGCGATGGGTGTCGTGACAGGGGCGAGCGGCGCAAGCGGGCCGCTGCCGAGTCCGTTGACCGTGGTCGCGACGCCCTGGACCACGCCACTCGTTGCGCTCACAACATTACCGAGTGCGGCCGCGGTGGTGCCGACGGGGTTGGGCGTCGAGCCGGTCTGGCCGAGGCCGTTCGAGACGGCGTTGGCGAGCGCGCCGACGACGGTGCCGGTGCTCGACACGGCGTCGCCGAGGCCCTGCGTGACCTGCGGGCTCGTGCCCGGCACCGTGGTCGAACCGACCGCGTTGCCGAGATCGCTTGCCGATTTGGCGACCGTGCTTACCACGCCGCTCGTGCCGGTCGACGCGCTGGTGCCGCCTGCGCCGCCGCTGGTGTTGCCCGAGCCGCCGCCCGTGCCGGCGGTCGAGTCGCCCGAGCCGCCACCGGTGCCGCCGGTACCGGTCGTGCCTGTCGTGCCGGTTGCGCCCGTGGAGGCCGAAGGCGGCGTGTAGCTGCTGCCGCCGCAGGCGGCGACGCTGCAGGCCACGGCGGCGGCCAATGCCGTCAGCCGCAGGCTGCGCACGAGCACGACGGCGCGGTTGTTGTGGCGGTCGGTGTCGCGATTCTTATGAGGCTGGTTGTGTCGCTTGTTATGAAGCGCGGTGGAGCTGCTGGACATGACGCTGTCTCCTGAACTTGAGCTGAAAGAGGCGCTGGGGCGCGGTGCCGAATGAGTGTCCGGAGCCGATTACTTCTTGCCGCCGAGCAGGCCGCCGACGATCGACGTGAGGCCGGCGAGCGGGCCCGTTGCGCCGCTGCCGGCGCTGCTGCCCGTCAACGAGCTGAGCGAGAGTCCGGGCGCCGCGCTGGCGGTGTTGCTGGCGGCCGGCGTGCCGGACGTGCCCGCAGGCTTCGCACCCGCGCCGACCGTTGCGCCCGCAACGATGCCGCCGCCCGCTGAGCCGACGCTGTTCACGGCGCCCGTGACCGTGTTGAGGGTGCCGGCGACGAGGCCCGTGACCGGCGCGAGCGGGCTGCCGCTGCCGCCGGTGGCCGAGGTGAGCGCGCCGGTCGCCGCAGCGAGTGCGCCGGTGACGGGCGCGAGCGGATTGCTGCCGCCCGTGCTTGCGCCCACGCCCACACCGACGCCTGCGCCGAGGCCGACACCCGCACCGCCGCCGGTCACGCTGCTCAAGATGCCCGTGACGGGCGCGAGGGGATTGGTGCCGCCGCTCGTCTTGCCGCCCGTCAGCAGGTTGCCGGCCGTTGCGACGGTCTTGCCCGTATCGGCGACGAGGCTGCCCACGCCCTGCGTGACGGGGTTCGCGCCGCCCGTTTGCGAGACCAGTGCGCCGCCTTTCTGGATGCCGCCGCCGAGCGTCTGAAGCAGCCCCGCGACCGGCGCGCCGACGCCCGTTGCGCCACCGACCGTCTGCGTGGTGGAGGCGAGCACCGAGGTGATCGGCGTGATGGCGGAGCTCAGTTGCTGCGTGACCTGTTGGACGGGGCCTTGCGTGAGTGCGCCCGTCAGCGTGTTGCCTGCGCCCGTGACGGCGGAGCCGAGCGTGCCCACCGCGCCGCCCACGGGCGTCGTGATGGCGGCGAGCGGCGCAAGCGGGCCGCTGCCGAGGCTCGTGACGAGCTGGCCCGTGCTGGTGACGGCCTTGCCCGCGTCGCTCACGACGCCGCCCGTGCTCGCGAGCGTGGTGCCGACCGGATTGCTGCTCGCGCCGAGCTGGCCGAGCCCCTGGGCGACGCCGTTGCCGAGCGTGGAAACCGCGCCGCCGACGTTCTGGACGATGCCGCCTGCGGCCTGAGTCGTTTGCGGGCTCACGCCGGGCAGCGTTTGTGCGGCGATCGTGCTGCCGAGGCCCGAGACGGTGGAGCCGGCGTCGCCCACGACGTTGCCCGCCGCATGGGCGACCGCGCCGACCGCATTGGCCGAGACCGTCGTGCCGCCGTTGCCCGAGCCGCCATTGTTGCCGTTGCCCGAACCGTCGGTGCTGCCGTTTCCATTCCCGTTGCCGTTGGAGCCGGTGGTCGTGCCGCCCGTGCCGTTTCCTGTGCCGGTGCCATTGCCGTTGCCGTTGGTCGTGCCCGGGCCGTTGTCGCCGGTGGTGGTGCCGCTGCCGTCGCCATTGCCGTTGTTCGCGGAGGTGGTGCCGCCGCCCGAGCCGCTGCCGTCACCGCCTCCGGTGCCGCCGCCACTGCCGCCGCTCGTCTGCAGCGCGCCGCCGCTGCCGCCCCCGGTACCACTGCTGAGGGATCCCGAGCCGCCGCAAGCGGTCAGCGAGAGCAGCGTGGCGATAGTCGCAGCGATAGCCGTCAAGCGCGCTGCGTTCGCGATGCGCTGATTGTTCATGATGTGCCCTCGGTTCGTATGGTGTGTTGTCTGTGTTATGTGCCCGGCCCATCGGACCTGCGCCACTTACACTGCAACAGCCGTGCCAGTGCAAACGCGCGCGTGAAAACAACACCTGTTGCGTGCTGGAGGGATTCGTCTAATCGAGAGATACCAAGCGTTTGCGAGCGGTTTGCAAGCGCTTTTGTCGAATGAATGGCGGGAGGCGAAACGCAGCGTTACGCGAGTCCGCGCGTTACGTCACGTAACGTCACGGGCTCGGTGTTACGGGCGTGGACGTAACAGGGCGGAAAAGTCGTTGCATCGACACAAACAAAAAAATCGGATACCCGCAAGAAAACCCGGTGTGGCAAGGCAAACGTTAAACAGAGTCAAGTTATCGAGTCCTGAGTAGCCGAGTCATGGTTTGCCCGAAGTAAACGGAAAAACGCCTATGCCGATAATGAAGTTACGAGTGGGCAATTTGCATAACGATCGATTGCGTTACGCAATCCGTTACGCTATAAAAACCGCACAGACCAAAAAAATACAAACAGAGCCTTACGTATGCATGAACGAGAGACATGCCTGCGAATGAGCCAGAACGTTGGCGGACTGACATGGCAGTCCGTGGACCGGATGCATCGACGCGATTCAGGCAGCATGCATTGAGTGCGCCGATGCAGATCAGCGTGAGAGCGCGAAAAAAAAGAGAGAGAGGGCCGAAATGAACAAGCTGTTAAAGAAATTCGCAAAGTCGGAAGAAGGGGTTACGGCGCTGGAGTATGGGCTTATCGCGGGGGTTATCGCGTTGGCCATCGCCTCCACAGTCGGTGATCTGGGAACCACGCTCAAGGGCGTGTTCTCTGCCATCAATACTCAAGTATCGGCAACTGTTCCGGCAACTACGCCTGCACAGACTCCGACGCAAAATTGATCGGGCCTTTCAGGTAACGCTCGACGTCGCTTACTAACCAGATGTTCCAGCGCGTGCTCGCTTGCGAGCACGCGCTGGATGGTTGCGCGCGCACCGTTCTCGATGATTTCATTCTATTTATTCAGCCTCGTGTTCGGCGCGTGGGCGATGGCCGTTGCTGTGTGCGACTGCCGCTCGCGTCGCGTGCCAAACACACTTGTGGGCGCAGGGCTTGTCGCCGCATTGGCGGCGGCGCTGCTGCACGCGGGGCCGACGCATCTCGGTATCGGTGAAGCGCTGGCCGCCGCCGCGGTGGGGCTCGCCGCGCTCATGCCGTTCTTCGTGCTCGGCATGATGGGCGCGGCCGACGTCAAGGTCTTCGCGGTGCTGGGCGCTTGGTGCGGGATGCAATCGCTCGTCGGCTTGTGGGTTGTCGCGAGCCTGGCGGCGTTCGTGCACGCAATCGCGATGCTGATTGCGCTGCGCTCACGTGCGCATGCCACCGCGGCGCGGCCCGCGCGGCTCGTTACCGTAGGGGCGAAGCGCGGTACGCCGTATGCCGCGTGCCTTAGCGTGCCCGCACTCGTTTGGCTCGTGTTCCAACTGGTGTCGGGGTGGCCGATATGATTGCGCGAGCAACAAACAGGAAAAAAATTCCGGCGCTGAGAGGGCGTGGCAAGCGCGCACAACGTGGTGTTGCTGCCATTGAGTTCGCGCTCGCGTTTCCGCTGTTCTTCGTGATCCTCTATGGGATCGTCATGTACAGCATGATTTTTCTCGTGCAGCAAAGTCTGACCTCGGCTGCCGCGGAAGGCGCGCGCGCGGCGCTTGTTTATCAGAATGCCACTGACCCCGCCTCGGCACTCACGAGTCGTGCGCAGGCGGCTTGCACGCGAGCGCTCGCCGTCGTGAGCTGGCTCACGCATGTGCCGCAATGCACGCCGGAGGTTAATACTGCGCCAGCCGGATGCACCGGGAACACGGCAATGGACTGCATCCAGATCACACTGACCTACGCATGGAACACCAATCCGCTGGTGCCTCCGCTGCCACTCATGGAACTGCTCGCACCATCGTCGCTGGTCGGTCAGGCGACCGTGCAGATCGATCCGGAGAATCTTCTGTGAAGCCTCCGCGTATGCCGTTCGTTTGCCGAGTCAGCCGTGTCGTTCTCGCGGCACCCAATTCGTTCGCATCCTGGATGATTCATGGCTAATCTGACAAAAATTACCGCAGGACTCCTGATTACAGGCGCATTCGTGCTGGGACTGTTCGCATGGATGCTGGCCCGCCGCGCACCGCCTCCGGCTGTCGTGCCCCCACCGTCTCCCATGCAGGCGCTCACGCCGGTCGTGGTGGCCACGCGCGTGCTCTCCGCGGGCCAGCCGATTCCCGCAGACGCGTTGCGCGTGCAGCCGCTGCCGATCCATCCTCAAGGTGCCGTGAGCGACAGCGCGCTGGTTGCGGGTCGCGTACCGCTTGCCGATATCGCCGCCAATGCGCCCGTGCTCGACCAGCAGCTTTCCTCGAGCCTCGCCGCGAGCCTGGCTCCTGGCGAGCGCGCCGTGGCCGTGCGCGTCGACGAAACCAACGCGGTCGGCAATACGCTGCGCGCGGGTAACTATGTCGACGTGTTCTTTACGTTGCGCCGCGACGGCAACGGTATGAACGGCGGTGAAATCGGCCGTACCCAGACGCGTCTCCTGATTTCAAAGGCGCGCGTGCTGGTGTTCGGCGCACAGCCCGATGCATCGGCGGGCGCGGGCGGCCAGCGCACCAGCAATTTTGGCCGGCAGGACGCCACGCCACGCACCGCGGTGCTCGCCGTGCCGCTCACCGAGGTCGATCAGCTTGCGCTCGCCCAAAGCCAGGGACAACTGATGCTCGCGCTGCGCAACCCGACCGACGATGGCCAGGTGGATCCCGCTGCATTCGGCCCGCAACCCGGCGTGCTCAAGGTGGTTTCTCATACGGCGCCGGACGGCTCGACGCGCGCGGCGGCGGGCGTCGCGCTCGACCAGCTCGCGGGCAGCGGCGTGCAGCGTGAAGCGGCGCCAGCAACTCCGCATCGTGCTGTGGCGTCCGCGCACGGTGGAATCGAAGTGATACGAGGCGGGCATACCGAAACGGTCGCCTGGTAATGGTGGAGGGGGCGGCGCTCGAGCCGCCAGCAGGTTGCGCGGACCTGGCCGCATAAGAGAGAAGCAGGAACACAATGACGATAACGAGAATTTTCGCCGTGGCAATGACCGCTGCATGTGCGGGCGGTCTTGCGCTTGCCGCCATGCCCACATGGGCGGCCCCGCCCGCACAGGGGAGTGCGGCCTACGCCGGTGATTCGGCGGATGCCCTGCCGCCCGGCGTCGATATCGCGGTGGGCGAACAGCGCACGCTGCCCGTCACGGGCGCGCTCAAGCGCATCGCCGTGGGCGACCCCTCCGTCGCCGACGTGCTGGTGATACGCGGCGACCGGCGCGGCGGCGTGCTGCTCGTCGGTAAGAGCGCGGGCACGACGAACGTGATGCTGTGGGAAGGCAGTGGCGCACCGCGCACGCTCACCGTCAACGTGACGACGAACGCGGCGCGCGCGCTGCTCGGGGCGGGCACGCCCGACGTGAAGGTGCTCGGCGGCACGGCGCTCATTACCGGCAGCGCCGCGACGATGGAGCAGCACCAGCGCGCGGTGGCGGCGGCGCAGGGCTCGGTTGGCAAGGGCGGGAAGGACAAGGACGCGAACGTGCTCGACACGTCGAGCGTCGCGACGCGCGCGGTCGTGCAAGTGGACGTGCGCGTGGTCGAGTTCAGCCGCACCGTGCTCAAGCAGATCGGCTTCAACTTCTTTCGCCAGAACAACGGCTTTGCGTTCGGCTCCTTTGCGCCGACTTCGCTCAGCTCGGGGACCATCACCTCGGGGGGCACGGCGGTGCAGGCTGGCTTACCGATCGCCTCCGCCTTCAACCTCGTATTCGCCTCCGCTACGCATGGCCTGTTCGCCGACCTGAGCCTGATGGAGACGAACAACCTGGCGCGCGTGCTCGCCGAGCCCACGCTCGTCGCGCTCTCGGGCCAGAGCGCGAGCTTCCTCGCGGGCGGCGAGATTCCGGTGCCGGTGCCCCAGGCGCTCGGCGCCACGGCGATCGAATACAAGCCCTACGGCATCGGGCTTTCGCTCACGCCCACGGTGCTCTCGCCGGAGCGCATCGCGCTCAAGGTTGCGCCCGAGGCAAGCCAGCTCGACTTCGCGAACGCGGTGACGATCAGCGGCGTCTCCGTGCCCGCGATCACCACGCGCCGCGCCGAAACGACCGTCGAGCTCGGCGATGGCGAGAGCTTCGTGATTGGCGGCCTGATCGATCGCGAAACGGCGTCGAACGTGAACAAGGTGCCGCTGCTGGGCGATCTGCCGATCATCGGCACGTTCTTCAAGCAGCTGAACTATCAGCAGAACGACAAGGAGCTGGTGATCATCGTGACGCCGCGTCTGGTGTCGCCGCTCGCGAAGGACGCGAAGCTGCCCACCACGCCCGGCGAGCTTTCCGAGCAGCGCGATGCGCCCGTGTGGCGCTCGCTGCTCGGTGGCGCGGCGTCGCGCGATCCGGTGCCGGGATTTTCGCCATGATGCGCCGGGCGATCGACGCGGCGTCACTGCGTCGACATTCGTTGCGAGAGCAACCAGGTTTTGCATGGGACCGGAGTCGGGCGCCAAAGCGCCCACTCGGGTCGACAGGAGGGATTCATGAACGCGAGAGCGCAGGTGTCGACTGAACGCACGGTGGCGGATTCGTTCGTCTTCGCGTCGGCGAATGACGCGCACGCGCGTTGGGTCGCGCATACGCTCGGCCCGGTGGGCAAGGTGCAAGCCGTCGCGCTCGATCCGGCGCTCGTTGCGCAGCAGATTTCGCAGAACATGCCGTCGCTGCTGCTGGTCGATTTTTCCGGCAGCGCGCGTTCCCAGGGCTCCCGGGCGAGCGCGGTGGCGGCGGCTGCGCACGCGGCGTTTCCGGGCCTGCAGATCATCGCCGTGGGCACGCTCGCCGAGCCGGAGAGCGCGATTTCGGCGCTGCGCGCAGGCGTGCGCGATTTCGTCGACGCGGGCGCAGACAGTGAGGATGCCTTAAGGATCGTGAGGCAGGTTCTGGACAATCGCGTGGAGCCCGTGAGCCGGCATGGCCGCCTCACCGTGCTGCTCGGCGCGCGTCCCGGCATGGGCGTCACAACGCTCGCGGCGAGCCTCGGCGTGCTGCTCGCGCGCAAGGGCGCCGCGCTGAACCGGCATGCCGCGCTGCTCGATCTGGGGCTGCCCGCGGGGGACGGCGCGCTGCTGCTCAACGCGGGCAACGGCTTCAGTTTCGTCGATGCGGTGCATAACCTGCGCCGCTTCGATCAGACCTTCGTGCATACGGCGCTCGCGCGCCACGAGAGCGGCCTTGCGCTCACCACGCTGCCGGCCGATCTCGGCGTGCTGCGCGAAGTCTCGTATCTGTCGGCGGTGGCGCTGCTCACGCGCTTGCGCGCGTTCTTCGACCAGCAGGTCGTCGACCTCGGCGGCTTTTCGAACGCGGAGTTCGTCTTCGAGGTGGCGCGCGCGGCCGATCAGGCCTGGCTCGTGTGCGACCAGAGCGTCGCGTCGATCGTCGCGGCGTCGCGCCAGCTCGAAGTGCTGCGCGACGGCGGCATCGACAACGCCAACCTGCGCCTCGTGATCAACCAGTACGAAATGGACATCGACCTGAGCGCGGCGCAGATCGCGGAGCGTCTCGGCATCGAGCTCGCGGGCGTGCTGCCCGCGCGCCGCGTGGCGCTGTGCCAGGCCGCGAACCGCGGCCATCTGCTCGTCGAGACCGCGCCGCGCGACCCTTACGTGCGCGCGCTCGATGCGCTCGCGGCGCAGCTCGACGGCATGCGCATGCAGGTCCCGAAGAAGTTCGACGCGCTGCGCCGCCCGCTGCGCGGCCTTTTCCAACACTCATCGAAGCGTTCGTAGACCATGGCGGATAACATCCAGTTTGCCGATGACGCGCCCTTGTTCGCGCAGAGCCAACAGTTCCAGGACATCAAAAACGCGGCGCACGAGCATCTGCTCACCCGCATCGAGGAGCTTGGCGCCGAGTTCGGCCGCTGGTCGCGCCAGGCGATCAACCAGTTCGTCGATCTGGAAATGGACAGCTTCGTGCGCCTGCGCCACATTCCGATCAACGAGAGCGAGGTGCGTGCGATCGCCGGGGCGCTCACCAAGGAGCTCGCCGGCTTCGGTCCGATCGAGGATCTGCTTTCCGATCCGGCCGTCGAGGACATCCTCATCAACGGCTATAGCGATGTTTATGTGTCGCGGCACGGTATCCTCTCGAAGATCCCGGTGCGCTTCTCCGACAACGCGCATTTGCTGCGCATCGTGCGGCGCATTCTTGCGCCCATCGGGCGGCGTCTGGACGAATCGAATCCAATGGTCGATGCGCGCCTGCCCGACGGCGGCCGCATCAATGTGGTGATCGAGCCGCTCTCGCTCGCGGGCCCGATCGTTTCGATCCGCAAGTTCCGCAAGGATCCGCTGCGCCCCGACGATCTGCTCGGCAACGGCACGTTCGGCGTGGAGATCGGCGCGCTCTTCGAAGCAGCGGTGCAGGCGCGCTGCAATATTCTCGTCTCGGGCGGCACGAGCTCGGGCAAGACCTCGCTCCTGAACGCGCTGGCGTTTCATATTCCCGAGATCGAGCGCGTGGTGACGATCGAGGATACGGCCGAGCTCTCGCTCAATCACCCGCACGTGGTGCGGCTGGAAAGCCGTCCGGGCGGCTTCGACGGCACCGGCGTGGTGACGATTCGCGATCTGCTGCGCAATACGCTGCGTATGCGGCCGGACCGCATCATCGTGGGCGAAGTGCGCGGCGGCGAAGTGCTCGAAATGCTGCAGGCGATGAACACGGGCCACGATGGCTCGATGGCGACCGTGCACGCGTCGTCGCCGCGCGAGTGTCTGTACCGGCTCGAAATGCTCGCGGGCTTCGCGGGTTTTCAGGGCACCGAAAGCAGTTTGCGCCGGCAGATCGCCAATGCCATCGACTTCATCGTGCAGATCGGGCGCCTCTCGAACGGGCGTCGCCGGATTCTTTCGGTAACCGAAGTAACGGGACTCGCGGACAACATCATCGCCACGCAGGAGCTCTACCGCTACGAGCCGGTCATGAACGCGGACGGCGAGGAAATCGACCGCTGGGATTCGCTCGGCATTCATCCGCATTCGCCGAAGCTCGCGCGTTTTCGTCAGGTGCTTTCGGCGTCGTCGGGTTTCGGCTTCGGGGGCGGGCGCGACGGGGGCTTCAATGTCTAGCGCGATCGCGCTCATCGCGGCGCTTGCGCTGCTGTTCGCCGCCGCCGGGCTGATGCTCTGGCAGCGCGCGCAGCAACGCGCCGCGCGTGAGCACGTGACGCGTTTCGTCGACAGCCGCGTGTCCGCGGCGACCCAGGCCGCGGGCGCGTCCGGCATGGCTGGCGTGCCAGGCGCGGGCGGCCCCGCCGGGCAGGGCGTGCCTGGCATGGCGGCCAGGCACGAGGCGGTGCGCGCGGCCTATGTGGGCGGCAACGCCGCCACGCGCGGCGGCGCACTGCCTTTGCCCACGGGCCAGCCGCAAGGCTGGCGAGGACGCGCGACGCTCGCGCTGCAGGGCATAATGAGCCGCGCCGGCATCGTCGACGTGCGCAAGCCGCTCGCGTTCGTCGGCTTCGTCGCCGTTGTGCTGACGCTGTGGGCCTTTTTGCTGGGCGGCGTGCCGGCGGCGCTCGCCGTGCTGGTGCTGGTGACGGTGCTCGCGGCCTTTGCGCTCTCGATGCGGATGCAGCGGCGCCGCGCGCGGCTTGTCGCGCAATTGCCGTCTTTTCTCGATGGCATCGTGCGGCTGATCGTGCTCGGCAACAGCGTGCCCGCGGCATTTCAGGCCGCGCTGCTGACCACCGAGGCGCCGCTGCGCGAATGTCTCGATCACGTCTCGCGCATGCTGCGCGCCGGCGTCGAAATCGATCGCGCGCTGAATCTGGTCGCGCAGGTCTATCGCACGCGCGAGCTGGAGCTCGTGGGCGCGGTGCTGCGTCTTTCGGTGCGCTACGGTGGCCGCGCCGACGTGATGCTCGAACGCATGGCGACCTTTATGCGCGACCTCGAGCAGGCGCAGCGCGAGCTGGGGGCGATGTCGGCGGAGACGCGTCTGTCCGCATGGGTGCTCGCGCTGCTGCCGCTCGGCATCGCTGGGTTTCTCATCGTGACCAACCCGCAATATTTCGCGTCGATGTGGAACGACCACTCGGGGCGTCTGCTCGTGTACGGAGCGACGGGGCTGCAGATTACCGGTGCTTATTTGCTCTATCGGCTCACGCGGCTCAAGGGGGTGTTGTGAGCGCGCATAACCTCGGTGTGCTTGCGCTGCTGCTCGGCGCGCTTGGCCTCGCACTGCTCGCGGCGCTCGCGTGCACGCGGCTCGCGGCGGCCCGCAAGAGCGCGCGCGTGCTCGAGCAGGCGATGGCGAGCTATGGATCGCACGCGAGCCAGCAGGCGAGAGCCGCGGTCGACGCGCGTGTAGTGGCGGCAGGCGTGCCGGTTGGCGTGGCGGTGGGGGCATCGGCGGGTGCGTCTTCCAGCGGCGTGCCAGGCGGGCAGGCGGGCACCTCGGGCGGTACGCATGGCGGTGTGGCTGCGGCCGCCCGCAGCGCGCAGGGCGGGGCGGCGTCGCAGGGCAAGAGCGGCGCCGCGCCCATCGACGCGCTCGCGAGCGTACCGAAACGCTCCGGACTCCCAGGCATGATCGACGTGATTGGCGCGATTGGCGTGCGCTGGCTCGATACCTCGGCGGGCAAGCTGATCGTCGCCGACGAAGACCGTCGCCTGCTCGATCAATGCGGCTATGTCGATGCTGCGCGCGCGCGGGGCCTCTATTGCGTCATCCGCCTTGTGAGCGCGTTCGTCATGGCGTTGCTGGGCGCGTGGTACGGCTTCTCGCATGGCGCGCGGCCCATCGCGATCGCGGGCGCCGGCCTGCTGCTCGGCTTCTTCCTGCCGAAGCTCGTGATGCGTCGCCGCGCACGCGCACGGCTCGATGCGGTGGCCGACGAGCTGCCGATGCTCGTCGATCTGCTGCGCCTTTTGCAGGGCGTCGGGCTCTCGCTCGATCAGAGCCTGCAGGTGATGATCAACGAATTCCGTCTCGTGCTGCCCGTGCTCGCGGGAGAAATGGAGATCGCGCAGCGCCAGTTCGTGGCGGGCCGCACGCGCGATCAGTCGCTGCAGCGCATGGCGTCGATCTACGAAAACGAGGACCTGCGCGCGGTGATCCGTCTGCTCGTGCAGGTGGACAAGCACGGCGGCGCCGTGCAGGAACCGCTCAAGCAATTCGGCGACCGGCTGCGCGAAGTGCGCCGCGCGACGCTGCGCGAACGCATCGGCAAGCTCACCGTGAGGATGACCGGCGTGATGGTGGTGACCCTGCTGCCCGCGCTGCTCATCGTCACGGCGGGGCCCGGCGTCATTGCGGTGCTGCACTCGCTGTCGTCGATTCATCATTGAGGCGAAGTGCGATCGAGTCATGAACATGGCCAGAACCATCATGAAGAATTTCACTATTGACGCGGTTGCGATGCACAGGCCAGCCGTGCGCCGTGCCCTGGCGGCCATGGCCTGCACGGGGCTCGCGGCGCTGGCCGCGTGCGGGACGCAGCAAGGCTACGGCGTGGGCCCGCAGGTGCAGGCCGAAATGCAGATGCGCGCGGCCACCCGCGACCCGGCACCGGACACGCCCGGCATGTATCTCGGCCTGATCTCGCGCATGCAGGCCGAGGGGCTCTACTACGCGTCGCTCGCGCATATCGACGCCTTCGAGCGCCAGTACGGCGCCACGCCCGATTCGATCCTGTTGCGCGCCGATGCGCTGCGTATGACGGGCCAGGCCAGCGCGAGCGAGGCCGCCTACGCGCAGTTGCTCAACACGCCGCTCGCGGCGCGCGGCCATCGCGGGCTCGGTCTGCTCGCGGGCGCGGCGGGGGACTTCCACAAGGCGGCGCAGGAACTGGACGAGGCCTCGCGGCTCGACCCGACAAACGCGGCCACGCTCTCCGACCTCGGCTATGCGCTGCTGCGCGACGCCGACGTGGCGCGTGCGCGCGTGCCGCTTCTCGAGGCGCTGGAGCTGGACGCGCACAACGCGAAGATCGTCGCGAACGTGGCGCTGCTGTTCGAAGTGAGCGGCAACGAGGTGGAGGCGCAGACGCTCATGTCGCATCAGGGCCTGCCTGCGCAGACCCGCGCGGCGATCGCGCGCGATGCGCAGAAGGTGCGCGAGGTGCAGCGTGCGCGTCAGGTTGCGCAGCGGCGCGAGTCGATGGAGCAGGCATCGCAGCGCGTCGCAAAACGCGCGGCGATGCCGGCACCGCGCGCACTGGCGAGTGCCCAGGATGGCTGGTCCGGCGGCGATGCGCAGCCGCGTCTGGTGGATCGCTTCGCGCAATGAAAACAGGGTTGGCGCGGCCTGCTTGCGCAACACGGGGAATATGATGAAAACCAATCAGATCATGGATGCGGCCTCCACCATTACGGCAGTGCTTCGAATACGTTGCCGCCACGGCGCGGTCATTGCAGGCGCGTTTTTGGGCATGGCGTGCGCGGTGCCGGCCGCGCAGGCGCAGGCTGCGGACGCACAGGGTTCGGGCGCGGCGGTTGCGAACAGCGAAGTCGGCCATTCGACGCAAGCCTGGCTCGCGCTTCAGCGCAGCAACGCTCAGGCGGCCCCCGCGTTGCCGATGCTCGGCGCCGAGGCGGGCTACGCTTACGAGCGCTACCTGAAGTCGTTCGATACGGCGATCCCGGCCAGCTTCGGCTCGACGATCCAGTCGGGCAGCGGGCAGGGCGGCGGAAGCGGCACGGCCTCGGCGAGCGGCGAAGGCGCGTACTGAGATGGTGGCGCGCTCAGGCCAGCAGGGTCGCGCCGGCGTTGCCGCCGTTGCCGCAGGGGAGGCGGCGGACGCCGCGCCGCCGCGTTTGCGGCTAGGGCATGCGCCTGCCCGCAAACGCGCGCGTGCGTGGGCCGCAGCGAACGCACGGCGCCAGCGCGGCTCGCTCGCGCTCATCGCGGTCGTCGGGATACTGGTTGCGCTCGCGGCGCTGGGCGTGCTCGATCTGGCGAATCTCTACCTCGCGAAGCGTTCGCTGCAGAACGTCGCCGATCTCGCGGCGCTGGCCGCCGCGCAGCAGATGGACGACCAATGCACGCAGCCGACCCTGACGGCGACTGCGAACGCGGCGAGCAACGGCTTTGTGGCGAACGGTGGGACGCGCACGCTCAGCACGAAGTGCGGGCGCTGGGACTCGAACGGCAATGGCGGGATGACGTTCGTGGAAAACGGCGCTACGCCGCCGCTGAACGGCGTGTGGGTGCACGTCACGAATTACGTGCCGTACTTCTTCATCGGCAAGGGCCAGTCGATCGAGGCGACCGCCACGGCGAAGGCGACCGTGGTGGGTTCATTTCAGTTAGGCACTACGCTGGTTCAGGCGGATCTGCTCAACGGGCTGCTCGGCTCGCTGCTGGGCACGAGCGTGAAGCTGAGTCTGGTGTCGTGGAACGGCATCGCGAACGCCAATGTCACACTCGGCCAACTCGCCAAGGTCGCGACGAGCGCGGGCACGGTCAAGGGACTGCTCAACACGAGCGCCAGCGTGAGCGGGCTCGCCCAGCTCATGGCCAATGGGCTGCAGAGCGGCGGCAGCGTGGTATCGGCAGACGTCGCCGCGAGCATCGCGGGGCTCAACGCCCTCGCGTCGGCCACCGCGCTGAGCAACGTGCAGATCCCGATCGCCACGGGCTCGTCGCCGGGGCTTCTCTCGCTCGGCCTCGCCGACGCGGAATCGGCCGCGAATGTTTCAGTCAACGCGTTGCAGGCGCTGATCGTGGCGGCGGAAATCGCGCAGCAGGGCAAGCCGCCGGTCCAGGTCGGCCTGAATCTCGCGAATCTGCCCGTTGTCAGTTCCCTGCTGCCGGCCAGCGCACAATTGCAGGTCAATGTCCTCTCGCCGCCCTCCATCGCGGTGGGCGAGGCAGGGCAGACGGGCTCGCCCCCGGACTGGCGCACCTATGCGCACAACGCGCAGGTGACGGTGCAACTCAATGTCGGGTTGTCCGTCGCCGGCCTCGTCAATGTCAACTTGCCGCTCTATGTGGAGGCCGCGCAGGCGTCGGCCTGGCTCGAATCCGCGCAATGCGCGCCTACTGCCGCGCAAAGCCGCTCGGTCATCGGCGTGCAGACGGGTATCGCCTACCTGTGCCTCGGCACGCCGCCCACCACGGCGGCGGCGATGTCGGCGGCGAACAATGCGAGTTCGCCTTCGTGCGGCGGCAGCGCCGCGCCGGTTGCCGATGTTTCGGCCGGCAACCTCCTGTCTTTCCTCGGACTGGGCAGCCTCTTCGGGCTAGGCAAAATCAAGCTGGTCAAGCTCGACGCGAATCTATCTGTGCCGCTTGCGAACCCGACGACTGCCGAGCTGACGTTCGACGGCACCGGCTGTCCGGTCGATTCGACAGGCTCATGTAACGGGGCCGCGAACGCGAGCACGAGTACCGACGTGGTGAGCGCGCTTGGCGGGGCACTGTCGTCCATGTCTTCGCAATTGAGCGCCGGCGCGCTCTCCGTGAACGTGGCCGGGCTCAAGCTCACTTCCGACGAGCTTGGCACGCTCGGGAGCGCCATAGTCAATGCCCTGTCGCCGCTTCTTTCGACGCTCGAACAGTACCTGCTCGGCCCGCTGCTTCAACTGCTCGGCGTCCAGCTCGGCGTGGCGAACGTCGCCGATTTTCCGCTCGCCTGCGGCGTTGCAACACTCGTCCAATAAGAAACCCACGATGCGAACCACCACCCCCATCGAGGAACTCGACCTCTACGTCTGGGAAGGCAAAGCCGATATCGTCGAGCGCATCGCGCGCTGCATGGCGAGTCTCGACGTCGAGGTGATACGCGCCGACGACGCCGCGATCTCGCCGCAACGCATCGCCGCGCGCGCGTCGATCGCGGTCGTCAGCGTGAGCGTGATCGACACCGGCGCGCTCGTGCTGCGCGACTGGCAGGCCACGCACGGCATGCCTGTGATCTGGGTCGGCGCGGCGCCGCGCGACAACGATCCGGCCATGTATCCCGCCGAGTACTCGCACATCCTGCCACTCGACTTCACTTGCGCCGAGCTGCGCGGCCTCGTCTCCAAGCTCGTCGTCCAGCTGCGCGCGCATTCGGCCCAAACGGCCGGCGCCGACATGCTCGTGGCCGAGTCCGAGAGCATGCGCGCGCTGATGAAGGAAGTCGACACGTTCGCCGACTGCGACACGAGCGTGCTCGTGCACGGCGAGACCGGCACGGGCAAGGAGCGCATCGCCGAGCTGCTGCACCGCAAGCACAGCCGCTACGGCGCGGGGCCCTTCGTGGCCGTCAACTGCGGCGCGATTCCCGACGGCCTGTTCGAGTCGCTGTTCTTCGGGCACGCGAAGGGCTCGTTCACGGGCGCGGCGCTCGCGCACAAGGGCTATTTCGAGCAGGCCGACGGCGGCACGCTGTTTCTCGACGAAATCGGCGACCTGCCGCTCTACCAGCAGGTGAAGCTGCTGCGCGTGCTCGAGGACGGCACGGTCACGCGCATCGGCTCGGCCACGCCGCTGAAGGTGGATTTCCGCCTCGTCGCGGCCACCAACCGGCAACTGCCGCAACTGGTGAAGGACGGCAACTTTCGCGCCGATCTCTATTACCGGCTCGCCGTGATCGAGTTGACCGTGCCGTCGCTCGAAGAGCGCGGCGCCGTGGACAAGATCGCGCTCTTCAAGGCCTTCGTCGCGTCGGTGGTGGGCGGCGAGCGGCTCGAGGCGCTGCCGGAACTGCCTTACTGGCTGGCCGACTCGGTGGCCGCGATGCGCTTCCCGGGCAACGTGCGCGAGTTGCGCAACCTGGCCGAACGGGTCGGCGTGACGGTGCGCCAGATGGGCGACTGGGATGCGCCGCGTCTGCGGCGGCTGCTCGCCGGATCGGGTGGCGTCCAGCCGGCGGCGGAGGCCGCGGCGCCCGTCGTCGACCGCAGCAAATGGGATATGGCCGAGCGCAGCCGCTTGCTCGCGGCGCTGGACGCAAACGGCTGGCGCCGCAAGGATACGGCGCAATACCTGGGAATCAGCCGCAAGGTGTTGTGGGAAAAGATCCGCAAATACCAAATTTTCGACGAGGAGCCCGCAACCGGTGAAAGTGAGTAATAATTGTGCGATTTTGTAAAATCGTACAAAAGAACCGGGACAAAACAGTAGAAGACAGGGGCTTCATGAACGACAAGTGGAGAGTTCGGCAGGTCGCGCTGGCCGCGCTGATGTTGCTCGGGGGTGTCGAAGCGGGCTGCGCGCAATCGCTGCCGGACCAGGCAGCCGCAGCGCAGTCTGCCGCGCAGACGTCGGCGCGCGCAACGGCAAACGTGGCCGCGGACACCTCAGCGAACACGGTGGCGACACAGGACGCGGGCGCGTCCGTGCAGCCGCAGGCGGCAGCGACTGCGCAGCCGTTGCCCGGTGCGCCGGTCGCGCTCACGCCGGAGGAAGCGCAGCAGAACGCGGCTGGCAATGTGGCCGAGCTGCAGCAGATGATCCGCGGCTCCGATCTCAACGAATTGCGCACGACCTATAACGGCACTTATGGCGCGAGTCTCCTGTTCTACGGCAAGGAGATGACCTATTACGTGGCGCTGTTCCAGAACAAGACGTTCTGGCGCGTGATCAAGACCAGTGACGAAACGCGCGCGGAGGCGATCTACCGCGATTTCGTGCAGAAGACGCTCCAGTTGTCGGACGTCGAGATTCGCCGCACGCGTCTCGAGGCGCAAAAGGCGTTCACGGCCCACATGATCGCGCTGACGCAGGATCACGCGAATCGCCTGCAGGCCGACCTCGCGATCGCACGCCAGCAGCAGGCGCTCGTCGCGGATCAGCAGAAGCAGACGCGCGACCAGGCAAATGCGCTCCAGGTCGAGAAGACGGCCGCGCAGGACCAGTTGCGTGCGGTGCAGCGCCAGGTGCAGGAGCTGCAGCGTCAGGTGGAAGGCGGTTTGCCGATCCGGTGAGGCGTGGCGGGGTGCAGGAAGCCGGCGGCGTGGGTGCGTGCCGGTCCGGCGATCCGGTTTGCTTCAGGAAGACGGAATGGAAAACGAAGGCGGGCGTCTGCGACGCGCCGCCTTCGGTGCTTTTTGGGCGGGAATTTCTGCGCGACCCGTCGGCGACTGGTTAAGCGGCCGATCCTTTGCGCGCCTCTCGCGAGGACCTGGCGAACCTCCGGCACGCGACGCCGGGCCGCTGCGCACTACCTCAGTGCTTGCCGTGACGATGCGTATCGTGACCCTTTTTGGTGTCGTCGGCGGGCTGGGGCTTGGAGCGGGGCGGATCGATGGCGATGGGGTCGCTCGCCGGGAAGGTTTCTTCGAGCGCCTCGTCGAGCGCGTCGTCCTGCGAGGGCGGAGGGGACTTCGGTTTGGATGAGCTCATGGTGTTCTCCGGGGCGAAGATAGTCGCCTTCAGAATAACGCAAAGGGGAAACTCATGAGCGAGCGCCTGGGCCCGGCTGCGTCCGAAACGCGAAGCGCTGGCGAGAACGCGCACAGGCGCGTCAAGCGCGCCTGTGTATCGTGAAATCAGCGGTGAAATCAGCGGTTGCTGAAAAAGTCGCGGGGCTTAGCTGTTGTTCGAGCCTTCGCCGCCGTTGCCACCATTGTTCACCGTGCCGTAGAGCCGCCGGCGGCGCGTGACGACCACCGGGCCGTCCTGGGCGGGGCGCTCGGACGAAGCGGGCGCCGACCAGGATTCGCGCGGCTCGCGATCCCTGGGCTCGCGCGGTTCGCGGGGTTCGCGTGATTCGCGCGGACCGTGCCCGCCGTGGCCGCCGTAATTACCGTGCGGGCCGCGGCTCGTGTGCTCGCCATGTGAAGGGCGCGGCGTGCGCGGACCCGGGCGCGTGCCGGTATCGAGCTGGATGGTGGAGATTGCGCGTTTGTAGATGCCTTGCAGGCCGACAGGCGTGCGCAGCATCACCAGGTACTGATCGAACGACTCGATGCATCCGGTCAGGCGAATGCCGTTGACCAGATAGATTTCGACGCGCTTGCGCTCTTTGCGCGCGGCGTTCATGAAGTCGTTTTGCGGGTGCGATTCTGCGGAAGGCATGGACGAATTTTGACCAGGCGGCTAAGTGCCGCAATTCAATTGGAAACGTTTGCTCGCCGGGATTCTACCTTGTGCCGGCTGAGCGCGCGTACGTTGACATACTTTACTGCAGAACTATACCGGCTCGCGGCGGCAACCGCAGAGCCGTGCAATACACATGGCGAATGCCAGTCAAAATACATGAATGCAGGGCCCGAACCGTGACAGCGTGACCGGCGGAGGTCGGTTTGACGCAGTTGCGGCGGATACGTTCATAGCGTAGTGCAAAGACGCGCGAATGTGTCGCGAATTTCAGTGTGTTTGCGCGCGTCGGGGCAGTATTGCGCCGCGTTACGGCGTGCATCAACGCGCGCAGGCGCAACAGACCTTTCCAGCACCTTACCGTATGGCGATTCTCCCGTTCCACGCGCTGGCGGTCCGTGCGGCGACGCACGTGCGCGTGGCCGTCGCCCATTCGTCTTCAAGCTGCGCGCTGTTCGTCGCTTCCCGGCCCCAAGGCCCGCCCCGCAAATAAACATCGCCCGATTGGCTTGCGCGAGGAATAAGGCATCGGCGCGCCGCGTTTATCAACATGTCGACGCCCGCGGTTCGCAATGAGCCGCGCGCCATGTTCGCAATGCGCCGGCAGTCCTCAAACGGGAGACGACCATGAAGCGGTATCGCATTGTTCTTGCCTGTCTTGTTTGTCTGACGATGGCCGCGGTCTCCGGTTCGGTGACCGCATGCAGCGACATGAATTCGGGCAGCGGCAGTTCGTCGGGTGGTTCGTCGGGTAGCTCGGACAGTTCGTCGGGCGGCGGCTACTGATTGCGCCACTAAATAGCCCCTGAACGACCCGGGAGCCGCGCGCCATGCTGCGCCGTCCGTCCGCGGAGTTCGAAGCGCAGGTGGTCGCGCAGCTCGCGCCCATGCGCCGCTACGCGCGTGCGCTCACGGGCGACGCCGCCTGGGCCGACGATCTCGTGCAGGACGCCGCCGAGCGCGCGCTCGCGCGTGCCTCGTCGTTCCGGCCCGACAGCAATCTGCGCGCGTGGCTGCTGACGATCCTGCGCCACATCTACATCGACCAGCTGCGCGGCCGGCGCGAGATTGCGGTGGACGACGAAAGCGCGCCCTGGCGCACGCTCGAAGCGCCGCATGGCGAGGTCGACGGCCTCGTGCTGCGCGATCTGCAGCGCGCGCTTTATCTGCTGCCCGCGGCGCAGCGCGAAGTGCTGCTGCTGGTGTGCGTGGAGGAACTCAGTTATCAGGAGGCGTCCACGGTGCTCGGCGTGCCGGCGGGCACGGT
Source organism: Paraburkholderia sp. J63 (assembly GCF_905220245.1). NCBI lineage: Bacteria > Pseudomonadati > Pseudomonadota > Betaproteobacteria > Burkholderiales > Burkholderiaceae > Paraburkholderia > Paraburkholderia sp. J63. The sequence goes on along the minus strand of NZ_CAJMZF010000005.1, from coordinate 151,013 downwards.
GATGTCGCGTCTTTCGCGCGCGCGCGAGCATCTGCGCGTGCTGCTCGACAGAGGGCCGGCGCAGGATCCGGCGCGGCATGCCGCGCCGCTCAGGGTGGTGGGGACGACGCGATGAACGACGACGAACTCGAACGCCAGCGCGCGGGCGCACATCCCGCACCGGCGGCTTCGCCCGATGGCGGGGCGGCGCCCGGCCCGACGCCGCCTTCGGCCAATTCGGCCACCCCGGCATCTTCGGCTCCGCGGGCCATTCCCGACGCCGACTCCGACGCCGATGCTGCCGCCGACTTCGCCACGCTAGGCGCCTACGTCGACGACGAATTGCCCGCGCACGAACGCGCGGCGCTGCAGGCGCGGCTGACGGCCGACGCGGGCGCCGCGCAGCGCGTCGCCGCCTGGCGCGCGCAGAAGGCCGCTTTGCAAACGCTCTGCCGCGCCGGCGACGAGGCCGCGACGCCCGCTTACGTCGTGCTCAGACGGCGCGACCCGTGGTGGCGACGCGCGGGCCTCGCGGCGTCGTGGGCCGTCGTGGGCGCGGGCTTCGCGGTGGCGGCGGGCACGCTGATGCCGCAATGGCTTCCCGACGGTGCGTGGGCCTCGCGCGGCGCCACGGGCACGGGCCGCGATTTCGCGTTTCTGGCGCGCGACGGGGAGGGCTTCGCGCGGCGCGCCGACGTCGCCTACGCCGTGTACTCGCCCGAAGTGCGTCATCCCGTGGAAGTGGGCGCCGCGGACGAGGCTCATCTCGTCGCGTGGCTCTCGAAGCGGCTTGGCAAGCCGCTCGCCATTCCGCCGCTCGGTGAATATGGCTATGCCCTCGTGGGCGGGCGCCTGTTGCCGGGCGCGGCGGGTCCGGCGGCGCAGTTCATGTACCAGAACGACGCCGGCGCACGGCTCACGCTCTACGTGAGCGCGTCGGGCCGCGCCCGCGATGCGGTGCATTTGCTGAGCGACGGCAGCCGACGCACGTTCTACTGGAGCACCGACGGCATGGGCTACGCGCTTTCCGGGCCGGCCACGGAGGCCCGCCTGCGCACGATCGCCTATGAGGTGTGCGGCGCGCTCGGCGGCACCTCGGCGCAATGGTGACAGGCGCGCGATGGAACCGGAAAGAGCGGATACGGCTCGCGTATTGCCGTCCGGCATGAGCGCGGCGCGCTTCGCGCGTGCGCTCGCCGCATTCGAATCGATTGTCGGTATTCCTAACGTTTGTCGTGGCGGCGCCGCGCTCGCGCCATATTTCGATCCGTTCGCGCCCGTCGACGATGCGCACGCCTTTGCGCCCTCGGCGGCGCTCCTGCCCGCCAACGTCGATGAGATCCGTGCGATTCTGCGCGTGGCCAACGCGGCGCGCGTGCCGCTCTGGACCGTCTCCACGGGCCGCAACTTCGCCTATGGTGGCGCGGCTCCGCGCCTCGCGGGCTCGGTGGTGCTCGACCTGCAGCGCCTGAACCGCGTGCTCGACGTGGACGAGCGGCTCGCCTGGGCGCTCGTCGAGCCCGGCGTCAGCTATTTCGATCTCCACGCGCATCTGCGCGAACGCGGCCTGAAGCTATGGGTGGACCCGCCCGCGGCGGGTTGGGGCAGCGTGATCGGCAATACGCTCGAGCGCGGCTTCGGCTACACGGCTTACGGCGATCACGCGGCGGCGCAATGCGGGATGGAGATCGTGCTCGCCAATGGCGACGTCGTGCGCACCGGCATGGGCGCGATCGGCACGGGCACCGCGTGGCAACTCTACAAGCCGGGCTACGGGCCGTCGTTCGACGCGCTCTTCACGCAATCGAACTACGGCATCGTCACGAAGATGGGGCTCTGGCTGATGCCCGCGCCGCCCGCTTACGTGATCGGCGAAATCCAGTTCGCGCGCGAGGACGATCTGGGCGCGATCGTCGATACGCTGCGCGGTTTGCAGCTCTCGGGCACGATCGCGCAGCACGCGGTCATCGAAGGCGCGATCCGCCGCGCGGCCAGCATCACGCCGCGTTCGCGCTGGTACGAGGGCGAGGGGCCGATGCCCGAGGCCGCTGTCGCGGCCATGCAGCGCGAGCTCGATATCGGCCGCTGGAATCTGCACTACGCGCTCTATGGCGAGCCCGATGTGATCGAGCTGCAGCGCCGCATCGTCGAGCGCGCGTTCGCCCAGGTGCCGCACGCGCGCGCGTTTTCGAAGCGCTATGTGGGCAGCGAGGAACCGCAGGGCGGCGGCGACCGCAACATGGCCGGCATTCCGTCGATGAGCGCGTTTCGCATGCTCGACTGGCGCGGTGGCGAAGGCGCGCACGTGGACTTCTCGCCGCTGTGTCCCGCCGACGGCCGCGACGCGCTGCGTCAGTACGCGCTCGTGAAGGCGCGCGCGGCCGAATACGGCTTCGATTACTACGGCGGCTTCACGGCGGCGGGGCGCCATCTGCATCATGTGTTCGCGGCGATCTTCGCGCGCGAGCGGCGCGAGGATGCGGCCCGCGCGGGCGATCTGCTGCGCGCGTTGATGAGCGATGCGCGCGCGGCGGGCTATGGCGTGTATCGCTCGCATCTGCTCTACATGGATTACGCGGCGGCGCAGTACGACTTCAATGACGGCGCGCTGCTGCGGCTCGCGCAGACGGTGAAGGACGCGCTCGATCCGCAGGGCGTGCTGGCTCCTGGCAAGCAGGGCGTATGGCCGGCGGCGTGGCGTGGCATGCGCGGCTATACGTGATGCGTGCGCATACACGTATGCGTGAGACAGGCACGAGGATGAGGCGATGAACCGGCGGACCTTTCTTCAAGCGGCGGGTGGAGCGCTTGCGACGGCGGCATGCGCTGCATATGCCGCGCGGCATTCACGCTCGCTCGGCGTGCTGAAAGACGCCATGCCGAAGTCTGCGGCACGCATGGCCGTCTACGATCCTGCGCTTGCAGAGGGGCGCGCGCTGGCGCGCGCGGCGGCGCGCATGGACATACCGGCGTTCGCCGTCGGGGAAAAATTCGGAGACGACATCGGCATGCTGTGGCACGCACAGCTTTCGAACCGTTTTGCCGTCCGTACTGATTGCCGAACCGAAGCGCCCGTCGCTGCGCTTTGTGCCTTACGCGCCTCCGACCGCTTCGTACTGGAGCGTCTCGCGGCGAGGCACCGGTGTCTCGTGCTCGCCGCGCCACAGATTTAGGCCGCGCTCGCCTTGCTCATCTTCGCGATCTCCTGGTCGCGCAGCTCGCGCCGCAGGATCTTGCCGATATTGCTTTGCGGCAGCGTCTCGCGAAACTCCACGAGGCGCGGCACCTTGTAGCCCGTGAGTTGCTGGCGGCAGAACTGGATCAGCGCGTCCTCGGTGAGCGCAGGGTCGCGGCGCACGACGAACACCTTCACGCGCTCGCCCTGCACGGGGTCCGGCACGCCGATCGCCGCCACGTCGCGCACGCCCGGATGCTGCGCGATCACGTCCTCGATTTCGTTCGGGTACACGTTGAAGCCCGAGACCAGGATCATGTCCTTTTTGCGGTCGATGAGGCGGATATAGCCGCGCGCGTCCATGATGCCGATGTCGCCGGTCGCGAGCCACCCGCCGTTGACGAAGGCGCGCGCCGTTTCGTCGGGCCGCATCCAGTAGCCCTTCATGACTTGCGGGCCTTTTACGCACAGCTCGCCCGGCTCGCCGAGGTTCGCCCACGTGCCGTCGTCGCGGCGAAAGCGCACCTGGGTCGAGGGCGCGGGCAGGCCGATCGACCCTTCGAAGTCCTGAAGATGCTCGATGTCGACGGGATTCAGGGTCACGATGGGCGAGCACTCCGTGAGACCGTAGCCCTCGACGATCGGCTTGCCGGTCACGGCCTTGAAGCGCTCGGCGATGGCCTTGTGCGTGGCCATGCCGCCCGACATCGCGAGCTTGAGTCCCGAGAAATCTCGCTGGCGAAATTCCTCGTTATCGAGAAACGCGTTGTAGAGCGTATTGACCGCGCTGATGCAGCTGAACGTTTCGTGACGCAGGATCTTCATCACGCGCTTCATGTCGCGCGGATTCGCGATCAGGATGTTGCGCCCGCCGAGCGCCATGAAGATCAGCGCGTTCACGGCGAGCGAATAGATGTGATAAAGCGGCAGCGGCGTGAGGATGCTCTCGGCCCCGCTTACGAGTTGCCCCGCGAGCCACGCTTTCGACTGCAGCAGGTTCGCGAGGATCGTGCCGTGCGTGAGCATCGCGCCTTTGGCCACGCCCGTGGTGCCGCCCGTGTATTGCAGGAAGGCGAGATCGTCGAGCGTGGTGGCGACCGGCGCGCGCGGCGCGCGCTCGCCTTGCGATAACGCGTCGAGCAAACGCACCGTGCGCACGCTGGGCGGCAGCCGGTAGGCGGGCACGAGTTTCTTCACGTGGCGCAGCATGAAGTTGATGAAGCGGCCCTTGAGGTTGAGGCCATCGCCTAGCAGGTCGCCGAGCTGCGTGAGGACGACGCGCTCGATGCGCGTGCCGGGCAAGGCGTTTTCGAGCGTCTTTGCGAAGCTCTCGAACACGACGATGGTTTGCGCGCCGCTGTCTTTGAGCTGATGCGCGAGCTCGCGCACCGTATAGAGCGGATTGACGTTCACGACGACGGCGCCGGCCTTGAGCGCGCCGAATAGCGCGACCGGATACTGGAGCGTGTTGGGCAGCATGATCGCGACGCGCTCGCCGGGCTGCACGCCCGCGCCCTGCAGCCATGAGCCGAATGCGGTGGCCTTGCGCGCGAGCGCGCCGAAGGTCATCGGCGAGCCGGCGCTCACGTAGGCCACGCGCTCGCGAAAGCGTGCGGTGCAGTCGTCGAAGAACTGGGCGAGCGAGGCGTACTGCGTCACGTCGACTTCGTGCGGGACGCCCGGCGGATACGAGGCGTACCAGACGCCGTCCGTATCCGGGGCCGCCGCTTCGGCAACCGGTTGGGCTGGTGGTGGCATGGCGGCTTGCGCAGGGGCTTCGGTCGTTTCGTGCCGCGGTGGTTGTGGCGTATCGCTCATTCTCGTTCTCCGGGCGTAGCGTGGGTCCTCGCGGTATCGCCCAGCACGGCCGGCGTGTGCCGCGTGCGTGACTTACACGACGCATACATGATGCACCGTGCCGGGAAAGAAGGGCAGACAGAGTTTCCCCGCAGCGTCTCTCCCAAGCCACCGTCTCCCGACTTTGCAGCGTGACCAAACAAGAAGGCCGTGCGGGCGGCAGCCCGGCACGGCCTTGTCGTGTGGTCCTGAGCGGCTGGCTTCGGGGATGCAGCGGCGCGCCCCGAATGCCCGCCAGTCGCTCAAGCGATACGCCGCATCAACTGGTCACGTGTTTTGCGGTCTGTGTCATGTCGATGCCGCGCCGCTCGCGGCTGAACGGAATCAATACGGCGATCACGACCGCCACGGTGCCCGCGACGATCGCCATCGCCATCCCGTAGTTCTGACCATGCGTTTGCGCGAGCGAGGCCTGCAGCGTGGCGTTCACGGAAGCCAGCAGATTGCCGAGCTGGTAGACGAGACCCGGGAAGGTCGCGCGCACTTCGTCAGGCGAGATCTCGTTGAGGTGCACGGGGATCACACCCCAGGCGCCCTGCACGGAAATCTGCATGAGGAACGCGCCGAGCGCGAGCAGCACCGGGCCCGACGAGAACGCCCAGAGCGGCAGCACCGGCAACGCGATCAGCGCCGCGATGAAGATGGCCTTGCGGCGGCCAATCTTCTCGGAAACCGAGCCGAAAAAGAGGCCGCCCACGATCGCGCCGATATTGAGCGTGATGGTGATGAGCGAAACCGTATGCGGATCGAAGTGATGCTGTTCGCGCAGGAAAGTCGGATAGAGATCCTGGGTGCCGTGCGAGAAGAAGTTGAACGCTGTCATCAGCACGATCGCGTAGAGCGAGAGGCTGAGATTGTGCTTGAGCGTGGAGAGCAGGGTCGGGCGCACGCGCTTTTCCATCTCTTTCCAGGCCGGCGACTCGGGCACGTGAGCGCGCACATAGAGCACGAGCAGCGCGGGCAGCACGCCGACGAAGAACATGCCGCGCCAGCCGATGGACTGGTAGAGCACGCCGAACACGATCGAGGCGAGCAGATAGCCGCTCGGATAACCGGCCTGCAGAAGGCCCGAGACGATACCGCGCGCTTTCGGCGGAATGGTCTCCATCGTGAGCGCGGAGCCCACGCCCCATTCGCCGCCCATCGCCACGCCAAACAGCGCGCGCAGGACGATGAAAGTGGTGAGATTGGGCGAGAAGCCGGTGAGCAGCTCGAGCAGCGAATAGCACGCGATGTTGACCATCAGCGTGGGACGGCGGCCGTATTTGTCGGCGAGCCGGCCGAAGATCAGCGCGCCTAGCGGGCGCATGGCCAGCGTGAGCGTAATGGCAAAGGCGACGGCGGGAATCTGGGTGTTGAATTCAGTGGCGATATCTTTCAGAACGAAAACCATTAGAAAGAAATCGAAGGCGTCGAGCGTCCACCCCAAATACGCTGCGATCGTGACGTTTTTCTGTTCTCGCGTCCAGCTCATTTCATTGTTCTCCTCATAGACATGCGCAATGCCTGTCTCCCGGCTTTGCACCTGTGGCTTGCTCCGCCCCGCGTGGCGAGCGTCGTACGAGTGTACGCCCGGCATTAAACATTTGCATGAATGTGCGGCGCAACCCGGACTAATCCCTGGAGAATGGCTTGATCGGGCCTTATAGACTGGAAGCTATTTGTTTTAATAGTAATTAAAATGTAAATATAATGAAGTGGAAATTGAATGCCGTGTGAATGGTGCACGCAGGCATGGGCTCAGTTCAAAATCGGCGGCGCAATGGGCCAGGCGCGTGCAATGTCGAGGACGATCGTTTGCAATCCTGATTGCATCGAAGCACGCGGGGCGCCGCAAGATTTTGCGGCGCCGCTTCAGGTGGGAAAGGGAAAAAGGAGGGGGAGACGGCAGCTCAGCGCTGCAGCAGCCATTCGGCGGCGCGCGAGACGACGCCGTCCCAGTCGCCCATGGTGGGCTGGCGCAGCACATGGGCGTCGCGCATCCAGGGCGAATGCGTGCCGGTCCTGCCCCAGCGCCATTCGCCGGCCGCATTGAGCAGCACGGCGGTGGGTTTGCCGCTCATGACGGCGAGATTGGCAACGCCCGAGTCGACGCTGATCACGGCGTCCAGTTGCTCGATGCAGGCCTCCGTGTCTGCAAATGTCGTGATGCCCGGCGCGTAGTAGGCAACATTCCCGCGTGGAGAGCCGCACAGCATTTCGGCAACGGGGTGATGGAGGCTCACGAAGTGAACGCGGCTAGCGAGCTGCGGGTGCTGGGTCAGGCGCTCGAGTGCCTCGAGCGGCAAGCTGCGCAGCGCGGCCCAGTTGCGTTCCTTGCTCGGCGTATCGTGCGGATGGCGTTGCGCGCAATCCCAGAACACGCCGATCAGCAACTTGCCGGCGTACTGCGCGCGCAAGGTATGCGCCCACGTTGCGGCGCGCTCGCGCTGCGCCTCGGGCGCACGAAGGTAGGGCTCGAAATACGGGCTGGGGCGCGGCTCGTCGTGTGCGGCGAGCATCGGCAGATGCAGCAGCGTGGCCTGCATCGTCGGCGCGAAGGCCTCGATGGCCGGCAGCGTCCCGGCGTCGATCGGCGAGTACTGCCGCAACGGGCGCGCCGCCGCGACGACGCTGCAATCGGGCAGCGATGCTTCAATGACACTGTGGATCACCGCGTCGCAGGTGACCATGACCTGCGCGCCGGCGGCGCGCCAGTGGCGGATGCTGCCGAACAGCATGAACTGGTCGCCGTAGCCCATCTGGTGCGTGACCAGCACGCGCTCGCCGCGCAGGTCGCGCTGCCCGTCCCACATCGGCACCGCGCTGTAACGGGCGCTTCCGGAGTCGCGGACATTGCGCTTGACCCAGTGTGCGAATCCGCGCGCGTCGCCCGTGCTGAGCAGCGCCTCGGACAGCCATTTGTGCGCCCGCAGCTTGTTGGGATCGTCGTCCGCTGCCGCGCTTTGCACGGCGCGTTCCAGTATTTCGATGGCGCGCGCCGTGTCGCCGCTCAGGTAGAGGTCGCGGCCGAGCCGCGCCTGATAGAAAAGCGGCGACCAGTCGAGCGACGCGAAATCGAGCCAGGTCTGAGCCGCTTGCTCGTGCCGGCCTAGCAGGCGGAGCGCGCGAGCGCGTGCGTGAACGAAGCTCCGGTTGCGCGGATCGAGCGTCAGGCCTTTTTCGGCCCACGGCAGCATGTGCTCGTCGCGGAACACGCGGACGAGCGCTTCGCAAATCTGGATCAGGTGCGCGGGGGCGAAAGGGCTGCGGGTATGCGCGGCGAATGCTTCGAGAAGCTGCTGTTCGGGATCGAGGGGCATCGGAAGGGCGTTAGGGACTTGTCAGATAAATCCTATTCCCGCGCATGACCGGTCGATATCGGAGGCTTCTTAAAATTTCCGCGGACGATCGCGCCCCATCCAGCGTGTCCATATTGCTGCAGGCACGCACAGTTTCGAAGATAATGAACGACCGTGCTTTTCCTGATTCCCGTGATGGAGGCGCGTCACTAGAATCGGTTTGAATCCTCGCGGATTCCGCTATGGAATTCACGCGGTCCAGCAGGGCGATCAGAGCCAGCGCCGCCCGGCGTTCTGGCGCAATCGGCGGGCGTCGCTGCGCAGCGGACGCCGGCCGGCAGACATCAAGGAGACGCAAGCATGCAGGTCAGGGAATTGTTCGAACTGGGCGGGCAGGTGGCACTCGTCACGGGTGGCTCGCGCGGGCTCGGGTTGCAGATGGCCGAGGCGCTCGGGGAAATGGGCTGCCGCGTCGTCATCACGGCGCGCAAGGCCGACGAGCTCGAGGAGGCGCAGCAGCATCTGCGCTCGCGCGGTATCGAGGCCATGACGATCGTGAGCGACCTGCAGCGTGCCGAGGCCGTCAAGCCGCTCGTCGACGAATCGCTGGCGGCGTACGGTCGGATCGATATTCTCGTGAACAATGCGGGGGCCACGTGGGGCGCGCCCGCCGAGGATTATCCCGACGAGGCGTGGCACAAGGTCATGAACCTCAACGTCAACGCGCCGTTCTTCCTCGCGCGCGAAGTGGGCAAGCGCAGCATGATTCCCGCGCAGCGCGGCAAGATCGTCAACATCGCCTCGATCGCGGGCCTCAAGGGGGCGCTGGGCCCCATGCAGGCCATCGCCTACAACACGTCGAAGGCCGCGGCCATCAACTTCACGCGCGCGCTCGCCGCCGAATGGGGCAAGTACGGCATCAATGTGAACGCGATCTGCCCCGGCTTCTTTCCTTCGAAGATGTCGGCGGGGCTGCTCGACAAGGTCGGTCAGGAGGTGATCGAGCGCACGCCGCTGCAGCGTCTGGGCGACGAAAGCGATCTCAAGGGCGCCGTCGTGTTTCTCGCGAGCGCCGCGTCGCGTCATATTACCGGCCAGTATCTGGCGGTCGATGGCGGCGCGAGCGTCGTTTGAATCGGAGTCCGAAGCAGATCAACGGACGGTCTCGCGGCGCATAGCGTGCGCCATGAGACCGATTGTCTGGATTGCAAGCACTGCGCGCTGCATGGAGCGGCGCGCCTCTCACGAGACGAAACCCTGCCATGCCCACGTCCGCCACTGCCGCACCGCGTACCCGCTCGCCGTACTGGCCCGCACAGCTCTCCCCGCACCTGAGCATTCCCGCCACGAACCTGTTCTATAACGCCGAGGTCTCGGCCGCGCGTTTCCCGGACAAGCCTTTCATCGTCTTCTACGACACGCCCATTACTTTCGCGCAGTTCAAGGACGAGGCCGAGCGCGTGGCGGGCTATCTGCAGACGCAGTGCGGCGTGAAGGCCGGCGACCGTGTGCTGCTCTATATGCAGAACAGCCCGCAATGGGTGATCGCGTATTACGGCATCCTGCGCGCGAATGCCGTGGTCGTGCCCGTGAACCCGATGAACCTCACCGACGAACTCGAACACTATGTGGAAGACAGTGGCGCGACCACGGCGTTCGTTGCTCAGGATCTCTATGCGCGCATGGCGCCGCTGGTGGGCGAGGGGGCGGGGCCGGGGCTGCGGCATCTGCTCGTCGCGACGTACAGCGATTATTTGAAGAACGAACCCTTCTCGCCGCCGCCCGAGTTCGTGAGCGCGCCGCGCCACGTGGAAGGTCCGGGCGTCACCCACTGGGCCGACGTGCTCGCGGCGGGCTGCACGCCCGGCGCATTGACCGCGGGGCCCGACGACCTGTGCGTGATGCCTTACACGTCGGGCACGACGGGCAAGCCCAAGGGCTGCATGCATACGCATCGCAGCGTGATGTGCACGGCCGTGGGCGGCTGCAACTGGTTCGGGAGTAATCAGGATGCCGTACAACTTTCCGTGCTGCCGCTCTTTCACGTGACCGGCATGCAGGGCGGCATGAACAGCCCGCTCTACAACGGCTCCACGATCGTGATCCTGCCGCGCTGGGACCGCGACGCGGCGGCGCGTGCGATCGAGCATTACCGCATCAGCGGCTGGCAGGCGATCTCGACGATGGTGGTCGACTTCATTTCGAATCCGCGCATCGGCGAATACGATCTGTCGAGCCTTGCCTGGATGCGCGGCGGCGGCGCGACCATGCCCGACGCCGTCGTCAAGAAGCTGCGCGATCTCACGGGCCTCGAGTTCGTGGAGGGCTACGGCATGTCCGAGACGATGGCCGCCACGCACATCAATCCGCCGCGGCACCCGAAAGCGCAGTGCCTCGGCATTCCGGTCTTCGACGTCGATGCGCGCATCGTCGATCCGATCACGCTCGAAGAGGTGTCCGAGGGCGAGACGGGCGAGCTCATCATGAGCGCGCCGCAGGTGATGCAGGGCTACTGGGGCAACCCCAAGGCGACGAGCGAGGCCTTCATCGAGCGCGACGGCAAGCGCTTTTTGCGCACCGGCGACCTCGTGCGGCGCGACGCCGACGGCTATTACTTCATGACCGATCGCCTGAAGCGCATGATCAACGCGTCGGGCTACAAGGTGTGGCCGGCCGAAGTCGAGGCGCTCATGTACCGGCATCCGGCCATCAAGGAGGTCTGCATCATCGGCGCCCAGGACGCGAAGCGCGGCGAGACCGTGAAGGCCGTCGTGGTGCTCGATCCGAAGCAGGTGGGCAGCGTGAACGAAGACGCGATCGTTGCGTGGGCGCACGAGAATATGGCTGCTTACAAGGCTCCGCGCATCGTGCAGTTCGTCGAGATGCTGCCGAAGTCGGGTAGCGGCAAGATCCTTTGGCGCAAGCTGCAGGAAGAGGAGGGCGACGCGCGCTGAAGCTCAGGGCGCGCTGAATCTCGACGCGCGCCGCTCCCTTCCTCGCGAGCCTCAGGCGCCTGCCAGCGCGGGCAGGTTTGGCTCGCCCCAGTCCCATCCCCCATGCGGCGCCTCGACGGGCGCCGCCTTCGATCCCGTTTGCGGCGCGACGTGACCCGGCGACCATTCGCCGGGCGCCTGGGCGTTCTTGCGCCCGAGAATCGCCTCGCAGAGAAAGTCGATGCTGTACGCCTTCAGCAGATGCGCATGATGCCGCTCTATATAGGAGGCGAGGCGGGCGGCTTCGCCGTCGATCGGCGCGAGCGCGTAAAGCGTCGGGGCATCCCAGCGAAAGCGCAGTCCGAGTTCGGCGAACGCGGAATTGAACGCGCACAATTGGGCGTGCAAGTGCTGATCGTGCTCCGTGGCTTTGAGGCCGGCTGAAGAGTGGCTCATGGCAGTCTCCGTTCGAGTTCAGATGACATGAGCCCATCGTAGAAGCGTCGATAAATAAACGATAGTTAAAGTTTTTTTCGATTTATATAAAGCATCGTGTATGAATGTGCGGCGCCCGTTATGATGGGGGCGCCGCTACGCGTAAACCCGCTTGGTTGCGTTCTGGCTTCTGATATATTGTATTGCACATATGGAATTTGCTTGCAGCAACGGCTACACACAACGTTGGAGACAAACCACCGATGTCTGCCGAAACCCAGGACGTAGCGGGGGTGTCCCCGCTGAGCTTGACGCTCGAACCCATCCACGCCACGGTCTCGCTGCGCGATCAGGCGTATGCGAAGCTCAAGCAGGCGATTGCAGAAACCGATATCTACCGCTCCCGCGACGAGATCCGTCTCGATGAGAAAGAGCTGACCGAAAAGCTCGGCGTGAGCCGCACCCCGGTGCGCGAAGCCATGACGCTGCTGGAACAGGAAGGATTCCTGCGTACCGTGCCGCGGCGCGGCGTTTATATTCTGCGCAAGACCCGCAAGGAAATCGTCGAGATGATCTATATGTGGGCCGCGCTCGAAAGCATTGCGGCGAGGCTCGCCACGCAGCGCGCGTCGGACGAGGACATCGCGCGGCTGCGCCACATGTTCGCCGATTTCGGCGATGGCGCGCCCGCCGAGCACATCGAGGAATACTCGGAAGCGAACATCACATTTCATCAGGCGCTGGTGGAACTGTCCAAATCTCCGATCATCGTGGAGACCATCAAGAACATCTTCATGCACGTGCGCGCGATCCGGCGCATGACGATCGCGCAAAGCGATCGCGCATCGCGATCGATCGTGGACCACATGCGGATCATCGAGGCGCTCGAGGCGCGCGACACCGAAAGAGTGGAGCGGCTCGTGCGCCAGCATTCGATCGATCTTGCCCTGTTCGTCGAGGCGAACTGCGATTTTCTCGACTGACGCACCCGCCGTTCATCCGGAATTCACGAGCCTGAATTAAACGCCGCAGCCGCGGTGTGAGTTCGTGCGTCCCGCACTGTTATCAGCGATATCACGCTAACCAATAGGTTTGGACTCCGTAATAAATGGACGCTTCGCCACAAGCCAGACCGATGCTGTGTTGCCGCTCGTCTTGTGTGCCGCATCAAGGCGACGGCGTGGACGTCCGCTCGCACAAGCGCTTCGCGTCGTATTGCATCGCAGCAAGCAGGCCGCGACTGAAAAAACCGCTTGACTAATATTGTGTGTGGAATATTGTATATCACGAGTAACCCAACGCCCCGCCAAAGAGGAGACGTCATGGCAGAAGCAGGAATCAACGACGCGCAGGAGAGCCCTGCGCAGGAAGCACAAGCGACGACCGACGGTTTTCACCTCGTCATCGACGCGCTGAAGCTTAACGACATCGACACGATCTACGGTCTCGTCGGTATTCCGATCACGGACCTCGCGCGTCTCGCCCAGGCCGAAGGGATGCGTTTCATCGGCTTCAGGCACGAGCAGAACGCGGGCAATGCGGCGGCCGTGGCGGGCTACATGACGAAGAAGCCCGGCATTTGCCTCACGGTTTCGGCACCCGGTTTTCTCAACGGCCTCACGGCGCTCGCGAATGCCACCACGAACTGCTTCCCGATGATCCTCATCAGCGGTTCGAGCGAGCGCGAGATCGTCGACCTGCAGCAGGGCGACTACGAGGAAATGGACCAGCTCAATGCGGCCAAGCCGTATGCCAAGGCCGCGTACCGCGTGCTTCACGCCGAGGACATCGGCATCGGCATCGCGCGGGCGATCCGCGCGGCGGTCTCGGGGCGTCCGGGCGGCGTCTATCTGGACCTGCCGGCCAAGCTGCTCGCGCAGACCATCGACGCCGTGAAGGGCGAGCAATCGCTCGTGAAGGTCGTGGATGCGGCGCCGCGCCAGTTGCCCGCGCCCGACGCGGTCAAGCGCGCGCTCGATGTCATCAGGACTGCAAAGCGCCCGCTGATCCTGCTCGGCAAGGGCGCGGCCTATGCCCAGGCCGACGCGCAGATCCGCGAGCTGGTCGAGAAGAGCGGCATTCCGTATCTGCCGATGTCGATGGCCAAGGGGCTGCTACCGGACACGCATGAGCAATCGGCCTCGGCGGCGCGCTCGTTCGTGCTCGCGGAATCGGATGCTGTCGTGCTGATCGGCGCGCGCCTGAACTGGCTGCTCTCGCACGGCAAGGGCAAGACGTGGGGAGCGCCGGCGCCCAAGCGCTTCGTGCAGATCGACATCGCGCCCACCGAGATCGACAGCAACGTGGCGATCGAAGCGCCCGTGATCGGCGACATTGGTTCGTGCGTCGAGTCGCTCGTCGCCGGCATGGGTGCGGACTTCCCGAAGCCCAACGCCGAATGGCTCGACGCCGTCGCGGAGCGCAAGAGCAAGAATCTCGCGAAGATGGCCGCGACGCTCGAGAAGAACCCGTCGCCGATGAATTTCCACAGCGCATTGCGCGCGATTCGCGATGTGCTCAAGACGCGTCCCGACATCAACGTCGTGAACGAAGGCGCCAATACGCTCGACTACGCGCGCGCCGTGATCGACATGTATCAGCCGCGCAAGCGCTTCGACTCGGGCACCTGGGGAATCATGGGCATCGGCATGGGCTTCGCGATCGGCGCGGCGGTCACGAGCGGCACCCAGGTCGTGGCGATCGAGGGTGACAGCGCGTTCGGTTTTTCGGGCATGGAGCTCGAAACGATTTGCCGCTACAACCTGCCGGTCTGCACGATCGTCTTCAACAACAACGGCGTGTATCGCGGCACGGACGTGAACCCGAGCGGGGGCGCCGACGTCGCGCCCACCGTGTTCGTGAAGGGCGCGCGCTACGACAAGATGATCGAGGCGTTCGGCGGCATCGGCCGCGAGGCGCGCACGCCCGAGGAACTGACCGCGGCGCTGCTGGAAGCGATCGCGTCGGGCCAGCCCACGCTGATCAACGCCGTGATCGACGAATCGGCCGGCACCGAGAGCGGCCGTCTCACGAATCTGAATCCGCAAAGCGCGGCCATGAAGAAATAAGTTCGTCTCACAGAATACATTCATCAGGAGCAGACAATGAGCAAACCCCTCGACGGCATCAAGATCATCGACTTCACGCACGTGCAGGCCGGCCCCGCATGCACGCAAATGCTCGCGTGGTTCGGCGCGGACGTGATCAAGGTGGAACGGCCCGGCGCTGGCGACGTGACGCGCTCGCAGTTGCGCGACATTCCCGAAGCGGACGCGCTGTACTTCACGATGCTCAACAGCAACAAGCGCTCGCTCACGCTCGATACCAAGAAGCCCGAAGGCAAGGAGGTGCTCGAGAAGCTGATTCGCGAGTCGGACGTCATGGTCGAGAACTTCGGTCCCGGCGCGCTTGATCGCATGGGCTTCACGTGGGAGCGCATCAAGGAGCTCAATCCGAAGATGATCGTGGCCTCGGTTAAAGGTTTCAGCGAAGGCCATCACTACGACGATCTTAAGGTGTACGAAAATGTTGCGCAGTGCGCGGGCGGCGCGGCTTCGACCACGGGCTTCTGGGACGGCCCGCCCACGGTCAGCGCGGCGGCGCTCGGCGACAGCAACACGGGCATGCATCTCGCCATCGGCATTCTCACGGCGCTGATCGGCCGCGACAAGACGGGCAAGGGCCAGAAGGTGGCCGTTTCGATGCAGGACAGCGTGATCAACCTGTGCCGCGTGAAACTGCGCGATCAGCAGCGTCTCGATCGCGTGGGCTATCTGGAGGAATATCCGCAGTATCCGCACGGCACCTTCAGCGACGTGGTCCCGCGCGGCGGCAACGCGGGCGGCGGCGGCCAGCCGGGCTGGGTGCTCAAGTGCAAGGGCTGGGAGAGCGATCCGAACGCGTATATCTACTTCACGGTGCAGGGCCACGCATGGGAGCCGATCTGCCGCGCGATCGGCAAGCCCGAATGGATCGACGATCCGGACTACAAGACGGCGCTCGCGCGTCAGCCGCATATCTTCGACATCTTCGCGACGATCGAGGCGTGGCTGGCCGACAAGACCAAGTTCGAGGCCGTCGATATCCTGCGTAAATTCGACATCCCCTGCGCGCCGGTGCTGAGCATGAAGGAGATTGCCAATGACCCGTCGCTGCGCGCAAGCGGTACTATCGTCGAAGTCCCGCACAAGGAGCGCGGCACGTATCTCACCGTGGGCAGCCCGATCAAGTTCTCGGAGCTGAAGCCGGAAATCACGGGCTCGCCGCTGCTCGGCGAGCATACGGATGAGGTGCTGGCCGACCTTGGCTATACGCCGCAGCAGATCGCGGCGCTGCACGAGACGCGCGCGGTCTAAAGGCGCGGGACGCTCCCGCCGACGAGCGGAGCAAACGGAGCGCGGTGCGCGAGTGAGTTTCGCGCGCGCCGCGCTCCGGCGATCCAACCCTTTCCCCACACTGCTCACACCATGCCAACCGCCATCGATTTCGCCCAGCTTGCCGACGCTATCGGCGACGCCATCGTCATCTCGGACGCCGCCGGTGACATCACATACTGGAATCCCGCCGCCACGCGCATGTTCGGCTTTACGCGTGACGAGGCGCTTGGCAAGACGCTCGATCTGATCATTCCCGAGCGGCTGCGCGGCCGCCACTGGGACGGCTATCACAAGACCATGGCGACGGGGCAGACGCGTTACGGCAACGACGTGCTGCGCGTGCCCGCCGTCGACAAGGATGGGCGCGCGCTTTCCATTGCGTTTACCGTCGCGTTGCTGCATGGGCAGCAGGGCGAGGTGACGGGCATCGTCGCCGTGATTCGCGACGAGACCGCGCGCTTCCAGGAGGAGCGCAATCTGCGCAAGCGCATTACCGAGCTCGAAGCTCAGGCACAGACATAGCAGTCCTGACTATTCTGGCCGGCCCGCGGGCTGGCTGCACATCGCTTGACGCCGCTATCCCGGCCCGCACGGAGCGCTTCGATGCACACAGAAAGACTCGGACATTACGAGGTCGAACTCTCGGCCCGTCAATTCATCCACAACGGCGGCTGGGCGGCGTTTGCCGCGATCCATGCGCGCGCTGACGAGACTGGCCGCTACGGCGAGCACAGTGGGCGCGATGAAGACGCGGCCGTCTTCCCCGAGCAGCGCGTGGCCGATGAGACCGTTTTCGCCAGCGAGGCGGCGGCCATAGCGGGCGCCCGCCAGGCGGCGCTCGCCATGCTCACGTATCTCGGAGCGGCCAACCCGCCGCGCTAGCGGTCACAGAAACACACGGCGAGGCGACACGCGGCGCAGGGTCGACGCGCAAGCCGCGCAACGCAAAATATTCCAACATCCGGCAGGAGACGTTTCATGACGACATGGCCACGCCATCGGCGCGCCAGGGGCCTTTGCGCCCCGCCGATTCCTCGCGCCCGCGATAGCGCGTCAACCATGCGCGGAGGTTCGCCATGGCAATGACCCTTGCAGTGCCCCGCGAAGCGTTCGAAAACGAGCGCCGCGTGGCCGCGACGCCCGAAAGCGTCGGACAACTGATCAAGCTCGGCTACGAGGTCGAGATCGAAGCTGGCGCGGGCGAGTGCGCTTCGTATGGCGACGACGCGTATCGTGCGGCAGGCGCGTGCATCGTCGAAGACACGCTCGAGCTCTGGGCCAACGCCGACATCGTGCTCAAGGTGCGTCCGCCGTCGCTCGAAGAGGCGCAGCGCCTGAAGACCGGCGCGACGCTCATCAGCTTCATCTGGCCGGCGCAAAGCGCTGCGCTGCTCGACGTACTCGCCACGCGTGGCGCGACGGTGCTCGCGATGGACTGCGTGCCGCGCATCTCGCGCGCGCAAAAGCTCGACGCATTGAGCTCGATGGCGAACATGGCCGGCTATCGCGCGGTGATCGAGGCCGCGCAGCATTTCGGCCGTATTTTTACCGGCCAGATCACGGCCGCGGGCAAGATGCCGCCCGCGAAAGTGCTCGTGATCGGTGCGGGCGTGGCCGGTCTCGCGGCCATCGGCGCGGCGCGAGGGCTGGGCGCCATCGTGCGCGCGTTCGATACGCGGCCGGAAGTCGGGCAGCAGATCGAGAGCATGGGCGCCGAGTTCCTGAGCGTGGACGTGGAGGAAGAAGGCGGCGGGGGCGGCGGCTACGCGAAGGTGATGAGCGCGAAGTTCATCGAAGCGGAGATGGCGCTTTTCAAGGCCCAGGCGAGCGAGGTGGACATCATCGTCACGACCGCGCTGATTCCGGGCAAGCCCGCGCCGCGCCTGATCGACGAGCAGATGGTCGCGTGCATGCGCGCGGGCAGCGTGATCGTCGACATGGCCGCCGAGCAGGGCGGCAACTGTGCGCTCACGCGTGCGGGCGAGGTCGTGCACGCGCATGGCGTGACGGTGATCGGCTATACCGATCTGCCGAGCCGCATGGCGAACCAGTCGAGCCAGCTCTATGCGACCAATCTGCGCCATCTGCTGACCGATCTCACGCCTCTTAAGGATGGCGAAATAAAGATCGACATGGACGATGTCGTGCAGCGCGGCACCACGGTCATGGAGCAAGGCAAGCTGTGCTGGCCGGCGCCTCCGGTGCCGACTGCCGCGGTCGCGCAGGCGGCGCCGTCCGCGCCGAAAGCCGTGCAGAAGGCTGTACCGGATGGCGCAACCGCGGACGCGGCGGCAACGCATAGCCGCGGTGCATGGCCGCTAGTCGCGCTGGTACTCGCAGCGGTGCTGCTGCTCGCACTCGGCGCAGTTGCGCCGCCCGCGTTCGTGGCGCATTTCACGGTGTTCGTGCTGGCCGTGTTCGTCGGCTATCAGGTCGTCTGGAATGTGACGCCGTCGTTGCATACGCCGCTCATGAGCGTGACCAACGCCATCAGCGGAATCATTGTGATCGGCGCGCTGCTGCATCCCGATGGCGCGGATACGGGCACGGTCGTGAACGTGCTCGCGGGCGTCGCGCTCGTGGTCGCGACGATCAATATTGCGGGCGGGTTCCTCGTGACCCAGCGCATGCTGAAGATGTTCCAACGGACCTGAGGAGACGGCGTCATGCCTGGTGGAATCGGAATTGGCAATATGGCGTGGCTCGGCTCGGCCACGCTCTTCATCCTCAGCCTGCGCGGGCTCAGCCATCCGGCGAGCGCGCGGCGCGGCAATCTGTTTGGCATCTGCGGCATGGCGATCGCCGTGCTCGCCACGCTGCTCGTCACGGGCGGGGCGGGGCTCGAAGTCGCGCTCGGCGCGGCGCTGGTGGGCGGCGGCATCGGCGCCGTGCTCGCGCGGCGCGTGGAGATGACGCAGATGCCGCAGCTCGTGGCCGTGCTGCACAGCTTCGTCGGCCTGGCGGCCACGCTCATCGCCTTCGCGAACTTTCTCTCGCCGGCCGCCGCGATGGGCGCCGTCGAGCGCGGGATCCACGATACCGAGATCTATGTTGGCGCGTTCATCGGCACCCTGACGTTCAGTGGCTCGATCGTGGCGTTTCTCAAGCTGCAGGGCACCGTGGGCGGCAAGCCGCTCGTGCTGCCCGGGCGGCACCTCATGAACGCCGTGGCGCTCGCGGTCTGCATCGTGCTCGGCTATGTCTTCGTGAGCGCGCCTCACGGCCCGTATGCGCTCGCGGCGCTCGGCGCGATGTGCGCGATCGCGGCGGTGCTGGGCGTGCATCTCGTGATGGCGATCGGCGGCGCGGACATGCCCGTGGTGGTGTCCATGCTTAACAGCTATTCGGGGTGGGCCGCGGCGGCCACGGGCTTCATGCTCGACAACGACCTGCTCGTGACGACCGGCGCGCTCGTGGGCTCGAGCGGTGCGATCCTCAGCTACATCATGTGCCGCGCGATGAACCGCAGCTTCGTTTCGGTGATCCTGGGCGGTTTCGGCGCGGTGGCCAGTACGGCCAGCGCGGCGCCCCAGGGCGAAGTGGTGGCGACCTCGGTCGAGGAAGTGGGAGCGCTGCTGCGCGACGCGGCCGAGGTCGTGATCGTGCCTGGCTACGGCATGGCGGTGGCCCAGGCGCAGAGCACCATCAGCGAGATCACGCGCCGGCTGCGTGCGCAAGGTGTGCGCGTGCGCTTTGGCATCCATCCGGTTGCCGGGCGGCTGCCGGGCCATATGAACGTGCTGCTCGCCGAGGCCAAGGTGCCCTACGATATCGTGCTCGAAATGGACGAAATCAACGAAGACTTCACGAGCACCGATGTCGTGCTCGTGATCGGCGCGAACGATATCGTGAACCCGGGCGCGCAGGAGGATGCGGGCAGCCCGATCGCGGGCATGCCCGTGCTCGAGGTGTGGAAGGCACGCACCGTGGTGGTCTCCAAGCGCAGCATGGCGACAGGCTATGCGGGCGTCGACAATCCGCTCTTCTATAAGGAGAACACACGAATGCTGTTCGGCGATGCGAAGGGCAGCGTCGACGCGCTGCTCAGGCAACTCGAAACGGCTTGATGCGTGGCGGCAGAGGGCCGGTAGCATCCGGCTGATGAGGCACGATAGCAGTGACGCGCGGCACGGCAAGACCGGCCGCGCGAGAGACCGCCGGGTACGGCGGCGCATCAACGTACGGAGAGAGACAAACGTGGCACACACCGATCGCATCGACGCCGCTTATACGGCGCGGCGGCACAACCGCTGGGTGCAGCTCGTGGCGGGTATTGCCTGCATGGGGCTGGTCGCCAATCTGCAATATGCGTGGACATTGTTCGTAGTCCCGATGGATTCGGCGCACCACTGGGGACAGGCCGCGATTCAGCTCGCGTTCTCGCTGTTCATCGTGACGGAGACGTGGCTCGTTCCCGTGGAGGGCTGGCTCGTGGACCGCTTCGGGCCGCGTCCGGTCGTGATGGGCGGCGCATGCTGCGTGGCGCTCGGCTGGGTGCTCGATGCGTGGGCGCCAGTATTGCCAGTGCTTTACGTGGCGGCGGTGATCTCGGGCATCGGCGCGGGGTGCGTGTACGGCACCTGCGTGGGCACGGCGCTCAAATGGTTTCCCGACCGGCGCGGCCTTGCCGCGGGCATGACGGCCGCGGGCTTCGGCGCGGGCGCGGCGCTCACGGTCATTCCGATCGCGCGCATGATCCAGCATTCGGGCTATCAGACGGCCTTCGTCTTTTTCGGCCTGTTGCAGGGCGTGTGCATCATGGCGCTCGCGCTGGTGATGGTGCGCCCGAAGCCGCCCGCGCATGCGGCCGGCGTGAAGCGCGTGGTTGCCACGAAGACCGACTACACGACGCGGCAGATGATACGCACGCCGCTGTTCTGGGTGATGTATGCGATGTTCGTATGCGTCGCCACGGGCGGGATCATCGCGACCGCGCAGATCGGGCCGATTGCCAAGTCGTATGGTTTCGCCTCGATGCCGGTGGCGTTCATGAGCGTGTCGCTGCCGCTCCTCACGATGACGCTGTCGATCAACAACCTCTGTAACGGCTTGACGCGGCCGTTGTGCGGTTTCATTTCGGATCGTATCGGCCGCGAGAACACGATGTTCATGACTTTCCTCGGCGAAGGGCTGGCCTTGCTCGGCCTGCGCTATTTCGGCCACGACCCGTACCTCTTCATGCTGTTTTCGGGGCTCGTGTTCCTGTTCTATGGCGACATCTTCTCGAACTTCCCGGCGACCTGCGCGGACACCTTCGGCGCGCGCTACGCGGCGGGCAATGCCGGCACGCTCTATACGGCGAAGGGGACCGCCGCGCTGCTGGTGCCGGTTGCGACCTTGCTGGCGGTTCACGGCGGCTGGAACACGGTGTTCGATTTCGCGGCCTGTATCGCGATGATCGCGGGGCTGTGCGCGAAGGGGATTTTGCAGCCGATGCGGCGGCGCTGGATTTTCCAGTCGGGCGAGCACGAGGCGCGTACCGTTCAGGCGTTCGCTCGCGAACCGCTCGGGTCGGGGGAATAGGGCGGGTGCGTTGTGCTTCGGGGCGGCTTGCAAGCCCGAAGTGCGTCGCGCGTTTGGCGTGTTGAAAGCGGTGGAGTCGGAGACTTCGCCGCGTGCCGCTTAGACCGCGGCGTTGCTCTGGCGTCGCGCGCTATCCGGACGACGTGCAGCGCACGCTGGCGCCGTGCCGCCTGGGTGCGCGCGCAACGTCCGCATGAACGCCGCCGCTGGCGCCGCGCGCACGCGCGAGCGGCGCACTCGTCGGGCGTCGGTGCGAGCATGCACGCGACGCGGGTCCGGTTCTTCGACGCTCTCCATGGTTTCGTCGGTGACGGACAGCCCCGCATAGCGACCCTCGGTCCGGCCGCGCTCGATCCACTCGGCGGGCAACCGGGTCGCGATCAACCACGTTGCCGCGGCGCCGAAGCCCACGGCAAGGATCGCGGTGATAACGACGATTTCCATTTCGTCTCCATGCTTCATGGCTTGGTCCCGTGCAGACGGCGCGGGTCAGGCGTTGTCTGCTGTGGATCAATGTATACCATCAAACATAACGGGGCGCTGTTGCGAAGCGCAGGCTGGTCATGCGCTTTGTAACGAGGTGTGAAGTATCGGCGTTCGTTCAGTATTGACTGTTGTTCAGAAAGTATGAACAAGAGAAAAAATTGAACGACGTCATCCTTCGGTTCATAATATCTCCGTGTTCATCCTTTCTGAACAAACGAAATTTATGAACGACGCCAACCAGCACGACCTCCCGAGCTTTGACCACCCAACCGAAGCGCTAGTCAGACAACTCGTCAATGCTGCCTCAGGGCGTTTGAACCTTCCGCTGCGTGTCGTCGACTTCCGCACGGCTGGGCGAAGTGTTGCGGCGGCTAGAGACGTGAAAGTCACGCTGGAGGTGAACGGTGCCAGCCAGCCATATACGCTCGTGGCACGCGGTCGGATTAGATCGCGGGAGGACGTGAGGGCCGTCGTTGCCAAAAACGCCACCGCGAATCTCCCGATTCTTCTGGCCACTCCCTGTCTGACACTTGCGTTAGCGGATGAATGTGTCGAACAAGGCCTGCAGTTCATCGACCTTGCAGGTAATTTGTATGTGCATGCGTCTGGCCAGTACATGCTCGTAACAGGCAGACCGGCGAATCCGGACCTCAGGCGCCTCGCATCGAGATCGGGAAAGCCTGCTTTCTCCGCGAGTGCTTCTGCGCTCAGGATGATTTTCGTGCTGTTGTCCGCTCCGGAACTGATCAACCGCCCATACCGGGAAATTGTGTCGTCGGCAGGGGTGGCGCTTGGTACGGTTGGCAGCGTGTTCGACGACCTGCGTGAACGCGGTCTGCTGGCAGGCACGGCCGACCGGCGATTGCTCGATCCCGCCGCCTTGAGGGAAGAGTGGGCTATCAATTACTCGCTTCGTCTGCTGCCCAAGCTCAACGTGCAACGGTTCGTGGTAGACGATCCGTCGTGGTGGCAGCACGCAGAACTTCCTGCGGGGCAAGCATGGTGGAGCGGGGAAGTTGCTGCCGCAAAACTGACTGGGCAGCTTCGGCCGGCCTCGCAAACGCTCTATGTCGAACCTGCGGCGCGGCCGTCCGTGATGATGGCGCTGGCGAAGCGCCATCGCTTGCGTGGCGATCCCGCCGGCAGCCTGGAAATCATCGATGCCTTCTGGCATCTCGACGACACACGGATGGAGCAGCTGATGGCGCCACCTTTGCTCGTGTATGCAGATCTACAGCGTACGAGGGAGCCGCGCAACGCGGAGGCGGCAGCGTTGATTCTCGATCAACTGGAGCAGGGCGAATGACGGCGATATATCTTAAGACGCCGCTGCCGGAAGGAAAGCAGGCTGTGTTGACAATCATGGATCGCGTGGCCCGGCTGATGAATCTGCAGTACTTCGTTGTCGGTGCGACAGCGAGAGATATTCTGATGTACCACCTTCATGGATTCCCTCTCAACCGCGCCAGCCCTGACATTGATTTCGCCATGGCTATCGGGAGCTGGCCGGCATTCGAAGCGCTCAGGGCGGCGCTTCTCGATGAGCCATCCTTCCGTCGGGACGCGAAGATTCCGCATCGGCTGCACTATTCGCCAGCGGTTGGGGAAGGTTTTCCGGTGGATCTGGTTCCGTTCGGCGGTGTCGAGATTTCTCCCGCGCAAGTGGCGTGGCCTCCGGACATGGCAATCGTGATGAATGTAGTGGGCTACGCCGAAGCGCTGGATAGTGCCGTGACCGTACACATCGCAGATCATTGCGAGGTCCCGGTTGCGTCGATACCGGGTCTCGTGATGACGAAATTGATCGCGTGGCTGGACCGCGGACAGTCCAATCCGAAAGACGCGGTGGATTTCCGGTATCTGCTGGAAAACTATGCTACGGCGGGCAATGTCGACAGGCTGTATGGAGAGGAGTTGCCGTTGTTGGCCGCGTGCGATTATGCGTTCGAGCGTGCCGGTCCGAGATTGCTCGGCATGGATATAGCGTCTATCGCTTCTGCGGAAAGCAAGCAACAGATCGTCCGTATTCTGGCTCATCCGGAACGGCATGATCGGCTGGTCATGCATATGCTGCGGGGCGACTCTCGCTCTGACGATCCGGTCGAGGCGATGGAGAACCGACTTGCTGAATTCCAGATCGGACTGCTGGATTGGCCCGGACCTTGATTTGTGGACCGTACCAGGCAGGAGAGCAGGAGCCCTCAGTCACCCGGAAAACAAAAAAGCCCGCAATTTGCGGGCTTTTCGATGAAACCGTTACTTGAAGAGCGTGGTGCCCAGGAGAGGACTCGAACCTCCACAGTGTTGCCACCGCCAGGACCTGAACCTGGTGCGTCTACCAATTCCGCCACCTGGGCACGTCTTCAAGCTAGACAGCGATTATAGCGCATTCGCGAACTCTGTCAACAAATGTTTTCAAAAAAACTTCACATCGCGAAAGATCTGCGCCGGTGCGCGGGAACCGGCGAAACAATCGGCGCGGCGGGTTCCTTGCGATTTTCGTCACGGAAATGAAAAAAGCCGGCATAAAGCCGGCTTTTTTCATGAATCCTGGTGCCCAAGAGAGGACTCGAACCTCCACAGTGTTGCCACCGCCAGGACCTGAACCTGGTGCGTCTACCAATTCCGCCACCTGGGCAAGGTGTCGCTTACTACTTGCTACTGCATTGTGTCGTGCAGCAGAGAAAGAGATTCTAGCGTGTCTGTAGAGCCTGTCAAGACTCTTTTGATAAAAAGTTTCGCCGCGAGCGTTGGTCCCGCGTCCGGTGCATGGGCCTCGTGCACGGCGCCCGCGCAAGCCTCCACGCTGAATGGCCGGGTGCGGCGCGGGTGTTAGAATGCCTCGCAGCAGTAGAGGCGGCATGGCGCGAGCACGCAAAGTTTCACCGAACGTTGCGCGTCAGGTTCGTACCGCCTGTGCCACCCGCAT
This sequence comes from Paraburkholderia sp. J63, assembly GCF_905220245.1. Taxonomy (NCBI): domain Bacteria; kingdom Pseudomonadati; phylum Pseudomonadota; class Betaproteobacteria; order Burkholderiales; family Burkholderiaceae; genus Paraburkholderia; species Paraburkholderia sp. J63. The sequence goes on along the minus strand of NZ_CAJMZF010000005.1, from coordinate 126,039 downwards.
GTTGCAGCACTCGAAGACCGGGGCGCGGCATGATTTCCCGGCCCGCGCACTATCCGACGTCCAAGTCACGAGAACAACCATCGACAAGCCCTTGAGCAAATATCCGTATCCGATTCCCAGCCGCGAAGAGATCCTCGGCGTGCTGCGGACCAGCGAATCGCCCTGCACCGCGAACGATATCGCCGAGGCGCTGGCGATCAAGCGCCAGGAGCGCGAAGGGTTCTTCCGGCGGCTCGCCGCGATGGAGCGCGACGCTCAGATCCGGCTCGATTCGCGCGGCCACTATCAGCTTGCGCATCCGTCGAACTTCGTGGCGGGCCGCGTCCAGGGCCATCGCGACGGCTTTGGCTTCCTCGTGCGCGATGACGGCCAGGACGACCTGTTCCTGCCGCAAGGCGAGATGCAGAAGGTCATGCACAATGACCGCGTGCTCGCGCGCATCGTCGGCTATGACCGTCGCGGGCGTCCCGAAGGGCACATCGTCGAAGTCACCGACCGCGCGAACCGTAGCGTGATCGGGCGCCTGCTGAACGAAAACGGCGCGCTCATCGTCGCGCCCGAAGACAAGCGTATCGGCCACGACATTCTCGTCACGCAGAACGCGAAGAAGGCCAAGGTCGGCCAGGTCGTGGTGGTCGAGCTCACCGATTTCCCGAGCCGCCACTCGCAGCCGCTCGGCCGCGTGCTGGAGGTGCTCGGCGACATCGACGATCCCGGCATGGAGATCGAGATCGCCGTGCGCAAGTACGGCGTGCCGCACGAGTTCAGCAAGGCCGCGCTCGACGAGGCCGCGAAGCTGCCCGACGCCGTGCGTCCGACCGATATCCGCTATCGCGTCGATCTGCGCGACGTGCCGCTCGTCACCATCGATGGCGAAGATGCGCGCGACTTCGACGATGCCGTCTACTGCGAGCCGATGAAGGTTGGGCGCGGCGATGGCTTCCGCCTGCTCGTAGCGATCGCGGACGTCTCGCACTACGTGCTGCCCGGCGGCGGTCTGGACGTGGACGCCATCGAGCGCAGCACCTCGGTGTACTTCCCGCGCCGCGTGATTCCGATGCTGCCCGAGAAGCTCTCGAACGGTCTGTGCTCGCTCAATCCGCACGTGGACCGCTGCGTGCTCGTGTGCGATATGGTCATCACCGCGCGCGGCGAGATCAAGGCGTATCAGTTCTATCCGGGCGTGATGCATTCGGCCGCGCGCCTCACGTATACCGAAGTCGCCGCGGTGCTCAAGAACACCAAGGGGCCGGAGGCGATGCGGCGCGCGGCGCTGCTGCCGCATCTGCAGAATCTCTATGGCGTCTACAAGGCGCTCTTCGCGGCGCGCCAGAAGCGCGGCGCGATCGACTTCGACACGACCGAGACCTATATCGTCTGCAACGCGCAGGGCAAGATCGAGCAGATCGTGCCGCGTCAGCGCAACGACGCGCACAAGCTGATCGAAGAGTGCATGCTCTCGGCCAACGTCTGCGCGGCGGACTTCATGAAGCGCAACAAGCATCCGGGTCTCTATCGCGTTCACGCGGGACCGGGCGCGGAAAAGCTCGAGAACCTGCGCACCTTCTTGCGCGGCATGGGCCTGTCGCTCGGCGGCGGCGAGACGCCTCACGCGAGCGACTACGCGGCGCTCATGGCGCACATCCGCGACCGGCCCGACGCCCAGATGCTGCAGACGATGCTGCTGCGCTCGATGCAGCAGGCCGTCTATAGCCCGGACAACATCGGCCACTTCGGTCTCGCGTACGAGGCCTACGCGCACTTCACGAGCCCGATCCGCCGCTATCCCGACCTGCTCACGCACCGTGCGATCTACGCGATCCTGCAGGGCAAGAAGTACCAGCCAGCGGCGCCCGAGGGCGTCGAGCTCAACACGGCGCTCTCGCCGCGCGCCCGCGCGATGCAGGCCGAGGACGAGGCGAAGCGCGGCAAGCGCGCACGCGGCGCGAATACGGCGATCTGGGAAGAGCTCGGCCTGCATTGCTCGACCAACGAGCGCCGCGCCGATGAGGCCTCGCGCGACGTCGAGGCCTGGCTCAAGTGCTATTTCATGCGCGACAAGCTCGGCGAGGAATACGGCGGGATGGTGAGCGGCGTGACGTCGTTCGGCATTTTCGTGCAGCTCGATTCGCTGTTCATCGAAGGTCTCGTCCATGTGACGGAACTGGGCTCGGACTACTTCCAGTACGACGAGATCAAGAACGAGCTGCGCGGCGAGCGCACCGGCATCCGCTACCGCCTTTCGGACCGCGTGCGCGTGCAGGTGAGCCGCGTCGATCTCGACGCGCGCAAGATCGATTTCCGTCTCGTGCGCGATACGCCGGTCAAGCCTGCGATGAATCGCGGCCCGCAAGGCCAGCAGCAGGAGCGCGGTGCGCAGGACGGCGGTCCGCGCGTGCGGTCGATGCAGCAAGGCGGCCAGGGTGGTCAAGGCGGTCCGGGCAGCGGCCAGGGTGGCGACGACATGCGGCGCAAGCGGGCCGCGCCGGCGCCGAGCGCCGCCGTGAAGGAAGCGCGCGCGGCGCGCAGCGCGGCCAAGACCGCGAAGAAGCGCGCGGCGTCGAAGTCGGCGCCCAAGAAGTCTTCGCCGCGCAAGAAGCGCTTGTAACAGTGTCTGGTAGCGATCGTGCGCCGCGCCGCGAATGCCGCGCGGCGCATGCACGTTGAGCAGACACGTCGCGCCCGCACGCGGGCCGGCAGAATCACATTCGTTCGTGGCGCGAGGCGCCGTGCCATAGGCGCCGCGAACCGTTCATCAGGGGTTGTATCCAGTCATGTCACGTCTCAAGGTTCTTTACGGGTTTCATGCGGTGACCGCACGCTTGCGGCACGACGCGTCCACGGTCGAGGATGTCTATTACGACACGACGCGGCGCGATCGCCGCATGCAGGATTTCCTGCACGCCGCGAAGGACGCGGGCGTGCGCATCATCGCCGCGGACGAGACGCGTCTGTGGGGCCTCGCGCGCACCGAGCGCCATCAGGGCGTGGTCGCGCGCGTGCACGATCTGCCGCTCGCGCAGAACCTGGCCGAGCTGCTCGACGGCATCTCGGGCTCGCCGCTGTTGCTCGTGCTCGACGGCGTGACCGATCCGCACAATCTCGGCGCCTGTCTGCGCGTGGCCGACGCCGCCGGCGCCCACGCGGTGATCGCGCCGCGCGACCGCGCCGTGGGCCTGAACGCCACGGCGGCGAAGGTGGCGAGCGGCGCGGCCGACACGGTCCCGTACATCACCGTCACGAACCTGGCGCGCGCGCTGCGCGAACTCAAGGACGCGGGCGTCTGGGTAGTCGGCACGGCCGGCGACGCGGGCGCGAGCCTGTACCAGACCAAGCTCGACGGTCCCGTCGCGCTCGTGATGGGCGCCGAAGGCGAGGGCATGCGCCGCCTCACGCGCGAAACCTGCGACGAAGTCATGCAGATTCCGATGGCGGGCACGGTCGAGAGCCTGAACGTTTCCGTGGCGTCGGGCGTGTGCCTGTTCGAGGCCGTGCGTCAACGCGCGGCCGCCGCCGCCCGCTGACGCGTCCGGGGTCATGACGTTCCTGCGCAAGGCGGCCCGCGCGTCCGGTGCATTCAGCACATTCGGTACGCCAGGCGCGGCTTCGCTCGCTGCGCTGGCGCTCGCCGCCTGCGCACCCGCCACGATGGTCGACCGCGGCAGCTACGTCGCCGATACGCAGTATCACGCGCGCAGCGCCGATTCGCGCATCCGCTTCCTCGTGCTCCACTACACCGAGGGCGACGAGCGCACCTCGCTCGAGGAGCTCACGCAGGAAAACGTGAGCGCCCATTACCTCGTTCCCGAGCATCCGCCGCTGCGCGACGGCAAGCCCGTCGTGCTCCAGCTCGTGCCCGAGGCGCTGCGCGCCTGGCACGCGGGCGTGAGCGAGTGGCAGGGCACGACCGAGCTCAACGCGGCGTCGATCGGCATCGAGAACGTCAATTCGGGGCCGCACGAGACCCCGCAAGGGACTGAGTGGGCGCCCTGGCCGCCCGATCAGGTGGCGGCGATCATCGCGCTCTCGAAGGACATCGTCACGCGCTACGGCATTCCGCCCACGCGCGTGGTGGGCCATAGCGATATCGCCCCGCAGCGCAAGATCGATCCCGGCCCGTTGTTCCCGTGGAAGCAGCTCTACGCGGCGGGCGTGGGCGCGTGGCCCGACGATGCGACCGTCAAGGCCGACCTCGCGGGCCGGGCGCCCGACGCGCCGGCCGACGTGCTCGGCCTGCAGACCAAGCTCGCGCGCTATGGCTACGACGTCGCGACCGATGGCGTGCTCGACGCGCGCACCCGGCGCGTCTTCGCGGCGTTCCAGATGCACTTCCGGCCGCGCGACTACTCGGGCACGCCCGACGCCGAAACCGACGCGATCGCCCAGGCGCTGCTCGACAAATACGTCGATCGCACCGCGCCGACCCAGCCCGGAACGAACGAAACCGCGCCCTGAGCGCTGCCACGCGGGCGTGCGCAAGCGTGCCGGTAACGCATCGTGTGCATCGCGGGCATGGTTGCGGCGGCAGCCGCGCGCAACTCCGGTAAACTAGGCGTTTTCCGCGTTTTCTCTCCTCGGGCAGTTCCCCATCATGACTCAAGACGAACTCAAGAAACTGGTCGGCCAGGCCGCCGCCGACTATGTCAACGCGCGCGTGCCGGAAGGCGCCGTGATTGGCGTCGGCACCGGCTCGACCGCGAACTGTTTCATCGACGCGCTGGCCGCGAGCAAGGGCCGCTATCGCGGCGCCGTGTCGAGCTCGGTCGCGACCACGGCGCGCCTCGAAGCGCACGGCTTCAAGATCTTCGATCTCAACGAAATCGAATCGCTGCCCGTCTACGTGGACGGCGCCGACGAGATCGACGCATCGGGCGCGATGATCAAGGGCGGCGGCGGGGCGCTCACGCGCGAGAAGATCGTCGCCTCGGTGTCGGAGGTGTTCGTGTGCATCGCCGACGCGAGCAAGCGCGTGGAGGTGCTCGGCCAGTTCCCGCTGCCCATCGAGGTCGTGCCGATGGCGCGCACGGCCATTGGCCGCCGCGTCACGGCGCTCGGCGGCGTGCCGGTGCTGCGCGTGCAGAAAGACGGCTCTCCCTTTATCACCGACAACGGCAACGAGATTCTCGACGTGAAGGGCCTGCGCATCAGCGACCCGCGCACGCTCGAAGCGCACGTCAACGCGTGGCCCGGCGTCGTGACCGTGGGTCTGTTCGCGGCACGCGGCGCCGACCTCTGCCTGCTGGGCGGCGAAGCGGGCGTCGAGCGCATCGACTACCGCAAGGACTGATCGCGCTCACGAGCGACGGCGCGCAAACCGTCATGCGGTGCGCGTGCCGTCGCTCGTGTCAGACCGGGTGCACGGCGGATTGCCGGGCCCATGCCGCAGGGAAAGCATCAAACGAGCCTTTCCCTCGTGTGCGAAGATCGATCAGGGATCCTGATCATTCGCATTCCCCGCGCCGCCGCTGGGCGCCGGCTCATTCCACCGTTTCGACTTCGCGAAGGCGCGGCAGCAGGCGATCGAACTCGCGGCGCACGAGGCCGTAGCACTCGCAGGCGCGGGCTTCGAGGCCCTGGCGGTCCAGCACGCGGATGCGGCCGCGGCTGTGGTGGATCAGGCCTTCGTCGTGCAGCTTGCCGGCCGCCTCGGTGATGCCCTCGCGGCGCACGCCAAGCATGTCGGCGATGAGCTGCTGCGTGACCGTGAGGTCGTTCGACGCCACGCGGTCCACCTCGATCAGCAGCCACCGGCACAGCTGCTTGCTGAGCGAGTGATGGCGATTGCAGGCGGCCGTCTGCGCCACTTGCGTGAGCAGCGCGTGCATGTAGAGCAGCATCAGGCGGCGCAGGAAGTCCGAGCGCGCGAACTGCTGCCTGAGGCTCTGTGCGCTCATGCGATACGCGAAGCCCGTGCATTGCACCTGCACGCGATTGGGCATGGTCTCGCCGCCCGTGAGCACGGGCACGCCGGTCATGCCCTCGCGACCCACTGCGGCGATCTCCACGGAGCTGCCGTCTTCCATCGTCGAGAGCATCGAGATGATGGCCGTGGTCGGAAAATAAACGTGATGAATGCGCTGGCCGGAGTCGCAGAGCAGTTGTTCGGTGCGCAGATGAACGAGTTCGAGATGCGGTGCGAGTGCTTGCCACTCGTGCGACGGCAACGCGCCGAGCAGGTGGTTGCCGTGCAGGTCCGATTGAAGGGTCAACATGATTTGGTCCTCGTGCGAAGCAGCTCTCACCGCCCCGTGTCTTGTCATTCCGGCCGCCAAACCGCTTTTGGTATGCCGCTTCCCGTAGCGGCTATTGGTTCGTCGTGCCGGCCCCATAGTCCCGAGTGTGCGTGCGCGATATCTATCGGTTGTATGCGTCACGCTGTGTGGCGCTTCCCACTAAGCAGGGGCTGTGCCAGAGAGTCGCAAACCTCGTGTGCATGCGGTTTTGCGGGCGTTACGGGGCGGGCGGCCCGGCGTAACGCGGCGTTTTTGTTTCAAATATGTACGACGCCTCACCGGCGCGCGAGGCCAGGCCGCGCTTTTTTTGCGGTGGCAAGTGACTGAATTCATTGGATTATTCGGCGCTATAGAGGGCCCGTTCGAAAATGACTCCGCGCTGAAACACGCGTATCGCGGGCCGTTGGCCGCGCGGCCATGACGCACGTGGGACTGTTCGAATTTGATTCAGCTGTGTTGCACCGCAGCCGAACTGCGCAGAAACGTTCGCTCCTGAAACATGAGCGTTACGACGCGCCCCGTAACGCGTGATTCCACCGATCGGCCGGTCGGGTGTTGTCCGCGCAACGGCTGCCAGCGCAACACATTCATGCGCCAGGCATCGCGCTTGCCGCCCGCACGCCACCGTGCGATAGCGCGCGGTCAGTGTGGGTATGCGTACAGAGTCGGCCGCCGCGCTTTGCTCCAATGGAGTCCGAATACCGAGGGGCGCGCGGGCGATCCGGCACGCGGCGTCCATCCGGAACCAGACATCCGAACGGGGAGCCTCCTGCATGAACCAGGTCGTCACGCCGGCCGGCTTGATCGCCGCCGCAAATGAACCCGAAGTCGCGCTCGTCGTCCAGCCCGTGGTGCTGGCCGGCGGCTCTGGAACGCGGCTGTGGCCGCTCTCTCGCGAACATTGTCCCAAGCAGTTGATCGACCTGCTCGACGGCGAGTCGCTGCTCGAGGCCACCGTGCGCCGCCTCGACGGTGTCTACGCGCGCGGCGGCGCGACGGTGCGCAAGGCGGCGCCGCTCGTGGTGAGCAGCGAAGAACTGCGCCACATGACGGCCGACCGGCTAGGCCGCAGCGGCATGGCGGCGCGCGTGGTGTTCGAGCCGGTCGCGCGCAATACGGCGCCCGCGCTCACGGTGGCCGCGCTCGCGGCGGCGCAGGCCGCGGCGAGAACGACGGATTCCGCAACGGCCACCTCGCCGGAAAACGACAGCGACCCGATCCTGGTCGCCATGCCCGCCGATCATCTGATCGCCGATCGCACTGCGTTTGCCGCCGCGCTCGAAGACGCCGTGACCTACGCGGCGCGCGGTGCGATCGTCACGCTCGGCGTGCCGCCGCAGCGCGTGGAGACGGGCTACGGCTATATCGGCGCCGGCGCGACGCTCGGCGCGAGCGGTGCGCGCACCATCGAACGCTTCGTCGAAAAACCCGATGCCGAAGTCGCCGCACGCTACGTCGCCTCGGGCGATTACTGGTGGAACAGCGGCATTTTCGTGGTGCGCGCCTCGGTGTGGCTCGCGGCCATCGCGCGCTGCCGGCCCGCCATCGCGGAGCAATGCGCGCTGGCCTTCGAGCGGGCGAACGTCGACGCGGACGGCGCAGTCCATCTCGACGCCGCGGCGCTCGCCGCGTGCCCCTCCGATTCGATCGACTACGCGGTGATGGAGTCCGTGGGCGCCGACGCGCGCCTCGCGGGCGTGGTCGTGCCGCTCGTGGCGGGCTGGTCGGACGTCGGCGCGTGGGACGCGGTCTGGCAGGTTTCCGACAAGGACGCGAGCGGCAACGTCGCGCGCGGGCGCGTGCTGTTCGAAGACTCGACCGACAGCTTCGCGCATTCGGATGGCCGGCTCGTCGCCTGCGTGGGCGTGCACAACGTGGTGGTGGTGGAGACGGCCGATGCCGTGCTGGTCGCGGCCAAGGACCGCGTGCAGAGCGTCAAGGCGATCGTCGGCAAGCTGAAGGCGCAACGCGGCGAGGAGGCCCAGCATCATCGCCGCGTCGAGCGGCCGTGGGGCTGCTACGACTCGGTCGATCGCGGCGAGCGCTTCCAGGTCAAGCGCATCGTCGTGAAGCCGGGCGGGCGGCTCTCGTTGCAGATGCATCATCATCGCGCCGAGCACTGGGTGGTCGTGCGCGGCACCGCGCGCGTCACGCGCGGCGACGAGGTGTTCCTGCTCTCCGAGAACGAATCCACCTACATTCCGCTCGGCGTGAAGCACCGGCTCGAAAATCCAGGCAAGACGTCGCTCGAGATCATCGAGGTGCAGTCGGGCGGCTATCTCGGCGAAGACGACATCGTGCGCTTCGACGATCAATACGGACGTGCGGGAGAACGAGAAGGTACGGTTACGCCGCGTTGAGGCACACTTCCGACGGGCAGCATTGCATATGCACAGCAGGGCGCCGCGCCCCCGCCATGCCGGGGCCGGCGCCACTGCGTGCATGGCAAAACAGTAAGCGGGCAATGCATACAGACTGCTTACGAATCGACAACGAAAAACCGTAAATCACAAGATTCGGGAAACCAAAGGGCCGATCGAAGAAGGGCTCGTACGGACGGGGCATCTGCCGCGCAACGTTTGCGTCAGGAGATATCCTGGCTGGCGGATTATGCAATTCGCATGGCAACGTATGACAGGTTCGACGAAGCACGAAGGCCCACGCTGCAACCGTCAAACAGGCGCGATTACGCCGCATCGGGGGGAGGGGTCATGGAACTGGGGAATAAGGAACGCTCGCTCGTGAGCAAGGTCATGGATGGCCTGATTTCGGGCATCGTCGAGGAACGTTACGGGGCGATCCTGCCGCCGCAGGACGTGCTGTCCAAAGAATTCGACGTGAGCCGTACGGTCATGCGCGAAGCGCTGTCCATGCTGCTCGCGCGTCACATGCTCGACGTGCGGCCCAAGATCGGCACGCGCATCCGGCCCATGCGCGACTGGCGCATGATCGACGAAGACGTAGTGAGCTGGCGCTTTCGCGCGAAGCCGGACAAGACCTTCCTGCGCGACGTGATCGAATTCCGCGCACTGATCGAGCCCGCCGCGTGCGCGCTGGCGGCCGAGCGCGCGAGCGCCGCGGATCTCGCGGGCATGCGCGATGCCTTCGACGCGCTGCGTCAGACGAGCCCCGGCGACGCCGGCTGCGAAGAGGCCGACACGCTCCTGCACACACGCATTCTCGCGGCGAGCGGCAATCAGTTCTATCAGCAGATGGCGGCGATCATTCGCGGCGCGCTCACGCTCGTCAATCCCATCCTGAGCCAGCGCGAGGACGGCTGGCTCAATGTCGTCAACGCGCACGGCCGCGTGGTCGACGCCATCGAGCGGCGCGCGCCCGAGGACGCGCGCGCGGCCGCGACCGCAATGATCGAGCTGACCTCCGACGAGATCAACCGCGCGCTGGCGTCCGAGGCCATCGAGCCGCGCTAGCCCGCTTCGTTTCGTTCGTTTCCTGCACGCGCGCCGCCCGTTATGCGGGTTCCGGCGCGCGTTGCCTTGTCCGCGAGTTGCCTGCGAGGTTGCCTGCGAAGTTGCCTCCTTAAGCGCGAGGCCGTATCGTGCGAGTCTTTGTCTTGCCGCGCCCGGTGCGCGGCAAATGACGACACGACGGCGATACGACAGCGATACGAGGCAAGGCATGAGCGATTCAGGCAAGCGCAGCGGGACTCATGAAGAGACCCAAAAGACGATACGTTGGGGCATCGTGGGTGCGGGCCGCATCGCACGGCGCTTCGCGCAAGGCGTGGCACACGTACCGGGCGCGCGCGTGAGCGCGGTGTGGTCGCGCCGCGCGGCGCCGGCCGAAGCGCTCGCGCAAGACTTCGGCGCCGCCGCGTGCGCGAGCTTCGAAGCGCTGCTCGCGCGCGGCATCGACGCCGTCTACATCGCGACGATGCAGGACAGCCACGTGCACTATGCGGTCGCCGCGCTGGAGGCCGGCTTGCCCGTGCTTTGCGAAAAACCGGCGACAGTCAACGCCGCGCAGCTCGAGCGCGTGCTCGACGCCGCGCGCGGCGCGCAACGCCTTTTCATGGAGGCGATGAAGCCGCCGTTCTATCCGCTCTATCGCGCCTTGCGCGCGCATCTGCAAGCCGATCCCATCGGCCCGGTGGGCCTCGTGCGCGCGGGCTGCTCGGTCGCTAACGTTCCCGCCGATCATCCGTCGTTTTCGTTCGAGCATGCGGGCGGGGCGCTGCTCGACATCGGCGTGTACGAGATGTTTCTGGCCGTCGACTGGCTGGGCGCGCCGCGCGAGGTGCAGACTTTCGGGCGTCTCGGCGCGACGGGCGTGGATACGTTTGCAAGCCTCAATTGCCAGCACGAGCACGGCATCGCGCAGCTCTTTTGCGGGCTCGACCTGCACGGCTTTGGCGACGCGCTATTGGCGGGGCCGCTCGGCAACGTGACGATCCATGCGAACTGGTGGAACCCGGCGCGCGCGACGATCCGCTATGTCGATGGCCGCACCGTGGAGCTCGACGAGCCCTTTGAAGGCGGCGGCCTCAACTACGAGACCGCGCACTTTTGCGAGCTGCTGCGCGCGGGCGCGCTGGAAAGCCCGCTCATGCCGCACGAAACCTCGCGGCGCATGATCGCGATGGCCGACACCGCGCGCGCGGCGCTCGGCCTGCGTTTCGGTTGCGAGTGAAGCTCAGTGCCGCGTGGGCAGCGCGAGGCGCTTTTCGTACCAGTGCTGGATCCACTCGAGCACCTGGCAGAGCACCCAGTAGATGGCGGCGGCCGCGAGATAGAGCGGCAGCGGCTGATAGGTCGACGCGATGATCTCCTGAGCGCTGCGCAGCAGCTCGGTCACGGTGATGACCGAGACGAGCGACGTGTCCTTGATGAGGCTGATGAGGCTGTTCGAAAGACTGGGCACCGCAATGCGCAGCGCCTGCGGCGCGATGATGTAGCGCAGCGTCTGTCGCCGCGACAGGCCGAGGCTATAGGCCGCGAGCCACTGGCCGCTGTGGATGCCGAGAATCGCGCCGCGCATGCTCTCGGAGAGATACGCCGCCACGTTCGCGGAGAGCGCGATCACGCCGGCGGGCGTGGGGTCGAGCGAGATGCCGATGCTCGGCAATCCGTAGTAAATCACGAAGATCTGCACGAGTAGCGGCGTGCCGCGCATGAGGCTCACGTAGACGCGCGCGATGACGACGAGCGGGCGGCTCGAGCTGATGCCCATGAGCGCGAGCACGGCGCCGCCGATGAGCCCGAAGATCATCGACAGGACTGCGAACTTGACCGTGAGCACGGCACCCTGCGCGAGCACCGGCAGCGACTGGATGATGAGCGTATAGATAGGCATGGGAGAACGCGGCTGGAAAGCGCTCGCCGGGCGAGCCGTAAAAACAAGGGGCGGCATCTTGCGATACCACCCCGCGTCGGTCAGGTCACGTGGCAGCCCCGGTGCGCCGCGCGCCATGTGCGAGCGCGGGAGGCACGGAAGGCGGCCTGGGTGACTTGCATCGTTACTTCGTGATCGGCCTGGTCACGTCGATGCCGAACCACTTGTCCGAGATCTTCGTGAAGGTGCCGTCGGCTTCGAGTTGCGTCATGGCGTCGTCGATGGCCTTGGCGAACTTCGGATTGCCCTTCTTGAACGGAATGGCCGACGGGTTGCCGTCGCCGACGATCGCGCCCGTGCGCAGCGGCAGTTGCGAGTTCTTCAGCAGGTAGGCGAGCATCAGGCGGTCGTTGAGCGCCGCATCGAGACGGCCGGCCGCGAGATCGCGCAGATATTCGGGCGCACCGGGATAGGTCTTCACGTCGATGCCCGGCACCGACTTCGCCATGTCCATGTAGTTGGTGCCCAGACCCACGCCGAGCTTCTTGCCCACGAGGTCCTGGAGCGACTTGAACTGGCGCGTATCGTCCTTGCGCTGGATGAGCTGCGCGGCCGAATACGTATAGGCCGGCGAGAAGTCGAGCACGGCCTTGCGCTGATCGGTGACGCCCACCTGGTTGACGATCACATCGAATTTGCCCGCCTGCAGACCCGCGATGATGCCGCTCCATTCGGTCGTGACGAATTCGGGCTTCAGGCCCATCTTCGCCGCCACGGCCTTGGCGATATCGACGTCGTAGCCAACCAGATCGCCATTGGGCGCTTTCGAGTTGAACGGCGGGAAGGTGCCTTCGAGACCGATGCGCAGCGTGCCGCGCGCCTTCGCCTGATCGAGCAGGTCTTCGGCGTGGGCGCTCGCTGCAACGAACGATGCGCCCACGAGTGCGAGCGCAAGGAGCTTTTTCAGCAAAGCGACTTTCATTGTTTTCCTCTTGTTTTGCTGCGTTTTTGCGGCAAACCCGGGATGTCCCTCTGGACCGGGTTTGCCGTCTTCAGGGCCGGCGGCGCCTCCGATGCGCCGCACATGGCCTGAAACTATAGCCTCACGCGCGGCCCGAGGCCAGCGCCCGCGCGCATTCGGCCACGAGCGCCGGGCCGCGGTAGATGAAACCCGTGTAGAGCTGCACGAGCGAGGCGCCCGCGGCGATCTTCGCGCGCGCGTCCTCACCCGAGAAGATGCCGCCCACGCCGATGATCGGCACCTGCTCGCCCAGCTCGGCGCGCAGCTTGCGGATCACTTCGTTCGAGGCGTCGAAGACGGGACGGCCCGAGAGACCGCCGGCTTCGTTCGCGTTGGGCAGGCCCTCGACCGCGGCGCGCGAAAGCGTCGTATTGGTCGCGATCACGCCTTCGATCTTGTGGCGCACGAGCGTGTCGGCGATCTCCTTCACCTGCTCGTCGTCGAGGTCCGGCGCGATCTTGAGCGCGAGCGGCACGAGCTTGCCGTGCAGATCGGCGAGACGCTGCTGCTTGTCCTTGAGCGCGGCGAGCAGGGCGTCGAGCTCGCCCGCGCCCTGCAGCTGGCGCAGATTCTTCGTGTTCGGCGACGAGATGTTGATTGTCACGTAGCTCGCGAACGGATAGACGCGCTCGAGGCAGAACAGATAGTCGTCGGCGGCGCGCTCGATCGGCGTGTCGGCGTTCTTGCCGATGTTCAGGCCGAGGATGCCGCGATAGCGCGCGGCCTGCACGTTCTTCACGAACTGCTCGACGCCGTGATTGTTGAACCCCATCCGGTTGATGATGCCGCCCGCCTCGGGCAGACGGAAAATGCGCGGCCGCGGGTTGCCCGGCTGCGGACGCGGCGTGACCGTGCCCACTTCGACGAAACCGAAGCCCAGCGCGGCGAATCCATCGATGGCGGCGCCTTCCTTGTCGAGGCCCGCGGCGAGGCCCACCGGATTGCGGAACGTGAGGCCCATGACGGTGCGCGGCGAGTCGGGCACGCGCGGCGCGAGAAGGCTTGCCATGCCCGTGCGGCCCGCGGCGCCGATCATGCGCAGGGAGAGGTGGTGGGCGTCTTCCGCGTCCATGCGAAAGAGCCCGTCGCGGACGAGCGGATAAAGGGTACTGAACACGGGGAAAAGGCGCGGGCGCCGGAAAATGAGAACCCGCTATTTTAGCGACAAAGTTCGCGGCGAAGTCCAGAACAAAGGGCGGGGTGCGCGGCGCACGCGAATGAGATGCCTGCCGTGAGATGGCTCGCGGGGTCCGGCGCCCGGCGCCGGCTGGCTAACTATCGGAGTCAGTCTCGGTGGGGCCGAGAGCGCACCAGACGCCGTCGAACAGGCCTTCGAGCGGCTGAAAACGCGCCTTGTAGGCCATTTTCGGGCTCTCGCGTATCCAGTAGCCGAGATAGACGTAGGGTAGTTGCAGACTGCGTGCCTGCTCGATTTGCCAGAGGATGTTGTAGGTGCCGTAGCTCGTGTGCGGCGTGTCGGGCTCGAAGAACGTGTAGACCGAGGAAAGCCCGTCGCCGAGGATGTCGATCATGCTCACCATGCGCAGCAGGCCCGGCTCGTCGGGGTGCTGGACATCGGGCTCGCGAAATTCCACGAGGCGCGAGTTAATCCGGCTTTGCAGCAGGAACTGCTCGTACTGGTCGCGGCTGTCGCGGTCCATGCCGCCGCCCGCGTGCCGCGCCGACTGGTAGCGCATGTAGAGCGCGTAATGCGCCTCGTCGTAGTGGAGCGGCGCGACTGTCGCCACGAGATCGCCGTGGTGCTTCCAGCAGCGGCGCTGGGTACGGTTCGGCGTGAAGCGCTCGACCGGCACACGCACCGGCACGCAGGCGCGGCAGCCGTCGCAGTAGGGACGGTAGGTGAAGACACCGGAGCGGCGGAAGCCCGCCTTCACGAGGTCGGTGTAGACGTCGGAGTTGATGAGATGGCTGGGCGTCGCCACTTGCGAGCGCGCGATGCGCCCCTCCAGATAGCTGCAGGGGTAGGGCGCCGTTGCATAGAATTGCAGCGCGGAAAGCGGTGAAAGCGGCAGCTCGTTTGGATGCGTCACGTTGGCAGCTCTCGTAGCAGTTCGGAGCGTCGCGCAGGGCAAATGCGACGTTTTCTCCTTGCATACTAACATCGACGCCAGGCGCGCATCCATCGAATTGCGCGCCGCCGCCCATACGCGGCGGGCGTGAGCGCGGTTCAGAATGTCGATACGGTGCGGTTATCCGCATGGTGCTGGCCGACCCAGTCGGCGAGCACGCCCTTGTCGAAACGCCAGCCGATCGAGGGCGCGCTCACCGTCGCACGCACGTGCGCGATGAACGCCTTGCGCGCGATCTCGCGCCCCCCGAGCGAGGCCAGATGCGCGGTGTTCTGCTGGCAGTCGATCAGCTCGACGCCGTTGCGGCGCAGATGCGCGACGAGCGCGGCGAGCGCGATTTTCGAGGCATCGGTGACGGAGGCGAACATCGACTCGCCGAAGAACATCTTGCCGAGCGAGACGCCGTAAAGGCCGCCCACGCGCTGGCCGTCGAGCCAGGCTTCGATGCTGTGCGCGTCGCCGATGCGGTGCAGGCTCGAATAGGCGTCGATCACGTCGGCGGTGATCCACGTGCCACGCTGGCCGCGACGCGGCGCGCTGGCGCAGGCGCGCATCACGGCGGCGAAATCGTTATCGACGCGAATTTCCCAGGCGGGGTCGCGCAGCACGCGCTTGAGCGTCTTTCTGAGCGAGGGCGAGACCTTGAACGCGTCGGGACGCAGGATCATGCGCGGATCGGGACTCCACCAGAGCACGGGCTGGCCGTCCGAATACCACGGAAAAATGCCGTGCCGATAGGCGTCGACGAGGCGCGAAGGCAGCAGGTCGGCGCTTGCGGCAAGCAGACCCGGCGCGCCGCTCGACGCGCCAAGGGCGCGCTCGACGGGCGGGAACGGGTCATCGGGCGAAAGCCAGGGCACCATCGCCGGACCGGGAATCAGCCGTCGCGCAGGGAGCGCAGGACGTCGCCCGTATGCAGGCCGTAGCTACCCGACTGGCGGTCGGCGAAGAAGAAACGCAGGGTTTGGCCAACGGTGGGGAACGCAATGTCGTCCCACGGGATTTCGTGTTCTTCGAAGAGGCGCACTTCGAGGCTCTCTTCGCCAGCGGCGACGTCGATGTCGAGCAGGCGCGCGAGATAGAACAGATGCACCTGATGCACGCGCGGCACGTTGAGCAGCGAAAAGAGGCTCTGCACCTCGACGCGCGCGCCGGCTTCTTCGAGCGTCTCGCGCGCTGCGGCTTCCGACGTCGTCTCGCCCATCTCCATGAAGCCCGCGGGCAGCGTCCAGTAGCCATAGCGCGGCTCGATCGCGCGGCGGCACAGCAGCACCTTGTTTTCCCAGACGGGAACGGTGCCGACCACGTTGCGCGGATTCTGATAGTGGATGGTGCCGCACTGCGGGCAGACGTAGCGTTCGCGATTGTCGCCGGGCGGAACGAGCAGGCTGACCGCCTGACCGCAAGTCGAGCAGAATTTCATGGGCACGATAGGGGGATGGGTGATGCGAGTGTATCACCGCGGGAGCGGGTGACGGGAGCGGGCACAAATGGCGGGTATTGGGGCTGCGTGTCATTCGCCGATGCCGGAAAACAAAAAAGGGTTACACGCTGATGCGTTGTAACCCTTGATTGCGTCTGACCGACTTGGACTGCTTCGATGCTTTGGTTGCGGGGGCAGGATTTGAACCTGCGACCTTCGGGTTATGAGCCCGACGAGCTGCCAGACTGCTCCACCCCGCGTCCGTCAGAGAAAATAATTATAGGGTAAATCCTGCGGCAATGCAACAGCAATTGACGAATAACTTTCTGGCCGGTTGCACAAACATTGCGGCGCGCGCCAGCAAGGCGGCATGCGGCCCGGCGACGCGGGGCGCCAGGCTAGAATCGGGGCTCGGTCGCCGCGGCAGGCAGCGCGTGCCGCCGGGTCGTTTTTCTCCGTCTCGTCATCTGCCTCACAAGGCCCCCATGGACATCGCCCTCGATCTGCAATCGATAGCCGCGCAAGAAAACGCGCTGGTGTTCCCCCGTTTCGACGCCGATCGCGCCTGGCAGCTCGGCACCCTGTTGCGCGAGCTTGCCGTCGCGCGCGCGCACGCGGTCGTCATCGACATCCGCACGTTCGGTCAGCCGCTGTTCTTCTGCGCGCTCGCCGGCACGACGCCCGAGAACATCGAGTGGGCGCGCCGCAAGTCGCGCGTGGTCGAGCACTTTCGCCGCAGTTCGTACGCGATCGGCCTGCGCATGCAGCAGTCGGGCGCCACGCTCGCCGAAAAGAACGGCCTGCCTGTCGCCGATTACGCCACGCACGGCGGGGCGTTTCCGCTCAGCGTCGCGAGCGCGGGCGTGATCGGCTCGGTAACGGTCTCCGGTCTGCCGCAGCGCGCCGATCACGAGCTCGTGGTCGAGGCGCTGTGTGCGCATCTCGACGCCGACTACAGCAAGCTCGCGCTTGCAAAGGCCTGACGCGATGCGCATGTCTCCCTGGCTCATCCTCGCCATTGCCATCGTCGCGGAAGTCATCGCCACGTCCGCGCTGCGCGCCTCGAACGGTTTTTCGCGGCTCGCGCCTTCGGCCGTGGTCGTCGCCGGTTATGGCGTGGCGTTCTACTGCCTTTCACTCACGCTCAAAAATCTGCCCGTCGGCATCGTCTATGCCGTCTGGTCCGGCGTGGGCATCGTGCTCATCACGCTCGTCGCGGTGGTGCTCTACAAGCAGGTGCCGGATCTGCCCGCCGTGCTCGGTCTCGGGCTCATCGTGGCGGGCGTGCTCGTGCTGAATCTGTTTTCGAAGATGCAGGCGCACTGAGGCGTATTGAGGCGCATGCCGATAAAGGCCGCCCGATGCACAAGCGGCGGCTCAAGCGATTTCGAGCGGCATCATGCGATTTCGTGCGGCCTGGGCTCAGCGCTCGGGCGGCACGATGCGGATGCCGCAGCCCGCGACGGTCTCGCGGCTTCGTTCCCCTTCGGGCGTGGCTGCGTCTTCCCACAGGCTGATCGCGCGCGCGACGTCGATGCCGTTTTGCTGGGCGTAGGTGAACCAGCGGCTCGCGGCCTGCGGCTCGGGTATCTCGCGGCTTTCTTCGAAGTATTGGCCTCTGAGGTGCGATTCCATCGTCATTGTTCTTCCGTGGCTCCACGCAGAGCGTGCTTGCAATAATGAAAGGGTCGTGTGGCGCACACTTCACTCGCGCCGGTCATGCGCCAGTGTTGCAGGTTCCGCGCTCATCCGTCCATCCGTCGCCGGTTTCCCGATGTCATGCATCGGCCCCTCAGTGGCGCGCTGCGAGTAACATGGAGCGCGATCCCGCCGTCCGCCGGCGCGGATTTTCTTCTGCAGATTTCCCAACGGGGCTGGACATGGATATCCGTTTTCCTTCCGAGGCGCCGTCCTGGCACGATTCGAATCTCACGGTGGTGTTTCCCGCGCTGGTGGACGGCGCGCGCGTGCCCTGCGCGATCTCCGTCGAGGCGCTCGAAGATCATTTCGGCGCGCCGGGCGTGGGCCGCGAGGCGTGGATGCAGGCATTCGACGCGGGGCGCACGCGCATCGAAGCCGTGGCGCGCGCGCATCTCGAACTCAGCAACGGCACGCCCGTCCTGCTCAAAAGCGGTCATTTCCCGCCGGGTCCTTTGTTGTCCTGACGATGTTACGCATGCTGTGGACCGATATGTACCGATGAACAGCGCTGAAGCGAAAGATCTTCGTGCCGCCGCGCTTCGCGTGGCACTACGCGCGCGGATACTCGATGCCGCGCGCCGCATCGTGACGCGTGATGGATTTGAGGCGCTTTCGATGCGCAAGCTTGCCGAAGCGATCGGCTATTCGCCCGCGTCGCTCTACCTGCATTTCGAAAGCCGCGACGAGATTGCCCGCGCGCTCGGACGCGAAGGCTTTGCGCAACTGCTTGCGCAGCTCGAACCGCTCGGGGCGATCGACGACCCGCGGGAGCGGCTGCATGCGCTTGCGCATGCCTATGTCGCGTTCGGATGCGCACATCAGCAGGCTTATCGGCTCATGTACCGGGAGCCGGAGGAGGGTGGCCGTGCGGGCGCGCATGGGGCGACGCGAGCGACGGTTGCCACCGTGACGCCTGCAGAACACGAACTGCCTTGCGAAGAGGCTGCCCGCATGGCGGACCTGTTCGCGGATGCGCTCGAAGCGCTCGCCGCGACCGGGAACTGGCGCCATGGCGCGCGAGGCGATTCCGCTCTGCTCGCGCGCGCGTTATGGGCGATGCTGCATGGCGTGGTCGCGCTTTCGCAGCTTGGGCCGGGCTTTGCGCACGAGGCGTCGCTGACGCTGATCGTCGATGCCGCGCTCGACGGCTGGCTGGGCGCGTCCGCGGCAAAGAATGGGGACGCAGCAGCACAGCACAACGCACCGCCGCCGCCGGCGCGTACGGCGAAGAAAACACCGGACTGCCCATCGTGATAGCCTCCTCAGGCGCCGTTCGCGGTTCGTGTCATGGGAGCATGGCGCGCGCCGGCGCCCGACGCGTCTTTTCATAGTGCTTTCATCGCCGCCCGATTGCCATGTCACAGGAAGCCACCGCAAGCGCCTTCGCCGCCGATCCAGGGCCATATGTGCTCACGCAGGTCACGAACCGCATCGGCTTCATCGAACTCGATCGTCCGCAGGCGCTCAATGCGCTTTCCACGTCGATGATCCGCGCGATGCAGGCCGTGCTCGACGCGTGGCGCGACGATCCCAAAGTGCTTGCCGTGATCGTGCACACGCGCCATCCGCGCGCGTTTTGCGCGGGCGGCGACATCCGCTTTCTCTACGAGTCGTACCGGGCCGGCGATCAGGCCGCGATCGATACGTTCTTCACCGAGGAATACCGGCTCAATCACGCGATCTTCAGCTATCCGAAGCCTTATATCGCGCTGCTGGCGGGCGTCGTGATGGGTGGCGGCATGGGGATTTCGCAGGGCGCGCATCGCACGGGCGGCCTGCGCGTGGTGGGCAGCACGACGCGCATGGCGATGCCCGAGACGCGCATCGGGCTCTTTCCCGATGTCGGCATGGGCTGGTTCCTCGCGCGCACGCCGGGCGCGCTCGGCCGCTATCTCGCCGTGACCGGAGAAACGATCGACGCCGATAGTGCGCTATACGCAGGTCTCGCCGACGTATTTATCGACGAGGCCGCGCGACCTGCTTTGCTCGACGCGTTGCAGAGCGAGTCATTCGCTTCGGGTGTGGAAATCGTCGAGCGGATTCGCGGCGCGGCCGCTGCAAGCGACGAGGTGGAGGAGGGCGCTCCGCGCTCCGCGCTGGCCGTTGCGCGCGCATGGATCGATCAGCACTTTTCGCGGCCCTCGGTGGCGGCGATTCTCGTGTCATTGGAGAGCATGCAGCGCGACACGGCCGACGCGCATGGCGCATGGGCCGAGCAGACCGTGAGGATATTGCGCGAGCGCTCGCCATTGTCGATGGCGGTGTCGCTGGAGGCGGTATCGCTCGCGGAGGGTTCGATGGCCGACGTGCTGCGCCGCGATCTCGATCTCACGCGATCGAGCTTTGCGCAGGGCGACGTGATGGAAGGCATACGCGCGCGCATCATCGACAAGGACAACGATCCGCACTGGCGCTTTGCGCGCATCGGGGACGTATCGCTCGCCGACGTCCAGGCGATGTTCAGGAGCCCATGGGGTGCGGCGGAGCATCCGCTGCGGGCGTTGCCGGATTAAACCCGCGGCAAGGCGCGGGTGCACTGCGACGTGACGCGCGGCGCGCTCGCGTCCCGCGCCGCGCACGGAAACCGGCTCAGTCCTCTTCGGTTTCGCTCATGAAGGCGCGCATGAACACGAGCGCGCCCCAGCCCCAGACCGCATTCGACGCGAAGCCCATGGCCACGCGCGGCAGCATGTTGCCGCTCGGCCAGATGCCGCGCAGCGGATCGATCACGAACAGCATGGCGGCCGTGAGCACGATGCCGCCGAACACGAACGCCTGCACCCACGGCGCGGGGCGCGATGGCGAGATGCGCAGCAGCCACGTCATCGGGATGGCCCACAGGGCGCTCCAGATCGCGTTGACGAGGAATTCGGGCAGGCCGATCGGGGCGAACGGCTCGGTGGAGAATCCGGCCGCGTCGATGACCTGCGCCGCGTGAAGGAGCGCGAGTGTCGCTTCGCGAAAGAACAGCGAGGCCAGAAAGCCGGATACGAACGGCAGAATCAGTTTTTGCATGAGGTGCGAGGGTTGCGTGGCACGGACCGCGCATGCCCAAAAAAGGCGTGAAAGCGCGGCCGGCCGGTTTATTGTCGATGTGGGCGCCATTATATCGGCGCGCCGCGCCCGTGATTGCCCTTGCGTATGCTAAAGCGTCGTGTAAAGCACGAAAGTGGAAAACCTAAGCTCAAAAAAATCGTTCAAAACGCTTAGGGCCAACCCTAGACTGAGTCCCCATGAAGACGGCGCCGCCGTCACGGCCCGTCCGGTTCCGCAGATTCCGCAGGCTTCTGCCGGCCGCGTTGCTGGCTTCCCGGCTTTCCGGTCCTTGCAATCGCGCGCCGCGCTTCGTGCACCGGGCGTGGCCGGCGCCGCGTCCCGAACTTTTCCGTCTCACGTCTCGAACAAAAAGCAGGAGCAACGCATGAATGTGTTCTGGTTCATCCCGACCCATGGTGACAGCCGCTATCTGGGGACGGCCGAAGGCGCGCGCGCCGCTGACTTCGCGTACTTCCAGCAGGTGGCCGTCGCGGCCGATACGCTCGGCTACGACGGCGTCCTGCTGCCGACGGGCCGTTCGTGCGAAGACGCATGGGTCGTGGCATCGAGCCTGATCGCCGCAACGCGGCGCCTGAAGTTCCTCGTCGCGATCCGCCCGGGTCTGTCGTCGCCGGGACTGTCGGCACGCATGGCCGCGACTTTCGACCGCCTTTCGAACGGACGCCTGCTCATCAACGTCGTGACCGGTGGCGATGCCGCCGAGCTCGAGGGCGACGGCGTGTTCGTCGATCACGATACGCGCTACGAAATCACCGACGAATTCCTGCATATCTGGCGCAAGCTGCTCGCCGCTTCGCACACGAACGAGGCGATCGATTTCGAGGGCAAGCACTTGAGCTCGAAGGGCGGCAAGGCGCTCTATCCGCCGGTGCAGTATCCGCATCCGCCGCTGTGGTTCGGTGGCTCGTCGCCGGCTGCGCACGAGATGGCGGGCGCGCATATCGATACCTACCTGACGTGGGGCGAGCCGCCCGAAGCCGTCGCGAAGAAGATCGCCGATATCCGCGCGCGCGCCGAGCAGCATGGCCGCAAGATCCGCTTCGGCATTCGCCTGCACGTGATCGTGCGCGAGACCGAAGAGGAGGCGTGGGCCGCCGCCGAGCGCCTCATCAGCCGCGTCGACGACGAGACCATCGCGCGTGCACAGACGGCATTCAACAAGATGGATTCGGAAGGGCAGCGCCGCATGGCCGCGCTGCACGGCGGCAAGCGCGGCACGCGCAAGGAGCTGGAGGTGTACCCGAACGTGTGGGCGGGCGTGGGCCTCGTGCGCGGCGGTGCGGGCACGGCGCTCGTCGGCAATCCTGAGCAGGTCGCCGAGCGCATGAAGGAGTACGCGCAGCTGGGTATCGAGACCTTCATCCTTTCTGGTTACCCTCATCTTGAGGAATCCTACCGTTTCGCCGAGCTGGTGTTTCCGCTGTTGCCGGGGCGCGAGGCGAAGACGGCGGGCGGTCCGCTCTCCGGGCCGTTTGGCGAAGTGGTCGGCAATCAGTATCTGCCGAAGGTGAGCCAGAGCTGAGCGCTAGTCGATCGGCCGGCGAGTAGCGGTGCACATGCCGCTGCCCGCACGGCGAGAAATAGACAGGAGAACATACCGATGACTCAATCCGCTGTGACGGCCGCCGGCGCCGCTGGCGTGGGTGCTGTCCCGCGCCAGCGGCGGCCACTGGCTTTCTATGGACGCAAGGCGTTCTTGCGCATCGCGCCCTGGCTCGTGCCGCTCGCGATCCTGGCCGCGTGGGAGCTGGCCGCGCGCAGCGGCGTGCTCTCCACGCGCGTGCTGCCCGAGCCGCTCGCGGTCGTGAAGGCCGCATGGTCGCTCATCGAATCGGGCGAGATGCTGGAGGACGTACGCGTGAGCACGTGGCGTGCGATTTCGGGCTTCGCGATCGGCGGCGGCATCGGCCTCGCGCTCGGGCTGGCCACGGGTCTTTTCAAGCCTGTCGAGACCGCGCTCGATTCGACCGTCCAGATGATCCGCAACATTCCCGCGCTCGCGATGATTCCGCTCGTGATCCTCTGGTTCGGCATCGAGGAGGAAGCGAAGGTATTTCTGGTCGCGCTCGGTGTGTTTTTCCCGGTGTACGTGAATACGTTCCATGGCATCCGCTCGGTGGACGGGAACCTCATCGAGATGGCGCGCAGCTACGGCCTTAAGGGCTTTGCGCTCTATCGCGAAGTGATCCTGCCGGGGGCGCTGCCGTCGATCCTCGTCGGCGTGCGGTTCGCGCTCGGACTGATGTGGGTGACGCTGATCGTCGCCGAAACGATTTCCGCTCAGTCGGGCATCGGCTACATGACGATGAACGCGCGCGAGTTCCTCCAGACCGACGTGGTGGTGGTCGGCATTCTGCTCTACGCGGCGCTCGGCAAGCTCGCCGACTGGCTTGCCAAGTGGCTCGAGCGCGTCGCGCTGCGCTGGCACCCCGCTTATCAACAAGGGAGCGACGCATGAGCGCCAGCACGTTGGCAACCCATTTCGGTGGCGTGGCGGGCCGCGATCTCGAAGCCGAGGTCGAATTGCCGCGGACCCAGGAACGCGAGGCGCACGAAGCCGACGAGCCACGCGGCACGTGGCGCGCGGATGCCGGCCATGACGTCCAGGGCACCAGGGGAACGGCACAAACGGCGACGGCGCGCAGCGACGCGCGCGCGTACGACCCCGCCGTGGAGTTGCGCGGCGTGGGCAAGCGTTATGGCGAACGCGTCGTGCTCGACAGCTTCGATCTCTCGATCGAGCGCGGCAGCTTCGTGGCGATCGTGGGACGCAGTGGCTGCGGGAAATCCACGCTGCTGCGCCTCGTGGCCGGGCTCGAGGCGCCCGATGCGGGCGAACTGGAACGGCGCGGCGAGCACGGGACGGCGCTCGAGACGCGCATGATGTTTCAGGACGCGCGGCTCCTGCCGTGGAAGACAGTGCTCCAGAACGTGATGCTGGGACTCGGCCGCGGAGCGCGCGACGATGCACGCGCCGTGCTCGACGAAGTGGGTTTGCTCGCGCGCGCCGACGAGTGGCCTGCCCGGCTCTCGGGCGGGCAGCGCCAGCGCGTGGCGCTCGCGCGGGCGCTGGTGCACCGGCCGAGCCTGCTGCTGCTCGACGAGCCGCTAGGCGCACTCGACGCGCTCACGCGCATCGAAATGCATGCGCTGATCGAGCGTCTCTGGCGCGAGCATCGCTTTACCGCATTGCTGGTGACGCACGACGTTCATGAGGCCGTCGCGCTGGGCGACCGCATCCTGCTGGTGGAGCAGGGCCGCATCGCACTCGATCAGCGCGTGCCGCTCGAACGCCCGCGCGCCCGCGCCGATGCGCGCTTCGCCGCGCTCGAAGAGCGTGTGCTCCAGCGCGTGCTGGGCAGCGAGACGCCCGCGCATACGCAGGCACCGCGTACGCATGAAACGCCTCACGGCCTGCGTCCCGCGGATGTGCGCTGGGCGCTCTGAACACCTTGCCAATCATCTGCACTCCATAATTTTTATCTATCCATTTGGGAGCCGACTCAATGAGCATTTCCGCCATCAACGTGCGCAACCAGTTCCGCGGTAAGGTCAGGGAGATCATCCGCGGGCCGGTGGTATCGGAAGTCGACGTCGACACGCCGTTCGGCGTGGTCACCTCGGTCATCACGACACGCTCGATCGACGAACTCGAACTGAAGGTGGGTTCGGAAGTTGTCGCGCTCGTGAAATCGACGGAGGTGTCGATCGCACGCCTGTGAGCGTGCATGAGCGGTTTCGCCCGAGGGCGGCGCGCCCGGCGTGGAAGTGCTACGATGGACCGGCAGCCACGACGGAGAGACGATCATGGAGCCGAAAGGCATCGACATGGGCGACTACGAGGAGCGCTACAAGGACTACGACATCGAGGTCGCGGTCGAACAGGTGCTCACGGGCGTGAAGGCGCATTTTCGCGTGCTCAAGGCCGGCGCCCTGGTGAGGGACTGGCAACTCGTCCATATCGACCGCCTCTGGTCGACCGAGCACGCCGCCGCCGAGGCGGGTTTCGAAGCGGCCCGCGCGTGGATCGACAGCGGCGCCGCGCAATGAGGGTTGGCCGCGTTGTGCGGCGGCGATGCCGGCACTGCGCGGCGCGGCGATCAGACGGGATTCGCGCTGCTTTTGCGCGGGTCCGGATAGTGGCGCGTCTGGTTGAATTTATCGGGGCCGACGAATAGCAGCGCCACCATGCCGAGCTGGCCCAGCGGCAGGGCCGCCATCAGCCACCACCACCAGCCGCTCACGCCGATATCGTGCAGCCGGCGCACCATGGCGGCAATCGGAATCCAGAACGCCACGCAGACAATCACGACGCCGAGGATCACGGCCGGCAGCGTATCGCCGAGCCCGCCTTCGGGCATGAAAGCGTCGAGCGCGACAATGAAGAGCAGGAACAGCGCCATCGTGGTGGCATATTCGCGGCGCGTGGCGCGGCCGGAGAGCGTGAAGCGTCGTTCGAGCCATTTTTCCATGGTTATCGATTTGTCCGTGTCGATTGAGTTGCTGGAGTTTATTGCTTCGCGGGGAGCGATTTTACGCAAGGGTGGAAGACGTTTCAAAGGCTGGTGAGGCTAATTTTCTGGATTGATTGATATGACTTCGCGTTAATTATTCGTTGTGGGTAATTACTCCTCGCATACGTGTTCCAGGCAGGGCGGATGGCCAGGATTTCTGGTCAGCGTTAGCGAGAGGAGAGTAACGGCGGCGGGTGTAGATCAGTTGGTAGAGTTCAGGATTGTGATTCCTGTCGTCGTGGGTTCGAGTTCCATCAACCATCCTAACGGGCAGGTAAAGGGCCGAGTTCATTGAGCCAAGGCCGACAGAAACCTCTCATGACTTATATCGTCGAGTAACGATTGGGTGCCGTTGAGCTTCAAGCCAACCAGTACCCGTCAGAGTGCGCTATATGCCATTGGTATTGGACGGTTGGCTGGATGTTGCGCTGAAGCTGATATTAGAATTTATATAAATTTACACGGCCAATTTCCAGAATTAAGTTCAATATAAGGAATCCTTATATTCTTGGCGTCGAGAGCGCCTCGAATGAGAATGATGGATTCCTCCGAGCCGACATTCAATCGAATGCCGGGCAAATGCGCAGGCTCGAGGTGCGTGGCAAGACGTGGGAGCCATCGCAATAGGTGTTTTTGTTTCAGCCACTATAGTCAGCGGGCCACCCTTCAGCGGATCTGCGAAGTCGCCGGCATCGCGCCGGTGACGTTGCGCATTCTGCGGCGGCCGTTCTCAAGCGTTGCCGAATAGGCTGGATTCCGTCGAGCATCAAGGCGCAAATCATGGGGCGCAAACCGTCTGCTATTGCCAGGCGTCAACACAATGTGCGCCCGTTTGGCCTGCACGCATACGGCATGAGAAGCTAGACCGTGGATTCCGGGAGAGGCTCGAATCGACTTGCGCCAGAGCGGGCTCTGCAGGAATTGCACGGAGTCTGCCGATAATCTGCAAATATAGCAAAAAAGAGATAAACTAATGACGTGGCACGTTGAGCTGATACCCGAGGCCGAAGCCGAATTGCTGGCACTCCCGCCTGATATGCGCGCCCGTTTTCTTCACATAGCGGAAATGCTGGTGGAGTTTGGTCCCCAGCGCGTAGGGATGCCCCATGTGCGCCCGCTGGAGGGGAAGCTTTGGGAAATTCGTATGACGGGGCGGGACGGTATCGCGCGGGCAATCTACGTCACGCGGACTGGACAGCGTCTGGTTGTGCTGCATGTGTTCGTAAAAAAGACACAGAAGACTCCGCGCCGAGCCATCGAAACGGCCTACGCCCGGATGAAAGAGGATTGACGATGACTGACCTTGCAAGCTTGAAGAAGCGCCTGCTGGCTGATCCGGCCACCCAGGCCGAGTACGGGGCACAAGCACCGGAGTTTGCTGTTGCGCGCGAGCTTATCGCTGCTCGCGTACGTGCAGGATTGACCCAGGAACAAGTGGCCGAGAGGATGCAAACAACTCAATCGACCATCGCGCGCATGGAGAGTGGCCGCACGATGCCGTCGATGCGCACGTTGGCCCGCTATGCCGAAGCGACGGGAAGCAGGGCGGTGGTGCGCCTGGAGGCTGCGAAGTAGTGGGCCGTACCTGTCGCCTGCCGGTATCAGGCAGAAGCGGCGGGAACAGATGCGTGAACCTTCTGTATTCGATGGCGGAGAGGGGGATTCGAATCCCCGATAGGCTATTAACCTATACGCTTATAGGCTCGGAATGCTCGATTGCAATCGAGACAGTCGATCAGGCAGTATGACCCGGCGCCAATTCGCTCGCGATCTGCTCAAAGAGACCTTGGATGGTCGGGCTTGCCAGAATCCACTGAATTGCGGCGAGGAACTCTAGAAAAACAAAGTCGATCGCGCCACTCACAATCGCGAACTGCGGGTCTGGGTTGATGAGCCGATGGAGGTCGAATTCAATGTTGGGGTTGCCATCCCTGAAGGAGATTCGGCCGCTATGCCGGATCCGGTCCACAAGGAAGAATTTATCGGACGTTCGGTCGAGATCGAAGTGGACGCCGGCCGCCTTATTTGCGACGTAAAGGACGATGTCCTTTCGACTAATGGTTGACCCGTTGAACCCGGCCACGACCTGATTCAAGAAGCTGTCGCGCTTCAAAATTACCGTTCTCGACGGATCGTGGTCGATCTGGGCTGCTCGATACCCCGGATACGGGTTCGACTGCATTACCAGCGCAGCGATGCTGAATCCGTAACACTGCACACCGGCGCTGAAAAACAGCGCGAGCTTTTTCGCAAGAGTGGCGTTTCTGAGTGCGTTAGTATCGGGTGCCGTGTATGCGAGCTTAATTCCCCTCGGGCTCGCACTTTTCTCCAGCGTTTGATCCAACAAGAACCTACGCACGATTGTGGCGACATGCCGAACCGCGTGATTGTCAGGCGCTGTTGGTGCCGCGAAAGTCTGCAGCAGGCGATAGTCGGCCAAATTTGCCGCATCGATTTCGATGTTTCGTTCGGGCAGCTTCTTGTTCATTCTCTATGACCCCGGCGCGGCTACGAACAGTCCAAACAAAAAAGCCCGCAACTCTGTGCGGGCTGAATTTTTTGATTTTCGTTCCGAATTTTGCTATGTGCAATTCCGGCTAGCGCGTAAGCGCTTGATATTGCTGAATTCTCTGGGGTGGCTGATGGGACTCGAACCCACGACGACAGGAATCACAATCCTGGACTCTACCAACTGAGCTACAGCCACCACTGTTACTGCTTTCTTGCCGACGCTGCTTTGTGAGCGGCGTCAATCAAGAAGCAAGATTATATACACAGGGGGTCGGACTTGCCTAGCCCCTTTATTCAAATATTTCAGAGGAAAGTTCAGCCGACGCTTCCATCGGACCGCGCAGGTGCGCCCGCGCTTCCTCGAAGATCGCGAGATCCCCCTTGGCGAGCTTGCGGTTGTCCGACAGCACGCGTCGCCAGCCTCGCGCGCCCGCTTCGCCGCGATACAACCCCAAGGCATGGCGCGTGATCGCACCTAGATAAGTGCCGCGCGCCATCTCGTCTGCGCAGTACGCCACCAGCTTCGCTTCGATTTCGTCGCGCGTGAGCTCCGGTTCGCTGGCGCCATAGAAGCGCGCATCGACATCGGCCAGCACGTAGGGGTTGTGGTAAGCCTCGCGACCGAGCATCACGCCATCGACGTGCTCGAGGTGCGTCGCCACCTCGTCGAGCGTCTTGATGCCGCCATTGATGATGATTTCGAGTTGCGGGAAATCGCGCTTGAGCCGATACGCGTAGTCGTACTTGAGCGGCGGGATCTCGCGGTTTTCCTTCGGGCTCAGGCCCTTCAGGATGGCGTTGCGCGCGTGGACGATAAAGACCGTGCAACCGGCATCGGCGATGGTGCCGACGAAATCGCGCACGAACGCGTAGTCCTCGACCGCGTCCACGCCGATGCGGTGCTTGACCGTCACCGGCACCGAGACCGCGTCGCGCATCGCCTTCACGCAGTCGGCCACGAGCTTCGGCTCGTTCATCAGGCACGCGCCGAACGCGCCGCGCTGGACGCGCTCGGACGGGCAGCCGCAATTCAGGTTGATCTCGTCGTAGCCCCATTGCTCGCCGAGCCTGGCCGAGCGGGCGAGGTCGTCCGGTTCGCTGCCGCCCAGTTGCAGCGCGACGGGCGCTTCGGCGGGCGTGAACGCAAGGTGGCGAGGCACGTCGCCGTGGAGCAGGGCGCCCGTCGTCACCATTTCCGTGTACAGCCACGTGTGCCGGGAGATGAAGCGGTGCAGCGAGCGGCAGTGGCGGTCAGTCCAATCCATCATGGGGGCGACGGACACGCGGCGGGGACTGGCGATACGGTTGGCGGACATGGCAAATCGGTGCGCGAGGGGCGCGGCAGGCGTGGATCAACCTTCTATTTTATCGCAAGCCGCCGCAGGGGTTCGCGCCGATTTTGCAGTGCGGCAAGACCTGGGCAGACACAAGCCGATATGCGTATTGGCTTGCTGGTAGTGCTCTCAGCGGGCCTTACAGGGTGAAAGACCCTTGGCGCTTCATGTCATTGGCCATTCTTGTGGTGCGTTGCGCAAGAAATTTTGGGCCGCGCTTTTAGGGTCTGTTCGTCGCTCAGGCAGGCCAGGACTGGCTCACGCGATTGTTTCCGGAGCTGGAATAGTAATTTCGGATTATCGCGATTATTTTCTGATAGTAGGTGTATACACTAGGTCTCATTGACGCAGCTCGTGGGCAAGACCTCCCAGGCGCGGCGCCATTCCCGAACCGCAACTGATCCTGATACTGGAGCCCACCATGAAGACCAAACTGATCGCAGCGCTGCTGGTCGCAGCTTCCGCTTCCATCGCCGCCCCGGCTTTCGCAAGCGGCTACGGCCCGGCACCGTTCTATCGTCCGAACGTTGGCGCACCGGCTTCGCAGCAAGGCCAGAGCGTCCAGACCGTTGCCGCCGAACGCGCGCAGCAGCAAGGCGTCGATTCGTCGTACGGCGGCGTGGCGGGTGTGGCCACCCAGTCGGGCAGCCCCAGCGCGCAAACGCCGCGCGCGCAGCAAGTGTATTTCGGCCACTAAGCCGATCGCTGCCTGAAGCGCCGCCCGCCAGCCGGGCGGCCCGAACGCCGGGTGTCCTCAGGACCCCGGCGTTTTGCTTTGCTCGCTCGCAATGTCAATGGCGCCGATGATGCCGATGGCGTCCGCCGCGCTCACGGCGCGGCGCGCACGCGCTGGTCGATCGCCTCGCGGATGCGATCGAATGCGGCGTCGAAGGCGTTGTCCTGGGTGGGAAAGCGTCCGGCGGCCAGGCCGTCGATGGGCACGTCGGCGTGCGTGTCGTCGGTGAGGCTGTGGATCGTCTGGGTCGATACGAAGTAGCCGGCCGCATGATCGCCGTCCACGCCGGCGGTCATGTCGAATCCCATGTAGTCGTAGCTGCGTCGGTTTTCCATGCCGCTTCCTCCTTTGGCGTTCCCGCCGATTCTGGCATGACTTGCGCGTCCGGCGCCGTGCGTTGGCCGGACGCGTTCGCGTCGGCCGTAGCGAACGCTGTACTAACATGACCTGCGAGGGCGCGCGCCGCGCGTGCTGCGGCGCGCACCCGCAACGCCAGGCCGTTGCTGGCTAACCAGGAGGTGAACAATGAAGAAACATGTGTTGCTTCTCGCCGCGCTGGCGCTTCCGGGCGTGCTTGCGTCGGCGTCTTCCTTCGCGCAGCAGCCGCCCCGTCCGGGGCCGAACGAATATCATGGCGGCCCGCCACCCAATCATCCGCCCGCCGATATGCCGGCGCCGCAGTGGCACAAGGGCGACCGGGTCGCGCCCGAGTTCCGCGACCGCCAGTACGTGGTCGACGACTGGCGTGAATATCACCTGAAGGCGCCGCCGCGCGGCTATCACTGGGTCGGCGTGGGCGGCCAGTACTATCTGGTGCGCAATTCGAACTGGACTGTGGAGCGCGTCGGGCCGTAACGGCGCCCAGGACGGCGTTTGCAAAGACGACGAATAGCCGGCGACGCGTCGGCCGGAGCCGTCGTGGTCCGAGCCGCAGCGGTCTGCAGCCGCCACGCGCCGCACGCATCGATCGCAGGGCCGGGCCGGCTACGTCGCGTCCGGCCTTTTTGCGTGCGGATCCGGTTGCCGCGCGATCACGGCATGGGTAAGAGACGGCCCCGCGTGGAGCACGGCGAATTTTCCTGCGCCTGAAAAAATTCGGCGGGCATGATAGTTTCGCCGTTCTCTTTAATCAGACGATGGAAAACGCTTCGATGGAATACCGCACTCTCGGCGACACGAACGTCAAGGTGAGCCTGATCGGCCTCGGCACGATGACCTGGGGCGAGCAGAATACCGAGCGCGACGCGCACGAGCAGATCGACTACGCGCTCGATTGCGGCGTCACGCTCATCGACGCCGCCGAAATGTACCCGGTGCCGCCGCGCCCCGAAACGCAAGGGCAGACCGAGCGCTTCATCGGCACGTGGCTCGCGCAGCATCGCGCCGCGCGCGAGCGCATCGTGCTCGCGACCAAGATGACGGGCCCGGCGCGTCAGCCGCACAATCCGCGCCATATTCGCGGCGACGGCAATCAGTTCGATCGCAAGAACCTGACCGAGGCGCTCGACGGCAGCCTCAAGCGCCTGCAGACCGATTACGTCGATCTCTATCAGTTGCACTGGCCCGACCGCAGCACGATGACTTTCGGCCGCAATACGTATCCGTGGATCGACGACGCATACACGGTGCCGATCGAGGAAACGCTCGCCGTGCTCGCCGATTTCGTGAAGGCCGGCAAGGTGCGCCATATCGGCGTGTCGAACGAGACGCCCTGGGGCGTTTCGCAATTCCTGCGCGCGGCCGAAAAGCTGGGACTGCCGCGTATCGTGAGCATCCAGAATCCGTATAGCCTGCTCAATCGCACGTTCGAAAGCGGGCTCTCCGAGTTCTCGCACCACGACGGGATTGGGCTGCTGGCCTACTCGCCGCTCGCGTTCGGCTGGCTCTCGGGCAAGTACGAAGGCGGCGCGCGGCCCGAAGGCGCGCGCATCACGCGGTTCGAGCGCTTTCAGCGCTACAGCAAGCCGCAAGCGGTGCAGGCCACGTCGCGCTACGTGGCGCTCGCGAAGGAGCTGGGGCTGTCGCCCGCGCAATTCGCGCTCGCGTTCGTCAACAGCCGGCCGTTCGTGACGAGTAACCTGATCGGCGCGACCTCAATGGCGCAGTTGAAGGAGAATATCGGCAGCGTCGATGTCAGGCTGTCGTCCGAAGTGCTCGCGCAGATCGATGCGCTGCACGAAGCGCAGCCCAATCCCGCGCCTTGACCTGGGCTTGATCAAGCGCTACGCGTGCTGGCATCATGCGGCGCGCGCGGGCCGGTCCGCCGGTCGCGCGCCTTGTTTGACCCGCCCGACCCGAATCACCCGTCCCCGAGCCCCTTAGCGGAGTACAACCACAATGACGAGCGCACGCAACGCGCAACCATCCCAATCGGCGCCTTCCTGGGGCTGGCCCCTTTTCATTCTGCTGGCCGTGGCCGGCTTGTTCTATGTGAAGTGGTTCCCGTACTACCACCGCGCATTCACGGCCGAGGCCACGCATTCGATCGGCAAGTCCATCCTGATGGGCGGCGAGGCGAGCGCGCCCGCGCCGTCCTTCGCGGCCGCGCTCGACTATGCCTGGGCCTATGGCAAGGCGATCTGGCAAGCGATGGTGCTGGGCCTGCTGCTGGGCTCGGCCGTGCAGGCGCTGCTGCCGGCGCAGTGGATCGCGCGCGTGCTCGGACGCCACGGCTTCGGCAGCGTGGCGGCGGGCGGCCTGCTCGCGGTGCCCGGCATGATGTGCACGTGCTGCGCGGCGCCCGTCGTGGCGGGGCTGCGCGCGCGCAACGCCTCGCCGGGCGGCGCGATCGCCTTCTGGCTGGGCAATTCGGTCCTCAATCCCGCGACGCTCGTGTTCATGGGTTTCGTGCTGGGGTGGCAATGGAGCGCGCTGCGCCTCGTGCTCGGCCTCCTGATGGTGTTCGGCCTCGGCTGGCTCGCGAACCGGCTGGTGACGCACGAGGAGGCGCTCGCCGCTGACGTCCGGCTAGCGATGTTCGCTCAGGAGCAGGCCGAAAGCGGTAACGTGCTGGTGCGCTGGCTGCGGCTGTTCGTGCGCATGGCGGTGCGCCTCGTGCCCGAATACATCGTGCTCGTGCTGCTGCTCGGCGCGGCGCGCGCGTGGCTCTTTCCCCACATCGGGCCCGAGGTGACCAGCAGTCTTGGCTGGATCGTCGTTTTCGCGATGGCCGGCATGCTGTTCGTGATCCCGACCGCCGGCGAGGTGCCGATCATTCAGGCGATGCTCGCGCTCGGCATGGGCGTGGGCCCGGCGGGCGCGCTGCTGATGACGCTGCCGCCCGTGAGCGTGCCGTCGTTCGCGATGCTGGCCAGTTCGTTCCGCAGCCGCACGCTGGCGCTGGTGGGCGCAGTGGTCGTGGTGTTCGGCGTCGTGGCGGGGCTGGCGACGGTCGCGCTGGGGTTTTAGGATAAGGGTCACGCATCAACGGCGGATTGCCTGCCAGCCGGCTGGCCGTCCACACAGAAAGAACAGGGCTCTTGCCCAGGAAACGCCATGGCACAGCAAAAGACGAATCCGAAACTCGAACAAGCCCTGACGCGCGGCGACCTCGCCATCCGTCAGGCCAACTCGGCACGCGCGACGGCGGTCCTGCGCGCGCTCGGCAAGATGATCGTCGAGGCCTCGGCGACCATCGGCGTCGAGGCGCACACGTCGATTCCCGACGGCGACCGCATCTACGATCCCGCGGACGGCCTCTGGCCGCAGCAGTTGCTGATCTCGCTCGACGACCCCGTCGAGGACGCGGACCCGGAGGAGATCCGCACGATCCGCCTGCTTGCCCAGTCGCAGGGCACGGTGTTCCGCGTCGAATGGCATCGCGCCGACGGCAAGATCGGGCGCCAGGAGGGGGGGCCGTTCGCCACCGTCGCGTTCATTTCCGACGTCGACATTCCCTGGGGCGACGACGAGGACTGAATTCAGCGCATCATGCGCCGCCGGAACAGGATCGAGGCGACGCCGAACGGCACCACCACGTAAAGCACGAGCACGGCCAGATGCAGCCACGCGTGCTCGACCGGACGCCCGAGCATGGCCGGGCGGATCAGCTCGACCGCATGCGCGAGCGGCAGCATCAGCGTGACGTGCTGCGCGGCCGCGGGCAATTGAGCGATCGGAAAGAACACGCCCGAAAGCAGCAGCATCGGCGTGAGCACGAGCGTCTGATAGAACATGAAGAAGTCGTAGGACGGCGCGAGCGCGGTAACGATCATCGCGCAGCTCGCGAACGCGAGGCCCGCGAGCGCGATCACGGGTAGCGCGAGCAGCATCGATGGAAAGCTCGCATAGCCGAGCCCGCCCGCCACGATCATGATGGCCGCGCCCGAGAGCACCGACTTGCTGGCGGCCCACATCACTTCCCCAAGCACCACGTCGCCGAGCGAGAGCGGCGTGTGCATGATCGCTTCCCACGTGCGCTGCACGTGCATGCGCGAGAAGCCCGAATACATCGACTCGAAGCTCGCCGACATCATCACCGAAGACGACACCGTGCCCGCCGCCAGAAACGCGATGTACGAGACGCCGTCGACGTGGCCGACCATCAGCCCGAGCCCGAAGCCGAGGCCGAACAGATAGATCATCGGATCGGCGAGATTGCCGAACATTGAGGCGATCGCCAGCTTGCGCCAGACGAGATAGTTGCGCCGCCACACAGCGATCCAGTGCGTCGCGTTCGACGGCAACGCCGCGCGCGGCTCGCGCAGGGACGATGCGGCGGGGTGCGTGGGCGGCGGCGGTTGAGTGCGTGTTTGCATGGTGGCTGTCGGTGGCGGCGCTCGGAGTCGGTTTTTCCTGTGCGAGTGGTCAGTGCTGTGCGGCTAGTCCTGCATCTCGCGGCCCGTGAGTCGCAGGAAGACGTCTTCGAGATTCGCGGGCCGATGCAGATAGCGTAAATCCGAGCGATGGCGCAGCTGCTCATGCACGGGCGCGGCTTCGTCGACATAGCAGAAGAGCGTCTCGCCGCTGATCTCGGTGCGCTTGGCGAGCGGCGCGAGCTCGTCGCGCAGCGCCGACGGATCCGGGCCGTAGACCTCGATCACGTCGCAGCCGATCTCCGATTCGATCAGCGCCTTGGGCGCGCCCTCGGCGATCTTGCGGCCTTCCTCGATCACGCAGACGCGATTGCAAAGTCGTTCGGCCTCCTCCATGAAATGCGTGGTGAGCAGGATCGTCTTGCCGCGCGCGAGCAGCGAGCGCAGCCGCTCCCAGATCAGATGGCGCGCCTGCGGATCGAGGCCCGTGGTGGGTTCGTCCATCACCAGCACGTCGGGGTCGTTGACGAGCGCGCGCGCCAGCGTGAGACGCCGGCGCATGCCGCCGGAAAGCTCGCCGACGCGCGCGTCGGCCTTGCTTTCGAGGCGCGCGAATTCGAGCAGCGGAGCGACGAGCTCGCGCGTCTGGCGCGCGGACAGCCCGAAGTAGCGGCCGAACACGAGCAGGTTCTCGCGCACGGTGAAGTCGGGGTCGAGATTGTCGAATTGAGGCACGACGCCTACGCGCGCGCGGGCATGGCGCGCACGCGCGGGCACGGGTTCGCCGCACAGGCTGATGCGCCCGGCGTCGGGCGAGACGATGCCGAGCAGCATGCGCAGCGTGGTGGTTTTGCCCGCGCCATTGGGGCCGAGGAGCCCGAAGCATTCGCCGGGGACGACGTCGAACGACAGGCCGTTTACGACTGTCCTGTCTCCATAGTGCTTGATCACCTGCTCGAATTCGATGGCGGGCATGTTTGAGCGGCCGTTCATGTAAGCGCGTGCGTAGTGCGCGTCGCAAGGCGGCCTATTCTAGTGCATTGCTGCATCGGGGGTTGGCCGTGCTTTCCAGCGCGGCCGCAGCGCTTGCGGCGCACAAATGCACCGTCAATGGCTGTCGCGACAAGCATTAATTTCGCGCAAACGCCGTGCCGATGCACTATTCGCGTGCAAGGAGACCTGGCGTTTTCCAGCCCTTGCGCGTCGAATTGCGGCGCACCATCATGCGATTGTGACCTGCGTTTCCAGGCGGGTAGGGAGAATCGATCATGGCGAGCTACAAGAAAATTCTGCTTTGTTACGACGGCTCGCGCGAAGGCCGCAAGGCGCTGCGTTGCGGGGCAGATCTGGCGCTGGACCTGCAGGCGGAGACGCATCTGCTCTCGGTAGTCGACATGCGTTCGACGATCGCGCAGAGCGCGGGCTTGCTCACCGATGTGGCCTGTGGGCGCTTCGAGGAGACCGCGCGCGAGATCCTTCAGGAAGGCGTGGACTGGCTGACCGAGCGTGGCGTGCGCGCGCAGGGCCACTTCGCGTTCGGGCATCCGATCGACGAGATTGCGAATCTCGCCAACGAGTTGCACGTCGATCTCGTGGTGGTGGGGCATCGTTGCCGCACCGGACTGTCGCGCTGGTGGATGGGCGCGGGCAATACGCCGCTGCTCGACCGCGTGACGTGCAGCATCCTCGTGGCCTGTTCTTCGGCGGCCGAGGAAAAACAGCAGCAGGCGGCGGCTTAGTCTCGTCTCTGCGCATCGCATTGCGTGGGCGCCATGGTGGTGCCCGCGCAATGACCGAATGACGGCGAACCACAATCACGAGGGCTCGCCGTCATTCTTCCGTTCCCTTCCGCTTTCCTCAATTCGACGCGTTCGCGTCGCTGCCGGCATTGGGCTCGTTTAGCTCCACGGCCGCGAGCTTCCACGAAAACAGCCCGTGACGCTGCAGGATGGCCGCATAGCGCTCGCTATGAGCGCCGCGTTGCCACGTGACGGCGAACGTGTTCAAGCCGCGATAACCCGCCGACGTTTGCGCACGCGGCTGCTCTTGCTGCTGTTGTGGCGCTTGCGCCTCGGGATTGCCCGATGCGGGCGGCGTGGAGCCCGGTGTGGCTTCGCCCGGCGTGGCTTCGCCCTGTTGCGACGATGGCGGCGCCTCGGACGGCGGCGCGGGCCGCTCGCCCGGCTGGCCGGTCGGCGGCATGCCGCTGAGCAGCGCGGCGACGCCGTCGGGTGTCGCATACGCATCCACGAGCGGGCCGATCAGCGCGCCGCCGATTACGGCGCCAAAGAGCAGCAGCGGATTGCTGCTATGCGTGGCCTCGATGCGCCGTTGCAGCATCTCACCAACCTGCTGCTTCAGGCTCACGCGCAGCGCCGGGTAATCGACGTACTCGCTCAGTGCGGCCGCGTCGCGAGCGTCGGCGGCTGCCTTGAGGTGATTCAGGGCGATATACGGCGAGGCGTAGCCATAGCCTGCCGCGGCCACGATCGCAACTGCCGCGACAGCGATGGCGACGGGCTTCTTCCAGCTTGTTGATTTGCGGGGAGTCGTTTGGATATCGGTCATTGGATGGGGCAACCCCGAGTTGTTCAATCAGGGTGTTGACCGCGAGCAATCCAAAACGATCCCTCTGCCATATCTATTACTTCGCGATTACTTCACTGATTACTTCGCCAGCGCGGCCGGCACGTCGCTTTGCTGTTCGGCGATACAGCGGTCGATGGCGCGGCACACCGCTTCCATCGTGCCCACCATGATGAGCCGCGACGAACCGTGATAGACCCGCACCGGCGCGCGACGCCCCGGCTGTTCCGTATTCAGCGTGCTGTTGAGCGAGACGCGCGCGAACGCCGGCTGTGCCGAAGGCAGCGCGGGGGTTTCATCGGCGTGATCGAGGTCGTCGAAGAGCGAACCATTGACCTGACGGCCCAGCGCGGCGGCCGAGGCGCGCGCCTCGCGCATGGCGCACGAGGCGATCCCGCGCAGGTGGCGCAGACGGCCGAATTGACGGAAGGGCAGCAAGCGGGCAAGGCGTTCCATGATTCTCTCTCCAGAAGATGCGCGGGCGGAATGATCAGAATTCGGTGGGGCGGATCAGGCCGACGGCTATGCCTTCGAGCGCGAAGTCGGCGCTGCCGACCGCGACGAAGATGTTTTCGTAGTCGGGGTTCTCTGCGATCAGCTCGATGCCGTTGGGCTGCCGCTTCAGACGCTTCACGGTGACGTCGTCGCCGAGGCGCGCAACGATGATCTGGCCGTCTTTCGCTTCGCTCTTTTTCTGCACGGCGAGCAGGTCGCCGTCGAGGATGCCCGCGTCGCGCATGGACAGGCCGCGCACCTTCAGCAGGTAGTCGGGCCGGCTCGAGAACAGCGCCGGGTCACAGGTGTAGTTCTGCGAAATATGTTCTTGCGCGAGGATCGGGCTGCCCGCCGCCACGCGGCCAACGAGCGGCAGCGAGAGCTGCATGATGCTTCCGTGCGGCAGCGTGAACTGATGCGGCAGGTCGTCGGGGCCGGGCATGAGGCGGATGCCGCGCGACGCGCCCGCAGCCAGTTCGATCACGCCCTTGCGCGCCAGCGCCCGCAGATGCTCCTCCGCAGAGTTGGCCGAGCTGAAACCCAGCTCGGCGGCGATCTCGGCGCGCGTGGGCGGGAAGCCCGTGCGCTCGATCGCGCGGCGGATCAGATCGAAAACCTGCTGCTGTCGTGCGGTGAGTTTGGTCATGGCGCTACTGTATGTTTGAACAGGTAACTGTATTTTTATACAGTATTCGCCGCTTTTCAAGTGTTACTTGAACTTTGCGATCGCGATGGCGCGGCAGCGGCGTTGCACGCCGCTCAAACCGGCGAAATCGCAGACGAAAACATGCTCGAACGCCCGATTCCTCCGTCCTTACCACTTTTGCATATTAAAAAATGAAAAAACATCATTTTTAATAATGTAAGCCGATCGCTAGACTGGCCTCCATCGATTGCTGCACCACCAACGAGAACGCGCAAAAGCGCACGCGAAAACGCACGACGACACGGAGAAAGGCGGATGAAACAAGGCATTACGGGGCGCGCATGGCTGGGGAAGCTGGCGGCAAAACTGATCATCGGCGTGGCGCCGCTCTTCGGCATGGCCGCCTTCGCGCCGGCCGCGCATGCGGACACGTCGCTGCTCAATGTCTCCTACGATCCCACGCGCGAGCTGTACCAGAACATCAACGACGCCTTCATCAAGGAGTGGAAGGCGAAGACGGGCGAGACGCTCACCATCAAGCAGTCGCATGGCGGCTCGGGCGCGCAGGCGCGCTCGGTGCTCGACGGGCTGCAGGCCGACGTCGTGACGCTCGCGCTCGCCTGGGACATCGACGCGCTCGCCAACAAGGGGCTGATTGCGAAGGACTGGCAAAAGCGCCTGCCCGACAACGCCTCGCCGTACACCTCGACCATCGTGTTTCTCGTGCGTAAGGGCAATCCGAAGCACATCAAGGACTGGGACGATCTCACGAAGCCCGGCGTCTCGATCGTCACGCCCAATCCGAAGACCTCGGGCGGCGCGCGCTGGAATTACCTCGCGGCCTGGGCCTATGCGCTGCATCAGCCGGGCGGCAACGAGCAGAAGGCGAAGGAGTTCGTCACGAAGCTCTACAAGAACGCCGGCGTGCTCGACTCGGGCGCGCGCGGCGCGACCACGAGCTTCGTGCAGCGCGGTATCGGCGACGTGCTGATTGCGTGGGAGAACGAAGCATTTCTCTCGCTCAAGGAGTTCGGGCCGGACAAGTTCGAGATCGTGGTGCCTTCGGTGAGCATTCTTGCCGAGCCGCCGGTTGCGGTGGTCGACAAGGTCGTGGACAAGCGCGGCACGCGCAAGGTGGCCGAAGCCTATCTGCAGTTCCTCTATAGCGAAGAGGGCCAGGAGATCGCGGCGAAGAACTTTTACCGTCCGCGCTCGGACAAGGTGCCGGCGGCGTTCACGGCGAAGTTTCCGAAGCTGAAGCTCTATACCGTCGACGATACGTTCGGCGGCTGGGCCAACGCCCAGAAGACGCATTTCGCGGATGGCGGCGTGTTCGATTCGATTTATCAGCCGCAATAAGTCGCAGCAAGTCGTAATAGGCGACGCAAACGCAGTACCGCAGACGA
The DNA here is from genome assembly GCF_905220245.1 of Paraburkholderia sp. J63. Lineage (NCBI taxonomy): Bacteria > Pseudomonadati > Pseudomonadota > Betaproteobacteria > Burkholderiales > Burkholderiaceae > Paraburkholderia > Paraburkholderia sp. J63. The sequence continues at coordinate 86,240 of NZ_CAJMZF010000005.1, read as the reverse complement.
GAAAAACAAGGCGCGCCCGACGAGGCGCGCTTTTCGACGCAGGACACCCCATGCGCGGCACGCAACGAGGGCGCTCCGCGCAACCCATGTGAAGAGATAGAGCATGACGACGTTTCGATTACAGAAGCCAGGCGCGCTGCCGGGATTCGGCGTGACGCTCGGCATCACGGTGGCGTATCTGAGCCTCGTGGTGCTCATTCCGCTGGCGGCCACGTTCCTCAAGACCGCGACGCTCGACTGGGCGCAGTTCGTGCGCGCCGTGGCGTCGCCGCGCGTGCTCGCGTCGTACCGCCTCACGTTTTTCGCGGCGCTCGGCGGCGCGCTCATCAACGCGGTGTTCGGCTTCCTGCTCGCGTGGGTGCTGGTGCGCTACACGTTTGCGTTCAAGCGCGTGATCGACGCGCTCGTCGATCTGCCGTTCGCGCTGCCGACTTCCGTGGCCGGCATCTCGCTCGCCGCCGTCTACGCGGGCAATGGCTGGATCGGCCAGTTCCTCGCGCCGCTCGGCATCAAGATCGCGTTCACGCCGCTCGGCGTGCTCGTGGCGCTCACTTTCATCGGCTTGCCGTTCGTCGTGCGCACGGTGCAGCCCGTGCTCGAGGAGTTCGAGCGCGAGCAGGAAGAGGCCGCCGCGTGCCTTGGCGCTTCGCGCTGGCTCACGTTTCGCCGCGTGGTGCTGCCGGCCGCGCTGCCCGCGCTGCTCACGGGCTTCGCGCTCGCGTTCGCGCGCGCGCTGGGCGAGTACGGCTCGGTCATCTTCATCGCGGGCAACGTGCCGATGAAGTCGGAAATCACGTCGCTGCTCATCATCACGAAGCTCGAGCAATACGACTATGCGGGCGCGACGGCGCTCGCCGTGGTGATGCTGTGCGTGTCGTTCGTCATGCTGCTTCTCATCAATACGCTGCAGTGGTATCTGCAGCGGCGCACGGGCCGCGGCGCGTCGTCGGCCGGTGCCGCGAGCGCTGCGAACGTGGCAGCCACCGCAGGAGGGGTGCAATGAGCGCTTCAGTCCGTCAAAAGGGCGCACGCCGACCGAACGCGGGCCGACCGGACCCCGTCACCGAATCGCCGTGGGTGCGCTGGCTCCTCACCGGCATCGCGCTCGCGTTCCTCGCGCTGTTTCTGGTGGTGCCGCTCGTCGCGGTGTTTTCGCAAGCGCTCGCGAAGGGCATCGGCTTCTATTTCGAATCGCTCGCCGACCCCGACGCGCTCGCCGCGATCAAGCTCACGCTGATCACCGCCGCGATCGCTGTGCCGCTCAATCTCGCATTCGGCCTCGCGGCCTCCTGGGCGATCGCCAAGTTCGAGTTCCGCGGCAAGGCGCTGCTCACGACCTTGATCGACCTGCCGTTTTCGGTTTCGCCCGTGATTTCGGGGCTCATCTACGTGCTGCTGTTCGGCGCGCAGGGATGGCTCGGGCCCTGGCTCGCGGACCACGACGTGCAGATCATCTTCGCGGTGCCGGGCATCGTGCTCGCGACGATCTTCGTGACGTTTCCGTTCGTCGCGCGCGAGCTGATTCCGCTGATGCAGGCCCAGGGCAACGACGAAGAAGAGGCCGCGCACGTGCTGGGCGCCTCGGGCTGGCAGATGTTCCGGCGCGTGACGCTGCCGAACATCCGCTGGGGACTGCTCTACGGCGTGATTCTCTGCAATGCGCGTGCGATGGGCGAGTTCGGCGCGGTCTCGGTGGTGTCGGGCCATATTCGCGGCCAGACCGATACCATGCCGCTGCACGTCGAGATCCTCTACAACGAATATAACTTCGCGGCGGCGTTCGCCGTGGCGTCGCTGCTCGCGTTGCTTGCGCTCGTCACGCTCGGTTTGAAGCTGCTGGCCGAGCGCCACCTGTCCGCCGAATTGCGCGATGCGGATGACGTGCCCGCGTTTGCGGGACCGCTGGCCACGCCGGGCGCCGCTAACTCACAAGCCGCACAACCTGCACAATCGGCAGGCGTCCTGCGCCAATCGCTTTAACTCGGAGAGCCGTAGAAATGGGCATCATCGTTCGCAATCTGCAAAAGCGCTTCGGCGACTTCACGGCGCTCGACAATGTGTCGCTCGACTTTCCGGCGGGCGAACTGGTCGCCTTGCTCGGGCCTTCCGGCTGCGGCAAGACCACACTGCTGCGCGTGATCGCGGGTCTCGAATACGCCGACGCGGGCCAGGTCGTGCTGCAAGGGCAGGACGTCGGCACGGTGGGCGCGCGCGAGCGCCAGGTGGGCTTCGTGTTCCAGCATTACGCGCTGTTTCGCCATATGACCGTGTTCGAGAACGTGGCGTTCGGGCTGCGCGTGAAGCCGCGCAACGAGCGCCCCTCCGAAGCGCAGATCCGCGAGAAAGTGCATGAGCTGCTCAAGCTCGTGCAGCTCGACTGGCTCGCGCAACGCTATCCGTCCGAGCTTTCGGGCGGCCAGCGTCAGCGCATCGCGCTCGCGCGTGCACTGGCCGTGGAGCCGAAAGTGCTGCTGCTCGACGAGCCGTTCGGCGCGCTCGACGCCAAGGTGCGCAAGGAACTGCGCAGCTGGCTGCGGCGCTTGCATGACGACCTGCACATCTCGACACTTTTCGTCACGCACGACCAGGAGGAGGCGCTCGAAGTGGCCGATCGCATCGTCGTGATGAATCACGGGCATGTGGAGCAGGTGGGAAGCCCGCAGGACGTGTACGATCATCCCCAGTCGGCGTTCGTCTACGAGTTCCTCGGCGCGGCAAACCGCCTGCGCGGACGCGTCGATGCGCAGGGCTTCGTGGCAGATGGTGCGGTGCAGCCCATCGCGGTGCGGGCCGGCTTCGAAGGCCCGGCGCTGGCCTATGTGCGGCCCCACGATATCGTGCTGCATCGCGAGACCGACGCGCATCGCGACGGCATCGTCGTGGACGTGCGCCGCGTGGTGACGCTGGGCGGCGCCGTGCGCGTGGAGCTCGAAAGCCGCACGGGCGGCGCGCTCGAAGTGGAACTCGACCGCGAGACGTGGCGCGGGCTGAGCCTGTCGGTTGGCGACGGCGTGACGGCGGTGCCGCGCGGCCTGCGCGTGTTTCCCGCGTTTCCCGGGCAATGAGAGCGATGATCGAGTGTTGCGATTAGAACGACGAGAGAGAACGACCGGTCAATGACCGGTGAGCAAGCGGTTGGCAGTTCCGGAGAGAAGAACATGAATTTTCAGCAGTTGCGTTTCGTGCGCGAAGCCGTGCGGCAGAACATGAACCTGACCGAAGTGGCGAACGTGCTCTACACGTCGCAGTCGGGCGTTTCCAAGCAGATCAAGGATCTGGAGGACGAGCTCGGCGTCGATATCTTCATTCGCCGCGGCAAGCGCCTCACGGGTCTCACGGAGCCGGGCAAGGCCGTACATCAGCTCATCGAGCGCATGCTGCTCGACGCCGAGAACCTGCGCCGCGTGGCGCGCCAGTTCGCCGATCAGGACAGCGGCCACCTCGTCGTGGCCACGACGCACACGCAGGCGCGCTATGCGCTGCCCAAGGTCGTGCACCAGTTTCGTGAAGTGTTTCCGAAGGTGCATCTCGCACTGCGCCAGGGCAATCCGCAGCAGATCGCGCAGATGATCATCAACGGCGAGGCCGACATCGGCATCTCGACCGAGGCGCTCGACCGCTACTCCGATATCGTGACGTTCCCGTGCTATTCGTGGCATCACGTGGTGGTCGTGCCGAAGACGCATCCGCTCGTGGGCCGCGAGAACCTCACGCTCGACGAAATCTCCGAGTACCCGGTCATTACCTACGATCAGGATTTCACGGGCCGCTCGCATATCGACCAGGCGTTCGCGAAGGCCGGCGTGGTGCCCGACGTGGTGCTGACCGCCATCGACGCGGACGTGATCAAGACCTACGTCGAGCTCGGCATGGGCGTGGGCGTGGTGGCCGCGATGGCCTACGACCCGAAGCGCGACAGCGAGCTCGTCGCGCTCGACACGCAGCATCTGTTCGAGGCCAGCACGACGCGCGTGGGCCTGCGCAAGGGCGCGTTCCTGCGCCAGTACGCCTACAGACTGATCGAGATGTTCGCGCCCCAGCTCACCGAGCAGCAGATCGCGAGCCAGTTGCGCGAGGCGGTTTGAGGGTCGAGCGGCCCGGTCCCACGCCGTGCCGCGCCTCGCGCGTGGTGCGCCGGGCGGTGGCGGGCGGTATTCGGGGGGCATTCGGGTAGCATTCGGGCGGCTCGGCTGGCCCGGTCCTTCGCCGGGCTTCTGTCCATGTCGGGGCGCGCCGAAGATCGCTTAAAATCGCCGCCATGAATACCTCCACCTCTTCCCAAGCCGCGGCCGGCGCGAAAGCGCTGCCGCGCGTCGCCGTGCTCGCCACCGGCGGCACCATCGCGGGCTCCGCGCCCGACGCAGCCAATACCGCCGGCTATCAGGCCGGCGTGATCGGCGTGGCGCAACTGCTGGCGGCCGTGCCGGGCCTCGAAGCGCTCGCGCAGATCCATGCCGGGCAGGTCGCGAGCGTCGACAGCAAGGACATGTCGTTCGCGCTCTGGACCACACTCGCGCAGCGCGTGAACGCATTGCTCGCCGGCGACGACATCGACGCTGTCGTCATCACGCACGGCACCGATACGCTCGAAGAAACCGCGTACCTGCTCCATCTCGCGGTGAAGAGCGCCAAGCCCGTGATCTTGACGGCGTCCATGCGGCCCGCCTCGGCGCTGTCCGCGGACGGCCCGCTGAACCTGCTCAACGCGGTGACGCTCGCGGCGAGCGGCGAAGCGGCGGGGCAGGGCGTGCTGGTCGCGTTCAATAACCGCATCCATTGCGCGCGCGATGTTGCCAAGTTCAGCACCTACGCCGTGGACGCGTTCCAGTCGCCCGAGATCGGCGCGCTGGGCTGGGTGCAGGACGGGCGCGTGGAATTCCAGCGGCGCGCGCTGCGCCCCCATACCGTGGACGCGCCGTTCACGGCGGACGGGCCATGGCCGCACGTCGAGATCGTCACGAGCTACGCGGGCGTCTCGCGCATCGCCGTGGATGCGCTCGTGGGCGCGGGCGTGCGCGGCATCGTCGTCGCGGGCACCGGCAATGGCTCGATTCACGCGACGCTGCAGCAGGCGCTCGCCGAAGCGGCGGCGCGCGGTATTGCCGTCGTGCGTGCGTCGCGCGTGGGCTCGGGTCATGTGATGCACAACGGCGCGGCGAAGGACGATGCGCTCGGCTTCGTCTCGGCGGGCACGCTGAGCCCGTACAAGGCGCGCGTGCTGTTGATGCTTGCGCTCGCGGCGGGCACGAGCGGGAAGGCGGCGCTTCAGCACGTGTTCGACACATACTGAGCGCGCGGATCGCGTAAATCGCGCACGCTTTCACGCGAAGCGCAATGAAAACGGGCCTTGCGGATCGCTCAAGGCCTGTGTCGTTTCCAGCCGCGCGCTATTGCACGCGCGACGGCAAGTGTTATTGCAGCGGCGGAATCACGAGCACCTGGCCCGGATAGATCTTGTCCGGGCTCTTGAGCATCGGCGTGTTCGCCTGGAAGATGACGTCGTTCTTCGCGCCGCTTCCGTAGTACTTCTCAGCGATCTTCCAGAGGTTGTCGCCGGCGACCACGGTGTGGTGCTGCGCCTCGGGTGCCGGATTCGTCACGGTCATCTGGTCGTCGACCTTGTCCACGTTCTGGACGTTGCCGGCCGCCACGAGAATCTTTTCCTTCGTCGCCTGGTCGGCGGCATTGCCCGTCACGGTGACCGTGTGCGAGACGCCGTCATAGGTCACGCCGAGATTGTCGGCGTTCAGGCCCTGCGAGCGGATGTAGGCGGCGATCGCGTCGCCGGCCTTCTGGTTCAGTTCGGCGAGATTCGCGGCCGGTGCTGCGGTTTCGGCGGCCTGCGCCGGTGCGGCCGCTGCGCCGAACAGCTTTTCGCCGGCTTCCTTGATGAAGTTGATAATGCCCATCGATCACACTCCTCACGTGCTGGGGATTGACTGGGTAGCCACGCATCGGGCAAGCGGGTCCACCTTGCGCCGTCCGCGTGACAGACGAATGAAAGCACGATTCTAGAAACGCGGGCACGAGGACGTCCAGCACGCAAGCGTTAAAGAGTGTGAAAAGCGCGTCGGGCACGTGAAGCACGTAAATTTCCGCGGCATGCGTTGCGCGAAAGCAGGGTGCGTCTGCGGATGGGAACGTTGTGCGCTGAAGGCGCGGAATGTACGAAACGCGGGAGGAATGCGCGGAGTGCGCGAAAGCTGGCCGGGTGCCGCAATCCGACAGGCGGACACCCGGAGACGACGTCTGACCGACCAAGGCTTCCCCGTCGTCGCCGAGTGCCGCTTTCGGACCCCACTGGCCGCCCTCAGCCCAGAGCGGCCCCGATTTGCTCCGCGGCGGTTGCCGCCACCACGAAGCGCCCCACTTGCAGCCGTCGCGCGCTTGGCGCGCCAGCCTGAATGTTTGCGTGTTCTACCGCTGAAAAACCGTGTTGCGGGAGGCGTTGCGCGCAAGCCTGCGCACAACGCCTCGCCTACCTGGGCGACCGCCTCAGCTGGAGATCGGCCCAAGCTGATTTACGACTTCTTGCTTTCGGTGATTTCGAAATTCGCCATGATTTCGAGCGCGCGGATCATCGCCGAGTGATCCCATGCCTTGCCGCCGTTCGCGGCGCAGACGCTGAAGAGCTGCTGTGCGCTGGCGGTGTGCGGCAGCGCGATGCCGAGCTTGCGTGCGCCGTCGATCGCGAGGTTCAGATCCTTCTGGTGCAGCTCGATGCGGAAGCCCGGATCGAACGTGCGCTTGGTCATGCGCTCGCCGTGCACTTCGAGAATGCGCGACGAAGCGAAGCCGCCCATCAGGGCTTTGCGCACGCGCTCCGGATCGGCGCCCGAGCGGGCGGCGAACAGCAGCGCTTCAGCGACGGCCTCGATGTTCAGCGCGACGATGATCTGGTTCGCGACCTTCGTGGTCTGGCCCGCGCCACTGTCGCCGACCAGCGAGATGTTCTTGCCCATCAGGTCGAACAGCGGCTTGGCCTGCTCGAACGCCTTTTCCGGGCCGCCCACCATGATCGAGAGCGTGGCTTCGCGTGCGCCCACTTCGCCGCCCGAGACCGGCGCGTCGAGGTAGTCGCAGCCGAGCGCGTTGATCTGCTTCGCGAACTCTTGCGTCTCGATCGGCGAGATCGAGCTCATGTCGATCACGAGCTTGCCGGCCGAGAGGCCCTTTGCGACGCCGTCATCGGCGAACAGGACCTTCTGGACGTCGGGGGTGTCCGGCACCATCAGGATGACGATGTCCGAAGCCTGCGCGACGGCCGTCGAGTCGGCGACCACGGTGGCCTGCTTGCTCAGATCTTCGGGCACCGGGAACTTGCCGTTCACGACGAGCGAGTGGCCGCCCTTGATCAGGTTGCGCGCCATGTGCGAGCCCATGATGCCGAGGCCGATAAAACCAATCTTTGCCATCTGTATGTCTCCGTTGAGTCGAATGCGGTTCGATGTGTGGTCGATGCGAATCAGGCGAGTTCCGCCGCGCGACGCTGCGCGCTGCGCAGCCAGCCCAGACCTTCGACGGTCGTCGTGCGCGGCTTGTATTCGCAGCCGATGTAGCCCTCGTAGCCGAGCGTGTCGAGCAGATCGAACAGGTAGGGGTAGTTGATTTCGCCCGTGCCCGGCTCGTTGCGGCCCGGGTTGTCGGCGAGCTGGATGTGGGCGATCTTCGCGAAGTGCTTCTTGATCGTCGCGGCGAGTTCGCCTTCCATCCGTTGCATGTGATAGATGTCGTACTGCAGGAACACGTTGTCCGAGCCGGTCTTTTCGATCACGTCGAGCGCTTCGGCCGAACGGTTCAGCGCGAAGCCCGGGATGTCGTACGAATTGCAGGGCTCGACGAGCAGACGGATGCCTTCGCGCTTGAGCTCGCCCGCGGCGTAGGTCAGGTTCTCGACGATGGTCGCGAGTGCGGTGTCACGGTCGACGCCTGCCGTCGGAATGCCCACGAGACAGTTCAGCTGCGGCACGTTGAGCGCCTTGGCGTATTCGATCGCGCGTCCGACGCCTTCCTTGAACTCGCCCTTGCGATCGGGCAGGCAGGCGATGCCGCGCTCGCCGCCTTCCCAGTTGCCGGCGGGCAGGTTGTGCAGCACGAGCTTGAGGTTGTGCGCGGCGAGGCGCTCGGCCAGCTCCGTGGCTTGATACGGATACGGAAACAGGAATTCGACGGCATCGAAGCCCGCCTCGGCTGCCGCGGCAAAGCGGTCGAGGAACGGCACTTCGTTGAACAGCATGGTGAGATTCGCTGCGAATTTAGGCATGGTGCTGGGTCTCGCGGTCGGTCAGTGAAAGGAAATCGGGCAGGCGGCGCGCCGGTGCCGGGCGCGCTGCCTGCTGCGGTGCTGCCTGGTGGTGCTTAATCGAGTGCGTTCAGTGCGCTGATAGCCGTCGGCGCATCCTCGTGCTTCTCGGCGAGCTCTTCGAACTCGTTGATCGCGTCGATCTCGGCGCCCATCGAAATGTTCGTCACGCGCTCGAGGATCACTTCCACGACCACCGGCACGCTGAACTCGGCGGCCATCGCTTGCGCCTGCTTCAGCGCCGGCTCGATCTCTTCGGGCTTGAACACGCGCAGCGCCTTGCAGCCGAGGCCTTCGACCACGGTCTTGTGATCGACGCCATAACCGTTCATTTCCGGCGCGTTGATGTTCTCGAAGCCGAGCTGCACGCAGTAGTCCATGTCGAACGCACGCTGCGCCTGGCGGATCAGGCCGAGGTACGAGTTGTTCACGAGCACATGCACGTAGGGCAGCTTGAACTGGGCGCCGGCGGCGAGCTCTTCGATCATGAACTGGAAGTCATAGTCGCCCGAGAGCGCCACGATGGGGCGCGACGGATCGGCTGCGCGCACGCCCAGCGCTGCCGGAATCGTCCAGCCGAGCGGGCCTGCCTGGCCGCAGTTGATCCAGTTGCGCGCCTTGTAGACGTGCAGGAACTGGGCGCCTGCGATCTGCGAGAGGCCGATCGTGCTCACGTAGCACGTATCGCGGCCGAACACCTTGTTCATCTCTTCGTAGACGCGTTGCGGCTTGATCGGCGTGTTCTCGAAGTGCGTCTTGCGGTGCATCGTGCGCTTGCGTTCCTGGCAGTCGGCCACCCACGCGCTGCGATCCTTGAGCTTGCCCGCGGCCTTCCATTCCTGCGCGACTTCGACGAACAGTTCGAGCGCGGCCTTCGCGTCCGACACGATGCCCAGATCCGGGCCGAACACGCGGCCGATCTGCGTGGGCTCGATGTCGACGTGCACGAACTTGCGGCCCTTCGTGTAGACCTCGACGCTGCCCGTGTGACGGTTGGCCCAGCGGTTGCCGATGCCGAGCACGAAGTCCGAGGCGAGCATCGTGGCGTTGCCGTAGCGGTGCGACGTTTGCAGGCCGACCATGCCCGCCATGAGCGGGTGATCGTCGGGGATCGCGCCCCACGACATCAGCGTCGGAATCACGGGCACGCCCACGATTTCCGCGAACTTCACGAGCAGGTCTTCGGCTGCCGCGTTGAGCACGCCGCCACCCGAAACGATCAGCGGCTTTTCGCTCGCGTTGAGGAGTTCGATCGCGGCTTCAATCTGCTTGCGCGTCGCGTGCGGCTTGTAGACCGGCAGCGGCTCGTAGGTGTCGATGTCGAATTCGATTTCGGCGAGCTGCACGTCAATCGGCAGGTCGACCAGCACCGGACCCGGACGGCCCGAGCGCATCAGGTGGAAAGCCTGCTGGAACACGCGCGGCACGAGCGCCGGCTCGCGCACGGTCACGGCCCACTTCGTGACGGGCTTGGCGATCGACTCGATGTCGACGGCCTGGAAGTCTTCCTTGTACAGGCGCGCGCGCGGGGCCTGGCCCGTGATCGCGAGAATGGGAATCGAGTCGGCGGAGGCCGAGTAGAGACCCGTGATCATGTCGGTGCCCGCGGGGCCCGAGGTGCCGATGCACACGCCGATGTTGCCGGGCTCGGCACGCGTGTAGCCTTCAGCCATGTGCGAGGCGCCTTCGACGTGGCGCGCCAGCACGTGGGTGATGCCGCCGGCTTTCTTCATCGCCGAATAGAACGGGTTGATCGCGGCGCCGGGCACGCCAAAGGCGGTATCGATGCCTTCTTTCTCGAGCACCAGCACGGCTGCGTCGACGGCTCTCATCTTGGCCATGAAAAGTCTCCTGAATGTCGCAAATGCCTGAAATGGCTAGGGATTGGATGTTGCGCTTGAGGGTGACTTTAGGCTCACCAGAAAGGTTTGATAAGATCAGTCCAGGTCGTTTATTCCGAAACAAAAAGTATGGAATGCCCGAGGGACGGCGGTTTCGGACGCTGGACCCCGCGCACGGGCAGCGCTCCGGCGCCTTCGGCGCGCGGCATGGGAGACAGGAGAACAGGCAATGGACCGCTTCAAGCAGATCGAAACCTTCGTGCGCGTCGCCGACGCGGGGAGCCTCGCGGCCGCCGCGCTGGAGGAAGGCGTCTCGCCGGTGATACTCGGGCGTCGCATCGACGCGCTCGAAAAGCGCCTCGGCGTGAAGCTCATGTACCGCTCGACGCGGCGGCTCGTGGTGAGCGAGGAGGGCGGCGCGTTCCTCGAACGCTGCCGCGGCCTGCTCGCGGAATGGGAGCAGGCCGAGAACGAGCTTTCGGCGGGGCGGCGCGTGGTGAACGGGCACTTGATCGTCTCGGCGCCGGCGGCCTTCGGGCGCAAGCACGTGGCGCCGCTCGCGCCCGCGTTTCTCGCCGACAAGCCCGAGCTCCAGGTCTCCTTCAACCTGACCGACCGCGTGGTCGATCTCGTGCGCGAGGGCTATGACCTGTCGATCCGCATCGGCGGGTCCGTCGATCCGAACTTCGTTGCGGTGAAGCTCGCCACGAACCGGCGCGTGGTGTGCGGCACGCCCGAATATTTCCGCAAGCACGGCAAGCCGAAGACGCTCGAAGACCTGCCCAGCCACAATTGCCTCGCGTTCAATCTGCAAGGCGGCCAGAACCGCGGCTGGTATTTCCGCCGCAACGGCAAGCTCGCGACCGTGCGCGTGGGCGGCACGCTCGACTGCAACGACGGCGAACTGCTGCACCGCTGGGTCACGGAGGGGCTCGGGCTCGGCTGGCGCTCGACCTGGGAGATCGACGCGCAACTCGCGCGCGGCGAACTGGAGACCGTGCTCGACGAGTACGCGCTGCCCGATTACGACATCCTCGCCGTGTATCCGCAGCAGCGCTATGTGCCGGCCAAGGTGCGCTATTTCATCGATTATCTGAAGGAGGTGTACGCGCAGCCGGGGTACTGGAGCGGAGTGGTGTGAGCCTGCCGCGCGGCGCGTGCCCGCGGGCTAGCCGACGAGAATCACGCCGTTCATCTGCTCGTGGCCCGAGCCGCAGAAGATGTCGCACAGGAACGGCACCGTACCCGCGGCGCCCGCCGTCGCGGCGAGGCGCACGACCGTGCCCGGCGGCACGTCGGCGCGCACGCCGAACTGCGGGATCGAAAAGCCCATCATCGTGTCTTGCGCCGTGAGTTCGAACACGACGCTCTCGTGCGGCGCGAGGGCGATGTGGTCGGGCGTGAACACGAAGCGGCGCGCGTGGACCTTGATGACGCGCGGCGCGGCGCGCGCGTCGACGCGCAGCAGGGCGGCGGTGCCGGCCGCCGCGAGGGCGAGCCAGCGGCGGCGCGCAAGACGGGGCACGCGGGCCCTCAGGCAATGGAGATTCGGCATGGTGGGCTCCCTGATCGAGATGCGTTCGTGAAGTGCGTGCCAGGCGAGGGTTCGTTGGCTGGGCCGGTTGCGAAGGCTGCGAAAGTGACCGCCATTACCCCAGATTGCGGATGGGCATCTCGGTGAGCGCGTAGGCCTGCGGCGCGCCGTCCACGGCGATGCTGCGCCAGCCGAGCCCCTTGTAAGGCGCCGAGGCATCCCACGGCACCGGTAGCCGCTGCGGCTGCGACATCGGCGCGGGCAGCGCGAACATCAGCGAGCGCGCGGCGTGGTGCGTGATCGATCCCGTCATCGTGTGATTTTCCTGGTGGATATGGCCGTAGAACACGGTCACGTTCGCGTGCTTTTGCAGCAGCGCGATGGCCGCCGCGCCGTCGCGCGTGGCCCAGTCCCACTGCGGCGCGAGATCGAAGAGCGGCCGGTGCGTGAAGACGACGATGCGCGCGTCCCCGGGCTGGCGGTTCAGATCGTCGGCGAGCCAGGCGAGTTGCGCCTCGCCGATGCGGCCCGCCGGGTCGGAGACGTTATCGAGCACGACGAAATGCACGCCGCGATGATCGAACGTGTAATGCGTCGGGCCGAACAGCTCGCGGAACGCCTCGCCGTTGTCGAGACTCGCATCGTGCTCGCCGGGCATCAGATAGAGCGGCTTCACGCGCAGGTCCGCGACGATGCGCTGAAACTCGCGCATGCGCGTGCGGCGCACGGCGGGGTCGTCGGTCGTGTGCGTGAGGTCGCCCGTGAACACGACGAAATCGGGCGCGGCGGGCAAGGCGTTGACGGCGGCGATGGCCTTCGGCAGCGTGCCCTTCGCGTCGGGGTTGACGGCGGGGCCTTCGAAGCCCCAGTGGGCGTCGGAGAGCTGGACGAAGAAGAAGTCGGCCTGCCCGGCGGCCTGGCCCGCGGCCCAGCCGGGCAGCGCCGAGGCGAACACGGCACCGCCGCCGAGCGCGGCGAGCTTGAGGAAATCGCGTCGGCGGAGCGAAGTGCTGGGTTGCGCACTGAATGAGGCGCAGGAATTCGACATGGTGGTCTCCTCTGTCGACCGGAGTGGGCGCTTGGGTGTCTTGCGATCCGGGGTTCGTGCTTGAGCACCGACTCCGGTCCCGCGCAGCGCGCGCCGGTCCCATGCAAAGCTGGGTGGGTTGCCGCAGTGATGGCATGCGGTGACGGGCGCAACGGCAGCGATGGCATCGCGGCTGCGCCTGACTGTCTTACCGGTTTCCGCGCCCGTGCATTCCCGATTTATTTTTCGTTTTCGCGTGCATTTCGCGGGAATAAACTGGCCGCTGTGCCGGTAATGCGTGAGCGGGACCGTCGCGCACGAACCGTGGCGACGCCGGGCTGCGCGGGCAACGAGACCGTGCGGCGCGAAAGTGGGCGCCGGCGTGGGCACGGAGGTGGCTGAAGCCGCGCTGCGGGCGGCGCTTGCGCAGGGCGCGCGAGCCGTGGGGCACGAGGGGACGACGTGGGCGAATCCGCGAACGGGCAGCACGGCCTGCATGCACGCACAGCGCAGAACGAGGCGCACGCGGTGAGCGACGAGGCGCAGCGCAGTCGCCGTTTTCAGGCGCTCGCGCTGCCGCATCTGGACGCCGCGTACAACCTCGCTCGCTGGCTGTCGCGCAATCCCGGCGACGCCGAGGACATCGTGCAGGAAGCCTTTCTGCGCGCGTTCCGCTTCTTCGACGCGTTTCGCGGCGAACATGCGCGGCCCTGGCTGCTCGCGATCGTGCGGCGCGTCTGGTACGACGAATGGCGGCGGCGCGCGGGCGCGGAGGAAGCGGCGCCGTTCGACGAATCGCGCGACGACCTGCCGCCGGACGGCTGGGACACGGGCAGCGCCGACCCGGAAGCGCTTGCGATTCGCGCCGAGGATGCGCGGCGCGTGCAGGAGGCGCTCCAGCGCCTGCCCGTGGAGTATCGCGAGGTGCTGGTGCTGCGCGAGCTGGAGGAGTTGGGCTATCGCGAGATCGCGACGGTCATCGACGTGCCGGTGGGCACGGTGATGTCGCGGCTCGCGCGGGGCCGCCGACGCCTCGCCGCGATGCTGGCGGTGCCCGGACGCGGCAGTGCCGCGCCCTGCGGCGCCGGAGCGGCGGGGCAGGCGACGACGACCGGCAAGACCGATTTCGGGGAAGGTAGCAAAGCGTGGAGACCATCCGGCCGGGGGCCCGACGGCCGGTTCCGAGAGGAGCCGGCTGTCGACGGCGGAGCGTGCGAGCATCATGGCCCGCATGCGCGAGGCCCTGCGAGGGAGGCGCCCGATGAACTGTGACGAAGCGCGCCCGCTGGTCGACGCGAGCGTCGACCGTGAACTGTCCGCCGCCGACGAATGGCGCATGCGCGAGCATCTGGCTGGCTGCGCGCAGTGCCGCCGCGCGGCCGCGAACGTAGAGGCCATTTCCCGCATGACGCGCGCGGCGCCCTACCATCGGGCGCCCGAAGGCCTGGCCGCGCGTATTGCGGCGGCTTTGCCGGCCGCCGCGCAGGCTCAGTCCGCGCAAGACGCCTCGAACACCCAACGTGAAACGCAGGGCGGCGCTGCGGCGTCGGCCGGCGGGCGCTTGCGCGGGCTGCGCTGGTTCTGGCCGCTATCCGGGATCGGAGCGGAAGGGGGCCAGAAGGGCGCCGCGCCGGGCAGGGCGGCTACGATGGCCGGCGTACCCGCCGCGGGTCTCGCATGGTTTGCCTGTGCCGTGCTAATCCTCTGCGCCCTGAGCGTGGCGGCGGTCCTGCATCTGCGCAAACCGGCCGCCGACGGCGCGTTCGTCGATGAACTCGTGGCGAGCCACGTGCGCGCGCAGATCTCGGGGCGCGACCTCGACGTGGTGTCCACGGATCGCCACACGGTTAAACCGTGGTTCAACGGCCGCATCGACTATGCGCCGCCGGTGGAGGATTTGGCAGCGCTTGGCTTTCCGCTCGTGGGCGGCCGCCTCGATTACGTCGGGCGCGAACGCGTCGCGGTGCTGGTCTACCGCTATCGCAAGCACGTCATCGACGTCTATGTGTTCCCGCCAGGCTCGGCGGGCCCGATGGCGGATGCGGCCGCGCCGCGCACGAGCGACGGCTATGCGCTGGCCCACTGGCAGGCGGCCGGCATGACCTGGTGGGCCGTCACCGATGCAGGGCCGGATGCGCTCGTGGGCCTGCGCGAGGCGCTAGAGTCGCGGCTCGCGGGCGGCGGCAGCGGCGGTTGACGCGCGAACGAGCGCGCAAGTCCTTGAAAAGACGCCCGAAACCTCCTGCGAAACCATAATTCCGGTTGCATGAACGGCCCGGATCGCGCTACAATCTTCGGCTTCTCACTTGCCGCACCGGTTCCGACGCCCGGGTGGCTTATATCCACAAGTAAGCACAAGGAGTGACACATGCGTCATTACGAAATCGTCTTCATCGTGCACCCCGATCAAAGCGAGCAAGTGCCCGCGATGATCGAGCGTTACAAGGGCACGATCACCTCGCACGGTGGTCAGATCCACCGCATCGAAGACTGGGGCCGTCGTCAACTGGCCTACATGATCGAGAAACTCGCGAAGGCTCACTACGTCTGCATGAACATCGAATGCGACCAGGCTACGCTCGACGAACTGGAACACGCGTTCAAGTTCAACGACGCCGTCCTGCGTCACCTCATCGTCAAGATGAAGAAGGCCGAAACCGGCCCGTCGCCGATGATGAAGGAAGTGCAGCGCGAAGAAGCCAAGAAGGCGGCTGCCCAGCCGACCGAAGCGCAGGCTTAATTACACAAGCCATCAGGATTCAAGCGAAAGAAAGCCACTGTGAACAGGCTGCAACTCACGGCTAGCGTCGTTGAACGCGAACCGGTGCGGTACACCCCCGCCGGCGTTCCGATCGCAAGCGTCACGTTGCAGCACCGCACGGAGGTCGTCGAAGCCGGCATTCCCCGCTTCGTCGAGCTCACGATGCCCGCGGTGGCGGCCGGCAAGGCCTGCGGTCTCGTGGAAAGCTGCGAGATGGGCGTGGAAGCGCTCTTCAGCGGTTTTCTGGCGAAAAAGCACCGCAACGCGCGAACCCTGGTGTTTCACATCACCGAAATAGAAGGCTCAGGAAAGGACTAATCATGCCCCGCCCGACTGGTAAGAAATTCGACAAGCGTCGTCAGCAACAAAACCCGCTCTTCAAGCGCAAGAAGTTCTGCCGCTTCACGGCTGCAGGCGTCGAACAGATCGACTACAAGGATCTCGACACGCTGAAGGACTTTATCGGCGAAAACGGCAAGATCACGCCGGCTCGTCTGACGGGTACGAAGGCCCACTATCAGCGTCAGCTGGACACGGCTATCAAGCGCGCGCGTTTCCTCGCGCTGATGCCGTACACCGACCAGCACAAGGCCTAACAAGACGACGCGATAAGGAGCAATAGAATGCAGATCATTCTTCTGGAAAAAGTCGTCAACCTGGGTAACCTCGGCGACATCGTGAAGGTGAAGGACGGTTACGCACGTAACTTCCTGATCCCCAACAAGAAGGCACGCCGCGCCACGAAGGACGCCATCGCCGAATTCGAAGTTCGCCGCGCCGAGCTCGAAAAGGCCGCCGCTGAAAAGCTGGCAGCCGCTCAAGCCGAAGGCGAAAAGCTCAACGGCCTGACCGTTCAGATCGGCCAGAAGGCTGGCGTGGACGGCCGTCTGTTCGGCTCGGTCACGAACGCCGACATTGCCGTTGCGCTCACGAAGCAAGGCTTCGCAGTGGAAAAGGCGCAAGTGCGTCTGCCGGAAGGCCCGCTGAAGATGGTGGGCGACCACCCGGTGCAGGTTTCGCTGCACACCGACGTCCTCGTCGACGTCACGGTGTCGGTGCTGGGCGAGCACGCCTAAGCATCCTCACGGCCTGGCGGGGCAACCCGCTGGCCGCTCGAGCGCAGGTATTTCAAGGAAGGCAGGAGCCCCACGGCTTCTGCCTTTTTTGTTGCGCGCGAGCCGTGGCCGCGTGGCCGCTGACCGGCTGCTGGTTTGACGCCGTTTTGCTGCCGTTTTGCTTGTTCCAGGTAGCCGGCTTGTCCGATAATTGCCCTCCATGAACGCTCCGAAAGATCCCCAACTCGACTCGCTCAAAGTCCCGCCGCATTCGATCGAAGCCGAGCAGTCGGTGCTCGGCGGCCTGCTGCTGGATAACGGCGCCTGGGACCGGATTGCCGACTTCCTCTCGCAAAGCGACTTCTACCGCTACGATCACCGCCTCATCTTCGAGCATATCGGCCGCCTGATCGCGGCTACGCGCCCGGCCGACGTGGTGACGGTGTACGAAGCGCTTGGCACCGCGGGCAAGGCCGAGGAAGTGGGCGGGCTCGCGTATCTGAACGCGCTCGCGCAGAACACGCCGAGCGCCGCGAACATCCGCCGCTATGCCGAAATCGTGCGCGACCGCGCGGTGCTGCGCCGCCTCGTTTCGGTCGCCGACGAAATCTCCGCCGACGCCTTCAACCCCCAGGGCAAGGAAGTGCGCCAGTTGCTCGACGAGGCCGAGTCGAAGGTGTTCTCGATCGCCGAGGACGGCGCGCGCGGCACCCAGGGCTTTCTCGAGATCGGACCGCTGCTCACGCAGGTCGTCGAGCGCATCGACACGCTCTATCACACGGCCAATCCGAGCGACGTGACGGGCACGCCCACGGGCTTCATGGACCTCGACCGCATGACCTCGGGCATGCACGGCGGCGAGCTCATCATCGTGGCGGGTCGTCCGTCGATGGGTAAGACCGCGTTCTCGATGAACATCGGCGAATATGTGGCCGTGGAATATGGCCTGCCGGTGGCGGTGTTCTCGATGGAAATGCCGGGCACGCAGCTCATCATGCGTATGCTCGGCTCGGTGGGACGGCTCGATCAGCACCGCATGCGCACGGGCCGTCTGACCGACGAGGATTGGCCCAAGCTCACGCACGCGGTGCAGAAAATGAGCGAGGCGCAGATCTTCATCGACGAAACCGGCGGCCTGAACCCGATGGAGCTGCGCTCGCGCGCGCGACGCCTGTCGCGCCAGTGCGGCAAGCTCGGGCTCATCATCATCGACTACCTGCAGCTGATGAGCGGCTCGGGGACGGGCGAGAACCGCGCGACCGAGATTTCGGAAATCTCACGCTCGCTCAAGAGTCTCGCCAAGGAGCTCGACGTGCCCGTGATCGCGCTTTCGCAGCTCAACCGCGGTCTCGAGCAGCGTCCCAACAAACGCCCCGTGATGTCGGACCTGCGCGAATCGGGCGCTATCGAACAGGATGCGGACGTCATCCTGTTCATCTACCGCGACGAAGTCTACAACCCGGACAGCCCAGACAAGGGCACGGCCGAAATCATCATCGGCAAGCAGCGTAACGGCCCGATCGGGCCCGTTCGGCTCACGTTCCACGGTCAATACACGAAGTTCGACAATTTTGCCGGCGCGCAGAACTTCTACGGCGAATAAGGCCCGAGGTCAGGGGAACGCGCGGTGCTTGCGCCAAAGTGGCGCAAATGCTGCTTGCGCGTTCCCACACCCGTGCGGCGACCTGTCCATAACGCTACAATGTTGCCGTTTTATGACGGCTATCTTGCCGTTTGGTGACGGCAATCCGAGACCAATTACCGGGATTCCAATGTTCGGTCGATTCATGCCCACAGAGGCCAAGTTCTTTGAAATCTTCGACGCGCACGCGAAGTGCATCGTATCCGCAAGCCGTGAGCTCGAGCTTCTGATCGACAATCTGGCTGACGCGGAAATCCACAAGCAGAACGTGCAGACAGCCGAAAAGGCCGCCGACAAGCTCACGCACGAAGCCATCGACCTGCTGCACAAGACGTTCATCACGCCGCTGGACCGCGACGAGATCCACAAGCTGATCACCACGATGGACGATTGCCTCGACCTCATGGAAGACGTCGCGACGGCCATCTCGCTCTACGACGTGCAGTCCGTGACCGCCGAGGCCTCCCAGCTCGCGCACGTGGTCACGGCCACGGCCGAGCGCATGCAGGCTGCGGTGGCGATGCTCTCCGACATGAAGCAGGCGCGCGAGATCCTCAAAGCGTGCGAGGACATCGACCGACTCGAATCGGACGCGGACCGCCTGCTGCGCGGCGCCATCTCCAAGCTCTTCCGCGAGGAAGACAACGTCAAGACGCTGATCAAGCTGAAGGCAATCTACGAATTGCTCGAAACGATCACCGACAAGTGCGAGGATGTCGCGAACATCATCGAAGGCATCGTGCTAGAGAACGCCTGAGCGGACCACGATGCATTCGATACAACTCGCCCTCTGGGTGGTGGTCGGGCTGGTGGCCATCTCCCTCATCTTCGACTTCATGAACGGCTTTCACGACGCGGCGAATTCCATCGCCACCGTCGTGTCCACGGGCGTGCTCAAGCCGCAGCAGGCCGTGGCGTTCGCCGCCATGTTCAACGTGATCGCCTATTTCGTGTTCCACCTCAAGGTGGCGCAGACGGTGGGCAAGGGCACCATCGACCCCGATATCGTCGACCACTACGTGGTGTTCGGCGCGCTCATGGGCGCGATCGGCTGGAACGTGCTCACGTGGTACTACGGCATTCCGTCGAGCTCGTCGCACGCGCTGATCGGCGGGCTCGTGGGCGCGGCGCTCGCCAAGTCGGGCTGGCACTCGCTGAACTTCGACGGCCTCATGAAGACCGTCGCGTTCATCTTCATCTCGCCGCTGCTCGGCTTCATCCTGGGCTCGTTCTTCATGCTCACGGTGTCGTGGCTCTACTTCCGCACGCCGCCAAGCAAGGTGGACCGGCGCTTCCGGCGCCTGCAGCTGATCTCCGCGAGCCTCTATAGCCTCGGCCACGGCGGCAACGACGCGCAGAAGACCATCGGCATCATCTGGATGCTGCTGATCGCGACGGGCTACTCGGCGGTCGGCTCGGACGCGCCGCCGATCTGGGTGATCGGCGGCTGCTATCTGTCGATGGGCATCGGCACGCTGTTCGGCGGCTGGCGGATCGTGCGCACCATGGGCCAGAAGATCACCAAGCTCAAGCCCGTTGGCGGCTTCTGCGCGGAGACGGGCGGGGCGATCACGTTGTTCACGGCTTCGGCGCTCGGCATTCCCGTCTCCACGACGCATACGATCACCGGCGCGATCGTGGGCGTGGGCGCGACGCAAAAACTCAGCGCTGTGCGCTGGGGCGTGGCGGGCAATATCGTCTGGGCCTGGATTCTGACGATTCCGGCTTCGGCCGTCCTGGCGGCGGCGGCCTGGTGGCTTGGACACCGGTTCCTGTAGGGTCCTGGAAGACCTGGCAGGCAGGACAGCACGGCGCCTTCGGGCGCCGTTTTTTTTGCGCGTAGCCGGGCGTGAGTGACGCGGGCGACGGCTCGAGTCAGTTCAGATCACGGGCGTCGTGCAGCCGTCCATCGGCACGATGGCGCCCGTCACGTAGCTCGCGCGGCGGCTCGCCAGAAAGAGCGCGACGTCGGCGATTTCCTCGGGTTTCGCGTAGCGCCCGAGCGGCACCCTCGCTTCGCCGCGCGCGAGCGCGTCCTCGGCGCTGACGCCTTCGCGTCCCGCTTCCAGCTGCAAGGCCTCCTGGAGCCGCTCGGTGAGCGTCGCGCCGGGATTGATCGCATTGATGCGGATGCCGTAGCGCGCGTGATAGTGCGCAAGTCCCACCGTGGCGAGCATGAGCGCCGCATTGGCCGCGCCGCCCGCGATATGAATGTCGCTCGCGTACTTGCCGCCCATGCCGATGATGTTGACGATCGCCCCCGGCTCCTTCGCCGTGCCGGCCTTGATGCGTTCCACCATGCGGCGCAGCACCTCCTGCTGCGGGTAGATGTACGGGAAATACTTGGCTTCCATGGTCGCCTTGAACGCATCGGCGTCGAGCGATTCCGGGTCGTAGCGGCGCGCGGCGCCCGCGCTGTTGATGAGGATGTCGATGGGGCCGACCGCCGTGGTGACTTCCTCGACCACGTCGGCGGCGCTGTGCGGCTCGTGCAGGTCGGCGCGCGTGAGATGGATGTGGAACCCTTCGCTCGCCAGTTGCTCGCGCGCGCGGGCCAGATTGGCGGGGTCGCGCGAGACGATGGCGACTTTCGCGCCTTCCCTTGCGAACGCACGGGCGCATGCCAGGCCGATCCCCTTGCTACCGCCCGTGACCAGAACCACTTTGTTGCCGAGTCCGAGATCCATCGCTGCCTCGCTTGGCGAAAGTATGGAAAACAGTCCCAAAACGATAGCAGACGCCGAGGGCGCGCGAAACCGCCTCCGCCTTTTGATTGGTCTTTTGGCCAGGAGCTTGCGGCTGGTGGATGCCACGCTGCCGCCGACCAAGCCCTCGACCCGGGCGTTCAGCTCAGAACGAGCCGTTGGCGAAGCGGGCGATGGGGTCGTCGCTCGATTGCGTGGGGGCGGGGGCGCTCGCGCCCGCTGTCGAGGCGCGCATGATCTGGACGGGCGCGCCTGAGGACGGTGTGGGCTCGAT
Source organism: Paraburkholderia sp. J63 (assembly GCF_905220245.1). Taxonomy (NCBI): domain Bacteria; kingdom Pseudomonadati; phylum Pseudomonadota; class Betaproteobacteria; order Burkholderiales; family Burkholderiaceae; genus Paraburkholderia; species Paraburkholderia sp. J63. Next base: position 65,099 of record NZ_CAJMZF010000005.1, on the reverse strand, counting down.
CGGCGCCGATCCGGCCTGTGCGGCTTGCCGTTGCGCGGCGCTCATGCCGGACGGCGGCGGCTCGAACGCATCGGCGGCGGCGTTGATGGCGTCGTGTGGCGCACCAGCGGGCGGGGCCGAGGCGGTGCTTGGGACGGTGGCAGGTGCAACCGCGCCGGCCTCGCGGGACTGGAGCTGCGCCGCGCTGAGCGCTGCGGGCGGTGGCTCGAACGCGTCGGCCGGCGGCGCGGAGGTTGTGCCCGAAGCCGGCACTGAAGCCGGCGCCGCGCCCGCATAGGCGGCCTGAGGCGCCGATGTCAGACGACTCTGATCCGTCGCTGCCGCCATGCGCGGGGCTGACGGCGCGGAAGCGGCAGGCACGGCCGCCACAGCGGGGTTGGGCTGCGCAACCGAAGGCCTCACAGCCGCCGTAGCCGGCGCCACCGCCGTTGCCGCAGCCGCAACGGCCGGTGCACCCGGCGCAGGCGCGGACGCTTCCCACGTCGGCGTATCGAACGGCGCGGTCGGTGTGCTCTTCGGAGGCGCCATGCGGCGAATGCCGTCGAAATGCTTCGCCCAGTACGGATTGGTCAGATAGTCGAGCCGCACCGTGCCGCCCGTCGACGGCGCATTGACGAAGCGCAATTTGCCCACATAAATGCCGACGTGAGAGTGCGGCCGACCGGTCGTGTTGAAGAACACGAGGTCGCCTGCCGCGATCTCGTCGGGGTCGATGGACTCGCCGCGCTGGCTCATGTCGGCCGTGGTGCGCGGCAGGTCCACCCGGGCCGCGCGCGCGAACACGTACTTCACGAGACCGCTGCAATCGAAGCCGCTATCGGGCGTATTCCCGCCCCAGCGGTAAGGAATGCCCACGAGACTCATCGCCTGGATGGAGATTTCCTCGCGTCCGATGCTGTGGTCGACGAAATCGGGAAAGCCGGGGGGGCGGGTGCGCCACGCGTTGGCGCTCGCGCTCGAACCGCCGCTGCGCGAGGTCTTCTGCGGTGCGCTGGAACACGCCGCAAGAAAAACCACGATCAGTAGAGGAAGCCAGAGTCGCCGCATGGAAATGCAGGAGGCAAACGCGAAGCGTTCGCCATTGGGGAAAACCGGTAATGAGCGGATGGTAGCCCGCCGGACATGGCTTCGGCAAGAAATCTTCACAACTTACTTGAAGTTCGCGCGCGATCTGTTGCCGGTTCGGTACGTCGCGGAGCCTTTCGGAGCATGAAAAAAGGACCGTATCCGGTTGCCCGGAAACGGTCCTTCGGGGTGCGGCCGGCGCTTCAAAAAGCGCCGCAAACGCCGGTGCTGCGGGACGTTAGAGGATGTCCGACGCGTAGTCCGCGAGACGCGAGCGCTCGCCGCGCGCGAGCGTCACGTGGCCGCTATGCGCCCAGCCCTTGAAGCGATCCACCACATAGGTCAGGCCGGAACTGCCTTCGGTCAGGTATGGCGTATCGATCTGCGCGATGTTGCCCAGACACACGATCTTCGTGCCCGGACCCGCGCGCGTGACGAGCGTCTTCATCTGCTTGGGCGTCAGGTTCTGCGCCTCGTCGATGATCAGATACTTGTCCACGAACGTCCGGCCGCGCATGAAGTTCATGCTCTTGACCTTCAGGCGCGAGCGGATCAGCTCCTGGGTCGCGGCGCGGCCCCATTCTCCGGCGGCATCGTCGGTCTTCTGGAGCACTTCGAGGTTATCGTCGAAGGCGCCCATCCACGGCTGCATCTTTTCCTCTTCCGTGCCCGGCAGGAAGCCGATGTCTTCGCCCACGGGCACCGTCGCGCGCGTCACGATGATCTCGTTGTAGCGCTTGTCGTCGAGCACCTGCGCGAGGCCCGCGGCGAGCGCGACGAGCGTCTTGCCCGTGCCGGCCTGGCCGAGCAGCGTGACGAAGTCGATCTCGGGGTTCATCAGCAGGTTCAGCGCGAAGTTCTGCTCGCGGTTGCGCGCCGTGATGCCCCACACGTTGTTCTTGTGGTGGCCGTAGTCGCGCAGCGTCTGCAGGAGCGCCGTCTTGCCGTTGAGCTCGCGCACGATCGCGTGGAACGCGGGCTCGCCGTTCTGCGGCTCGAGATAGACGAACTCGTTCACGAGCATCGAGAGACACTCGGGACCCGTCACGCGGTAGTACGTGGTGCCGGTCTTGGTGTCCTGCCAGGACTCCATGCCCTTGGCGTGTTTGGTCCAGAAGTCCTGCGTCAGCGCGCGGATGCCCGAATAGAGCAGGTCCTTGTCTTCGAGAACCTGGTCGTTGAAATAGTCTTCGGCGGGCAGGCCGAGCGCGTGCGCCTTGATGCGCATGTTGATGTCTTTCGACACCAGCACGACGAGACGGTCCGGCCGGTCGCGCTGCAGCGCGCGCACGACGCCGAGGATCTGGTTGTCGGCCTTGCCTTCGGGCAGGCCGTCGACCGGGTCGATGTGCGTGAGCGTGGTCTGGAAGTAGAGCCGCCCGAGCGCCTCGCGGCTGCCGAGCCGGTCGAGCGAGATGCCCTCCGAGATCGGCCCGGCGTTCGCCACCAGCTGATCGAGCGTGCGGCTCACCTGGCGCGCGTTGCGCGCCACTTCCGACATGCCCTTCTTGTGGTTGTCGAGCTCTTCCAGCGTCATCATCGGCAGGAAGACGTCGTGTTCTTCGAAACGGAACAGACAGGTCGGATCGTGCATCAGCACGTTCGTGTCGAGCACGAAGAGCTTCTGCACCTCGATGGTTTCCTCGGGGTGCACGCGTTTTTTCGTGCCGGTGCGCGCGGTGGGCGCGGCTGCGCCGCCGGCCGTTTTGGTCGAAGGCGATTTATCGCCGCGCGCGACGGGCGCTCCGGGGGCTTCGGTCTGCGGCTCGGCATGAGCCTGCACCGGCTGCAGCAGCGCCGCCGTTTGCTGTTTGCGTTTTCGCGCCGGGGCCGGCGCGACCGGTTCGAGCGCGGCCAGTTCGGCGCTGGCGGTGTGCATGGACACCGTGCGCAGCGTGGTCGACGCGTTGGCGGCGGGGGTCATCGGCTCGGCGACGCTCTCCGCGCCATAGTCGGCGACATCGGCGGCGTCGTTCTCGCTCGCCGCTTTGCGCGTGCTGCGCGTCGTGCGCGCACGCGCCTTGTATTCATCGGGCGGCAGCAGGTTGCCGAGCTTGCTGGGGGGAGTAGGCAAAGGCATGGTGTCCCTCGAAAAATTCGGGTCGAGTGGTCGCGGTGTTAACCGTACGGTGCGCTTTCGGGCGGTGCGTAGGGGTGCCGGGTAGGCGCCCGCCGTGACCGCACTGGGTGCGCGCTCAGGTCTGAAAATGCCGGTTCGCCTGTTTTTCGATCGGCTCCTTGACGTTGACGCGCACCGGGTCGCTAATCCGGCACGACGTGTAGGGAGTGACAACAAACAAAAAAGCCGCCGCCCCGGATGACGAGGCAAGCGGCTTGACTGCTTTCATGGCGCGTTGCCCCGGATGCGCCGGAGCGGTCATCCTGTGACCGTTCTCAAGACCGCGCGGGCGTGGCAAATGCGACAAAAAATGGGGTGGACAGGCACTCATTGCAGCCCAATATAACGCGCCTCACAGCGCTTGTACAGCATCCAGGACTTCCTCGACGTGGCCCGGCACCTTGAGTCCGCGCCACTCCTGGCGCAGTACGCCGTCGGCGTCGATGAGGAACGTGGAGCGTTCGATCCCCCGTACTTCTTTGCCATACATTTTCTTCATTTTGATGACGTTGAAGAGCGAGCAGAGCGCTTCGTCGCCATCCGATACCAAGGTAAACGGCAGTTCGAGCTTGGTCTTGAAGTTCTCGTGCGAGCGCACGCTGTCGCGCGAGACGCCCACGATCGTGGCGCCCGCCTTCTTGAACTTCGGGAACAGGTCGCGGAACTCCATGCCTTCGCGTGTGCAGCCGGGCGTGTTGTCCTTCGGGTAGAAGTACAGCACGACCTTCTTGCCCTTGAGGCTCGAGAGCGTGAAGTCGCCGCCGGTGGCGGGCGCGGTGAAATCGGGAACGGGTTGGTCGACTGCGATGGTCACGTCAGGCACGTGGCTCTCCTGTTGTTATGGGCTGGCATGGGCGCGGGCGCAGCGTGGTCTCGGCGTGCTGCGTCGCGGCATGGCCTTGCAGCGGATTTCAGTCGGGCTGGACGATCAACTGGCCCGAACGGCCGGCGATCTCACCCCAGGTGACAGGGTACGATGGCAGCGAATCCGGGTCCAGCGTCGCATGGTAGTCGCCCATCGTGGCAAACGTATGGCCCTGTGCGCGCCAGCCCGCGAGCAGTTGCTCGAATACCGGCGCGAGCTTCTGGCCTTCGAGCTCGGCATGCAGCGTGAACACCTGGTCGTGCGGATTGTGCTCGGTGCGCTCGAGCAGCCAGGCGGCGACGTTGTCGATATCCACGCCGTCCACGCCCAGCACCTCGTCGAGCGTGGGCAGCGTGGTGGGCATCTGCACGTGGTTCAGCGTGCGGCCAGCGACCACGGGACGATAGGGCGAATGCCCGCGACCGTCCGAGGCGTACTGCATGCCCCAGGCGTCGATCTGCCCGAACGCGGCGTCGTTCATCTGCCAGCCCGCGGCGCCGTGCGTGACGGGCGGCGTGCCGAAAATCTGCGTGAAGCGCGCGTGGCTCTTCTGCATCTGGCGCGCGGTCCATTGCGCGTCGCGCGTGCGCACGTTGTCCTGCCAGTAGACGTGATCCCACGTATGGATGCCGCACTCGAAGCCCGCCTCGTGGATGGCGCGCATGTGCGAGGCCGCTTCCACGCCGATGTCGGGGCCGGGCAGCAGCACGCCGTACATCAGTTGCTTCACGCCGTAGTGCTCCACGACGGACGTGCGCGAGACCTTCTTGAGAAAGCCGGGGCGGAACACGCGGCGCAGCGCCCAGCCCGTGTGGTCCGGGCCGAGGCTGAACAGGAACGTTGCGCGCGCCTTGTAGCGGTCGAAGATGCGCGCGAGATTCGGCACGCCTTCGCGCGTGCCGCGCAGCGTGTCGACGTCGATTTTCAGGACGATGCGGGCCAAGTGGCGAAGTCCTTTGCGATGCGCTTATTGCTGCTCGACGAGGGCGCGCGCTTCGGCCACGTGGCCGCGGTACGCTTCGAAAATCTTGCGCAGCGCTTCGTCGAAGGTCGACTTCGGCGCCCAGCTGAGCTCCTGCATCGTGTTCTCGATCTTCGGCACGCGGTTCTGCACGTCCTGATAGCCCGCGCCGTAGTACGCGCCCGACGAGGTCTCGACGAGCTGCACCTTCCTGGCCGTCTCGGCGTACTCGGGGAATTCGGCTGCGAGCGCAAGCATCTTGTGCGCGAGCTCGCGCACCGAGAAGTTGTTGGTCGGGTTGCCGATGTTGTAGATCTTGCCCGTGGCGACGCCGTCCTTGTTCTCGATGATCTTCATCAGCGCTTCGATGCCGTCGTCGATGTCGGTGAACGCGCGCTTTTGCGCGCCGCCATCGACGAGGCTGATGTTCTCGCCGCGCACGATGTGGCCGAGGAACTGCGTCACGACGCGCGACGAACCTTCCTTCGGCGTGTAGATCGAGTCCAGGCCCGGGCCGATCCAGTTGAACGGACGGAACAGCGTGAAGTTCAGGCCCTCCATGCCGTAGCCCCAGATCACGCGGTCCATGAGCTGTTTGGAGCACGCGTAGATCCAGCGCGGCTTGTTGATCGGGCCGTAGGTCAGCGCCGAGGCGTCCGGGTCGAACTGCTCGTCGGAGCACATGCCGTAGACCTCGGAGGTCGACGGAAAGACCAGATGCTTGTGGTACTTCACGGCCGAACGCACGATGGGCAGGTTCGCCTCGAAGTCGAGCTCGAACACGCGCAGTGGCTGCTGCACGTAGGTCGCGGGCGTGGCGATCGCCACCAGCGGCAGGATCACGTCGCACTTCTTGACGTGGTACTCGACCCACTCCTTGTTGATCGTGATGTCGCCTTCGAAGAAGTGCATCCGCTCATGCTTGACGAGGTCGCCGAGGCGGTCCGTCTGCATGTCCATCCCGAACACTTCCCAGTTCGTGGTTTCGAGGATGCGCTTGGAGAGGTGATGGCCGATAAAGCCGTTCACACCCAGGATCAGGACTTTTTTCATGGACGGGGGACAGATGAGGTGAATTCGGAGAACGCGGCGGGGGTGATGACGGTCTCTTGACCGCCATGTTCCAGGCTCGGCGCATGCCGCAGTTCGTGGATCGCGATGGCGCGGCCGTCGCCGCAGACGGCGAAAAGCGCATTATCGCTTACGTGGAGTCCGGGGGGCAATCCGGCCAGCTTCGCGAGTTCCGTGCCGGGCCGCGCCATGCGCGCGCGCGCGACCACGAAACGCGCGTTGCCGATCTCGGTGAACGCGCCGGGATAGGGCGGCGCGACCGCGCGAATCAGGTTGTAGACGTCCTGCGCGCTTTGCGTGAAATCGAGGCGGCCGTCTTCGGGCTTGCGCCCGCCGTAGTAGCTGCCGTGCGCGAGATCGTTGGGCAGATGCGGCGCCTCGCCCGCGATCAGCGCGGGCAGCACGCGCCAGAGCGTCTGCTCGGCGGCCACGGTCACTTTGTCGAACACCATCGCGGCGGTGTCGTCGGGCAGGATCGGCACGGGCGTCTGTGCAATGATCGCGCCTGCGTCGGGCTTTGCGGCCATTTCGTGCAGCGTCGCGCCGGTCTCGGTCTCGCCCTTGAGCACGGCCCAGTTCGTGGGCACGCGGCCGCGGTACTTCGGCAGCAGCGAGCCATGCATGTTGTAGGCGCCGCGCGCCGCGATCGCGAGCAGGTCCACCGGCAGCATGTGCCGGTAGTAGAACGAGAAGATGAAATCGGGCCGCGCGGCGGAAACGGCCGCGCGCAGCTCGGGGCTTTTCGGATCGGCGGGCGTGACGACGTCGATGCCGTGTTCCTCGGCCACCGACTTCACGCTGCCGAACCAGATATTCTCGGTCGGGCTGTCCTCGTGCGTGACCACGAGCGCCACGTCCACGCCGCGCGCGAGCAGGACTTGCAGGCAGCGCACGCCCACATTGTGATACGCGAAAACGACGGCGCGCGGCTTCATGACTGGGCTCCCCGCTGTGTTCCCTGGCTACCCTGATTCGCGGCGGCCCCGGCGCCCACGCCAAGAGACGCCTGCACGCCTTGCACGACATCCTGGCGCGGCACGCCGACCACTTCGCGGCCGTTGCGCGCTTCGAGGATCGTCTGCACGAGATAGCGCGGACGCGCGCGCACCTGCTGATAGATGCGGCCGATGTACTCGCCGAGCAGCCCGAGCGCGAAGATGATCACGCCGAGCAGGAAGAATGTGATGGCGAACAGCGTGAACACGCCTTGCACTTCCGCGCCGATGATGAAGCGGCGGATCAGCAGCAGGACGAACAGGCCCGCGGAGCCGAGCGAGAGAATCACGCCGATGAACGAGAGCCACTGCAGCGGCACGACCGAGAAGCCGGTCACGAGGTCGAAGTTCAGGCGAATCAGGCTATAGAGCGAATACTTCGATTCGCCCGCGAAGCGCTCTTCGTGCGCGACGTCGACCTCGACGGGGTTCTGCGCGAACGTGTAGGCGAGCGCCGGAATGAAGGTGTTGATTTCACCGCAGCGGTTGATCGTGTCGACGATGTGGCGGCTATAGGCGCGCAGCATGCAGCCCTGGTCCGTCATCTTGATGCGCGTGATGCGCTCGCGCAGGCGGTTCATCATCCGCGAGGCCTTGCGGCGCCACAGGCTGTCCTGGCGCTGCATGCGGATGGTGCCCACGTAGTCGTAGCCTTCGCGCATCTTCTCGACGAGCTTGCCGATTTCCTCGGGCGGGTTCTGCAGGTCGGCGTCGAGCGTGATGACGATTTCGCCGCGCGCCTGCTCGAAGCCCGCGAGAATCGCCATGTGCTGGCCGTAGTTGCCGTTGAGCAGGATCGCGCGCGTGGTGTCGGGCCGCGCGCGGAACTGCTCGGCGAGCATCGCGGCCGAGCGGTCGCGGCTGCCGTCGTTGATGAAGATGATTTCGTACGAGGTGCCGAGCGCGTCGAGCGCCGGGTACAGGCGCGCGAACAGCGCGGCCAGTCCCGCTTCCTCGTTGTAGACCGGAATGATGACCGAGACTTCCGGCGTTTCCGGGGTCAAGGTGCGTTGTTCCGTTTGGGTCATGAGTGCGTCTTTTCCATTCTGGTGATACGTGTAGTTGGCGTCGATATGGCCGCTCTCAAGCACAGACAAAGCGGGTGCGCCCCCCCTGGGCTGCCGCACCCGCGCGCCTGAATCACCGCATGAAGCGGTGGATCAGAAGCGGTGGATCAGGCAGCGGCCCCGACTGCGTACTGCTTGCAGATCTCGTCGATGGCGCGGCACACGCGGGCCACGTCGGCGACGCTCATCTGCGTGAAGAGCGGCAGCGTGACCGTGGTCGCGCCGAACCGCTCGGCGTGCGGGAACATGCCCGCGGTAAAACCGCGCTCGCGATAGAGCGTGAAGAGGTGGATGGCCGGGTAGTGCACGCCCGAGCCGATGCCGCGCTCCTTGAGCTGCTCCATGAAGCCCGCGCGGTCGAGCGTGAGCTTCTCGAGCGGCAGCGTGATCTGGAACATGTGCCAGTTGCTGTTGGTGAAGTCGGCGACCGGCAGGCCCATGCCGAGCTTCACCGCGGCGCTGCCCTCGAAGCCCGTGAAATAGGCGTGCGCGAGCTTGCGGCGCTGCTCGGTGAAGCGCTCGATGTGCTTGAGCTGGCCGAGGCCCACGCGCGCCGCCACGTCCGTGAGATTGTACTTGCCGCCGAGCAGGTCGCAGTCCATGCCGTCGAAGCCCGTGCGCGTGATGCCCTGCAGGCGGTACTTGCGGGCGAGTTCGGCTTCGTCCTCGTTGTTGAGCACGAGCGCGCCGCCCTCGATCGACGTGAGGTTCTTGTTGGCGTGGAAGCTGAACGAGACGATATCGCCGATCGCGCCGATGCGCTTGCCGTTCCAGGTCGAGCCGAACGCCTGCGCGGCGTCTTCGATCACGCGCAGCTTGTGCTGGCGCGCGATGGCGTAGAGCCGGTCCATGTCGACGGGCAGGCCCGCGAGGTAGACGGGAATGATCGCCTTGGTGCGCGGCGTGATGGCGGCTTCGAGCTTGTCGAGGTCGATGTTGCGCGTGACGGGGTCGATGTCGGCGAACACGGGCGTCGCGCCTACTTCGTAGACCACGTTGCTCGTGGCCACCCACGAGGCGGGCGTCGTGATGACCTCGTCGCCGGGGCCCACGCCCGCGATGCGCAGGCCGATCTCGAGCGTCGCGGTGCCCGAGTTGAAGGTGCGCACCGGGCGCCCGCCGCAATATTCGGAGAGCGCCGCCTCGAACGCCTGGTTTTGCGGACCGGTCGTGATCCAGCCCGAGCGCAGCACGTCGGCGACGCCCGCGATGGTTTCTTCGTCGATCTCGGGCTTGACGAACGGCAGGAACGAAACGGGGGTGTGCGCGGATGACTCGGTCATAGGGGCTTGGCTCGTGAGAACGTCAGAAAAAGTCAGAATTCGGCTGCGGTGGCGCGAAAGGCAAGAAAGCGCGCCTCGATGCGTGCCCGGCTGGGCGGCGGCGTGCCCTAGCTGCGCGCGAGCACGTACACGCCGATCAGAATGATGCCGATGCCGACGAGGCGCTGCACGCTCAGTGCCTCGCCGAACAGATACCATGCCGCAAACGCGTTGACCACGTAGCCGAGCGAGAGCATCGGGTAGGCGATCGAGACGTCCACGCGCGAGAGTCCCACGATCCACACGACCACGCTGAACACGTAGCAGGTGAGCCCGCCGATGATCGGCAGTTGCGTCGCGAGCTTCCAGCCGATGGGCAAGATGTTCGCACGGGTGAATTCGAAGTGTCCAACGGCATTGACACCGGCTTTCAGCAACAGTTGCGCGCAGGCATTGAGGCTGACGCCGGCGAGGATGCAGATGAGGGAAATCGGATTCATCGTGTCGGATGGCTAATGGGTGGCTAAGTGAATTTGGGGTGGGATTGCGGCGCGCTTGGCCGGACGCTGGCGGGGCGGGCGCGCGGCTCCGGCGGGTTGGCTCCGGTCAGCCGGCGTTGCGGTTTCGACTCTCGTCTGCGGCGCGCGCTTGAGCCAGCCGGTGCCGGTTCATGGGTGCGCTCTCCGGGTCCTGGCCCTGAACCGCTGCGAACAGGCAGGCGTCCCACCGGGACCCGTTGCCTGCGCCGGTTGTCCGTGAGGGCGGCCTTCGCAGCCACAGTCGCAAGACCGGTCTCACAAAATGGCCCGCCACGCGCTCACGCTTTCGGCGCCCAGCATTATCGCTCATGCGCGGAGCATGGCCGCCGCAAACCCTGAATCGTCAGGATTGCGGCTTCTCGACGATCACGCGGCGCGTATCGCGCGCGATCACCTGCATCGGGAAGCCCTGCGCGGCCAGTTCGTCGTAGCGCTGCACCGGCATCAGCGCGAGGGCGTAGCGCTCGGCCTTCCAGCGCTGCTCCCAGTCGGCAATGGTCGGCACCCATTTTTGCGGCTCCTCGGAGATGCCGAAGGCCAGCTCGTCGGTGACCTGCACCATCGTCATCGTGTGGCGCACGTAGAACGGCATCGTATGGTCGAGCACGCCCACCGAATAGAACGGCGTATCGGGTGGCAGTTTGGCGATGGCCGCGCGCACGGCGGGCGCGAGCGGCGCGCCCGAGCTGAGCGTGCCGAACACGTCGTGCCCCGTGCCCGCGATGGTCGCGAGCAGCAGCCACGCGGTGCCGAGCGCCACGGCCGGCGCGCTCGCGCCCGTCTCGGGCGTGCGTTTCGCGCGGGCGAGGCGCAATCCGATCATGGTGGCGATGAAGGCGACCGCGGCGGCGGCGAACACCCAGACCTGGAATTCGCGATAGAGCGCGTTGGGGTTGCGCGAGTCGCCGAGGCGCGTGAGCACGAAGGAGCCTGCCATCAGCACGACGGCGAGGAGCGCGTAGCCCGCCAGGTGGCGGTTCCACTGCTTGCGCGTCATGAGCGGCAGATACAGGCCGATGACGAGCGCAAGCGGCGGCGCGATCGGCAGCGTGTACGAAATCAGCTTCGAGTGCGAGGCGCTGAAGAACAGGAAGATGAACGCGCTCCAGATCAGCATCAGCGTGACGGGGGCGAAGCCGTTGGGCTGTTTCGGCGCGCGCAGCGCATGGCGCACGCTTTGCACGCTCACCGAGAGCCACGGCAGGAAGCCCACGAGGATCACGGGCACGAAGTACCAGAACGCGCCGGGGCGGTTCTGCGCCGGCGTCAAATAGCGCTGGAACTGCTGGACGATGAAGAAGAAGTTGAAGAATTCCGGATTGCGCTGCTGCACCAGCACGAACCACGGCGCGACGATCGCGAAAAAGACAATCAGGCCGCTCACGAGATACAGCCGCTTCCAGAGCGCCCAGTCGCGCGCGAGCACGGTGTAGAGCACCAGCACGGCGCCGGGCAGGATCAGGCCGATCAGGCCCTTCGAGAGCACGGCGAGCGCCATCGAGCCCCAGCAGACCCACATCCACAGGCGCGCCGAGCGCGTGGACAGGTTCGGGCGCTGGGCGAGCAGCAGCGCGCAGAGCGTGAGCTCCATCCAGAACGACAGGGCCATGTCGAGCGTGTTGAAATGGCCCATCAGGTTCCAGTAGGGCGCGCAGGCGAGCACGAGCGCGGCGAAGAAGCCCGTGGCGGCGTTGAAGACGCGCGCACCGGTGAAGCCGATCAGCAGCACGCCCGCGAAGCCCGTGAGGGCCGTGTAGAGGCGCGCCTGCCATTCGCCGAGACCGAACCATGCGAACGTGAGCGCGTTCATCCAGGTTTGCAGCGGCGGCTTCTCGAAATACTTGTAGCCGTTGTAGCGCGGGGTGATCCAGTCGCCGCTGGCGAGCATCTCGCGCGCCATTTCAGCGTAGCGGCCTTCGTCGCTCGGCAGCAGATGGCGCCAGCCAAGCGGCACGAACCAGATCACAGCGAAAGCGACGATCAGGAGCAGGATCGCGCTGCGATTGAGCGGCAGCCTCGAGGGCGTATCGTTCATGTTTCCAGCCTGTTCTTGTTGATGTTGCGGTCGGTCAGGCAGCGCGGCGCCCGCGGGTGGCGGGCGCGCGCAACGCCTGCGCGGCGCGCAAGTGTACTACGGCGCGCGAGGCTTACCTGAAGGCGAGCTTAAGGCGGACTTGAAGCGGCGCGAGGCAGGTCAGCTTTCGATCAGAAGCGCGGCGGCCACGCGCCGGCCTTCGGCCATCAGGATGTTGTAAGTGCGGCAGGCGGCCTTGAAGTCCATCGCCTCGACGCCGATGCGCTTCGCGCTCAGCGCCGCGGTCAGGCGCGGATGCGGAAACTGCAGCCGCTCGCCGCTGCCGAACACCACCACCTCGGGGTTGAGCGGCAGCAGCATCGCGAAGAGTTCGGGGGTCAGGGCGTCGAACGCATTGACCGGCCAGGGCACGACGGGCGAGTCGGGCATCACGATGATGCTGCCGGTGTGGCGCTGGAGATTGATTTCGACATAGTCGGCGCCGTAACCGGTGACGGTGTTCAGCGCGCCGCTGGAGTCCTGGTGTAGTTTCAAAACTCGGTTCCGGAAGGTCTCGGTTCGGGAGAGGCGCAGCCAGGGTGCATGGCGCATCCTGGCCGCCCGGCCGGGCAATCTGCGCGTGTCGAGGGCATCGACAGTATCGGGACGGCCTCGCGGCGGTCGCGCCCCGATTTCGTCTCCTCCGCGGCGGGACGGGCTCGCGCGGCGGATTGCGCATTGCGGAAGTCGGCCAAAATCCGCTAAATTATAGCTTTTTAGCGGCTGCGACGCCGGACCCCGCCCCAAAGTGCCCCGGAGCCGGCCGCGAGCCCTCCGTGTGCGCCTGCTGCATCCGCATCACGCCATCCGCCCGCATCATCCACCGAAGGGCGAACGCAGTCACAAGCTGCAGGCAGGCTGCCAACCCGTACAATCCGTGCAACTCGTGCATGGCGTGCCGCTCCTGCAAGGCTCGCGGCCCCGCGCGCCGTCTGTTCTGCACCGATCCACCCCGTCGCAGCCCGATTCAGCTTTTAGACTGCTCTTAGACCCGCTTCTGGACCCACCGCCCGCCGTGAAACCGATCCTCAAATCCAACAAGCTGCAGAACGTTTGCTACGACATCCGGGGGCCGGTGCTCGAGCATGCCAAGCGCCTCGAAGAAGAAGGCCATCGCATCATCAAGCTGAATATCGGCAATCTCGCGCCGTTTGGTTTCGATGCGCCCGACGAAGTCATTCAGGACATGATCCTGAACCTGCCGGGCTCCTCGGGGTATTCGGACTCGAAGGGCGTGTTCGCCGCGCGCAAGGCGATCATGCATTACGCGCAGCAAAAGGGCGTCAAGGGCGTCGAGCTCGACGACATCTACATCGGCAATGGTGCGTCCGAGCTGATCGTGATGGCGATGCAGGCGCTCCTGAACGACGAGGACGAAGTGCTGCTGCCGGCGCCCGACTATCCGCTCTGGACCGCGGCGGTGAGCCTCTCGGGCGGCACGCCGGTGCACTACATCTGCGACGAATCGAACGCCTGGATGCCCGATCTCGACGACATCCGCGCGAAGATCACGCCGAACACGCGCGCACTCGTGGTCATCAACCCGAACAACCCCACGGGGGCGCTGTATTCGGACGAATTGCTGCGCGGCCTCGTGGCCATCGCGCGCGAGCACGGCCTGATCATTTTCGCCGACGAGGTCTACGACAAGATCATCTACGACGGCAAGAGCCACACGGCGCTCGGCTCGCTCTCCGAAGACGTCATCACGGTCACGCTCAACAGCCTGTCGAAGAGCTATCGCGCGTGCGGCTACCGCGCGGGCTGGATGTTCATCTCGGGCCTGACGGCCGAGAACCGCCGCCGCTCGAAGGACTACACCGAAGGCCTGGGCATTCTGGCGTCGATGCGCCTGTGCGCGAACGTGCCCGGCCAGTATGCGATCCAGACGGCGCTGGGCGGCTACCAGAGCATCAACGAGCTGATCCAGCCGGGCGGGCGCCTGTATCGCCAGCGCGAGCTCGCCTACAACATGCTCACGGCCATTCCCGGCGTGACCTGCGTGAAGCCCGAGGCCGCGCTCTACATGTTCCCGCGCCTCGACCCGAAGCTCTATCCGATCCAGGACGATCAGCAGTTCATCCTCGACCTGCTGCTCGCGGAGCGCGTCCTGCTGGTGCAGGGCACGGGTTTCAACTGGAAGCAGCCGGACCACTTCCGCGTGGTGTTCCTGCCGAACGTCGACGACCTGACCGATTCGATCAACCGCATCGCGCGCTTCCTCGACGGCTATCGCCAGAGGCACGGCACCTGAGCGGGCACTGAGGCACACGACATGCGCGCCGCCCGGTTGACGTTTCAGGCGCGGCGCAACCGCTTTTCCCTTTTACACACTTAGACGAACACACGCTGCATGGAACCGATCAAAGTAGGTCTCTTGGGCTTCGGCACGGTGGGCAGCGGCACCTTCACGGTACTGCGCCGCAACCAGGAAGAAATCAAACGCCGCGCGGGCCGCGGCATCGAGGTCGCGCGCATCGCCGTGCGCAACCCGGCCAAGGCCACGGCGGCGCTCGGCGCCGATGCCGGCACCGTCGAGTTGACGAGCGACTTCAACGCGGTCGTCGACGACCCGTCGATTTCGATCGTCGCCGAAATGATCGGCGGCACCGGCGTCGCGAAGGAGCTCGTGCTGCGCGCCATCGCCAACGGCAAGCACGTGGTCACCGCGAACAAGGCGCTGCTGGCGGTCCACGGCACCGAGATCTTCGAAGCGGCGCGCGCCCGGGGCGTGATGGTCGCGTTCGAGGCGGCGGTCGCGGGTGGCATTCCCATCATCAAGGCGCTGCGCGAAGGCCTCACGGCCAACCGCATCGAGTACATCGCCGGCATCATCAACGGCACCACGAACTACATCCTGTCGGAGATGCGCGAGCGCGGCCTCGACTTCGCGACCGCGCTCAAGGGCGCGCAGGAGCTCGGCTACGCCGAAGCCGATCCGACCTTCGACATCGAAGGCGTGGACGCCGCGCACAAGGCCACGATCATGAGCGCGATCGCGTTCGGCGTGCCCGTGCAGTTCGACAAGGCCTACGTGGAAGGCATCAGCAAGCTCGACGCCATCGACATCAAGTACGCGGAAGAACTCGGCTATCGCATCAAGCTGCTCGGCATCGCGCGCCGCACGGAGAAGGGCATCGAGTTGCGCACGCACCCGACGCTGATTCCGGCCAAGCGCCTGCTCGCGAACGTGGAAGGCGCGATGAACGCAGTGGTCGTGCACGGCGACGCCGTGGGCACGACGCTCTATTACGGCAAGGGTGCGGGCGCGGAGCCGACGGCCTCGGCCGTGGTGGCCGATCTCGTCGACGTCACGCGCCTGCATACGGCCGACCCCGAGCACCGCGTGCCGCATCTGGCGTTCCAGCCAGAGAGCCTCTCGAACACGCCGATCCTGCCGATCGACGAAGTCACGAGCGGCTATTACCTGCGCCTGCGCGTGGCCGACCAGACCGGCGTGATGGCCGACATCACGCGCATCCTCGCCGACAGCGGCATTTCGATCGACGCGCTGCTGCAAAAGGAATCGGAGCAGATCGACGCGCAGGGCAAGGCGGAAACCGACATCATCCTGATCACGCACGAGACCGTCGAAAAGCGCGTCAACGCGGCGATCGCGCAGATCGAGAAGCTGGCGACCGTGAAGTCGTCGGTGACGAAGCTGCGCATGGAAGGACTGAACTAAGGCAACGGCAAGGGCAACGCAATGAATTACCTATCGACGCGCGGCGCGGGCGCCGGCGAGCATCACTCGTTTTCCGACATCCTGCTGGGCGGCCTCGCGCGCGACGGCGGCCTCTATCTGCCGGCCGAATATCCGAAGATCGGCAAGGACGAGCTCGCGCGCTGGCGCGGCCTCTCGTACGCGGACCTCGCGTTCGAGATTCTCTCGAAGTTCAGCGACGACATTCCCGCCGAGGACCTGCGCGATCTGACGCGCCGCACCTACACGGCGCAAACGTACTGCAACGTGCGCCACGGCGAGGACGCGAGCAAGATCACGCCACTCACGACGCTCGGCGAGGAAAACGGTGCGCCGCTCTCGCTGCTCGAGCTCTCGAACGGCCCGACGCTCGCGTTCAAGGACATGGCGATGCAGCTGCTCGGCAACCTGTTCGAGTACGCGCTCGCGAAGGCGGGGCAGCAGCTGAACATCCTCGGCGCGACTTCCGGTGATACCGGCAGCGCCGCCGAATACGCGATGCGCGGCAAGAAGGGCGTGCGCGTGTTCATGCTCTCGCCGCACAAGAAGATGAGCGCGTTCCAGACCGCGCAGATGTTCAGCCTGCAGGACCCGAACATCTTCAATCTCGCGGTGGAAGGCGTGTTCGACGACTGCCAGGACATCGTCAAGGCCGTCTCGAACGATCACGCATACAAGGCGCAGCAGAAGATCGGCACGGTCAACTCGATCAACTGGGCGCGCGTCGTGGCCCAGGTCGTCTACTACTTCGCGGGCTATTTCGCCGCGACGAAGAGCAACGACGAGCGCGTCTCGTTCACGGTGCCCTCGGGCAACTTCGGCAACGTCTGCGCGGGCCATATCGCGCGCATGATGGGCCTGCCGATTGAAAAGCTCGTGGTCGCCACCAACGAGAACGACGTGCTCGACGAGTTCTTCCGCACGGGCGTCTACCGCGTGCGCGCCTCGGCCGAGACCTATCACACGACCAGCCCGAGTATGGACATCTCGAAGGCGTCGAATTTCGAGCGCTTCGTCTACGACCTGCTCGGCCGCGATCCGGCGCGCGTCACGCAACTGTTCCGCGACGTCGAGGAAAAGGGCGGTTTCGATCTCGCGGCCAGCGGCGACTTCGTGCGCGTGCAGCAGTTCGGTTTCGTCTCGGGGCGCAGCAGCCACGAGGACCGCATCGCCACGATCCGCGACGTCTACTCGCGCTACCAGACCATGATCGACACCCATACGGCAGACGGCGTGAAGGTCGCGCGCGAGCATCTGCAGCCCGGCGTGCCGATGATCGTGCTCGAAACTGCGCAGCCGGTAAAGTTCGGCGAGACGATCCGCGAAGCGCTCGCGCGCGAGCCCGAGCGTCCGGCCGCGTTCGAGGGTCTCGAGGCGCTGCCGCAGCGTTTCGAAGTCGTGCCGGCCGATGCGCAGCGCGTGAAGGACTACATCGCCGCGCATACGGGGCTTTGAGGGTGCTTTGGCGGCGTCTTGATGACGCCGAACCCCGGCCGCGGGCGTCTTGCGCGCCACGGCCGGGGTGATGCAAAACCGCTGCGGCAGGGTTCCGGTCGTCGCAGTCGGGTTGCAGCGAATGTGCGGCATAAGGGGTGGCGGCGCAATGCCGCGTCCCCGCCGCTACAATACCGACAGACCATCTCTGTCGAAGGCGCCGCAAGCGGCGTCCAGTCCAGCCCAACAGTCCGCCAATGTCCACGCCTCAATCCCCATCTTCCGCTGCCACCGCGCCCGCGCCGCGCGCGCCGATGCTTTCGACCGCCGATGCGCTCGCCACGCTGCTCGCCGCCGCGAAGCCGCTGACCGGCGCAGCAAGCGCTGACGCAACCGAGACCGTCTCGACCTTCGACGCGCTGAACCGCGTGCTGGCGGTCGAAGTCGTCTCGCCGCTCGACGTGCCGCCGATGCACACGAGCGCGATGGACGGTTACGCGGTGCGCGTGGCCGATCTCGCGCAAGGCAGCCGCCGGCTGCCGGTCTCGCAGCGCATCCCCGCCGGGCATGCGCCGCAGCCGCTCGCGGCGGGTACGGCGGCGCGCATCTTCACGGGCGCGACGGTGCCGCCGGGCGCCGATGCCGTGGTGATGCAGGAGCAGACCGAGACCGCCGACGGCGAGGTGACGATCCTGCACACGCCCAAGGCGGGCGAGTGGATCACGGCACAGGGCGCCGACATCAAGAAGGGCTCGGTGATCCTGCCCGCGGGCACGCGGCTGACGCCGGCAGCGCTCGGGCTGGCGGCGTCGGTGGGTTGCGCGACGCTCACGGTGGCGCGCCGCGTGAAAGTGGCGGTGTTCTTCACCGGCGACGAATTGACCATGCCGGGTGAGCCGCTCAAGCCGGGCGCGATCTACAACTCGAACCGCTTCACGCTGACGGGCCTGCTGCGCAACCTGGGCTGCGAGGTGACCGACTACGGCATCGTCCCGGACCGGCTCGACGTCACGCGCGCGACGCTGCGCGAGGCCGCCGCGAAGCACGACCTGATCCTGACCTCGGGCGGCGTTTCCGTGGGCGAGGAAGACCACGTGAGGCCCGCGGTGGAGGCCGAAGGGCGCATCAACATGTGGCAGATCGCGATGAAGCCGGGCAAGCCGCTCGCGTTCGGCGCGGTGCGCCGGGCGCAGGCCGACGCAGGGACGGATTCGGGCAAAGATGGAGGTAATGGCGCCGACGAGGCCTTTTTCATCGGTCTGCCCGGCAATCCGGTGTCGAGCTTCGTCACCTTCCTGCTGTTCGTGCGCCCGTTCCTGCTGCGTCTCGCCGGCGCGACGCACGTGAGCCCGCGCGCACTCTCGCTGCGCGCCGACTTCACGCAGGCCAAAGCCGACCGCCGCAACGAGTTCCTGCGCGCGCGCGTGAATCCGGCGGGCGGCCTCGAACTGTTCTCGAACCAGAGCTCGGCGGTGCTGACCTCGACCGTATGGGGCGACGGCGTCATCGACAATCCGCCCAATCATGCGATCAGCGCGGGCGAGACCGTGCGTTTCATTCCTTTCACCGAACTGCTGTATTGAGCGTCATCCGATGAAGATCCAGTTGAAATTTTTTGCGAGCGTGCGCGAGGCGCTGGGCGTGGCCGACGAAACGGTCACGCTGCCCGAGGGCATCGTCACGGTGGGCGACGTGCGCGGCTGGCTGCGCGCGCGCGGCGGCGCCTGGGCGGAAACGCTGGCGGAGGGGCGCGCGCTGCGCATGGCCTGCAACCATGTGATGACCGAGCCGGCCACGCGCATTACCGAGGGCTGCGAAGTGGCGTTTTTCCCGCCGGTCACGGGCGGTTGACCCCCCATCAGAACGACGAGGAGAGCGGCCATGCCCGTGCGTGTCCAGACCGAAGATTTCGACCTGACGACCGAGGTGGCGCAATTGCGCGCGCACAATCCGGCGATTGGCGCGGTGGCGTGCTTCGTCGGGACCGTGCGCGACCTCAACGACGGCAGGGCCGTCGCGGGGATGGAGCTCGAGCACTATCCGGGCATGACGGAGAAGGCGCTGGAGGGCATCGTCGTCGAGGCGCAGCGGCGCTGGCCAGGCATCGAGGTGCTGATCATCCATCGGGTGGGCAAACTCGCGCCGCTCGACCAGATCGTGCTGGTCGCGACCACGTCGAAGCATCGTGGCGACGCGTTCGCCTCGTGCGAGTTCGTCATGGACTATCTGAAGTCCGAAGCGCCGTTCTGGAAGAAGGAAGAGACCGAGCATGGGGCGCGCTGGGTGGACGCGCGCGAGAGCGACGACGCGGCGCTAGCGCGCTGGGGCGTGACATCGACGAATGCGGCGAAAGAAAGCTGAGCGCGACGCCTGCGGCAAATCCGGATAGTTCCGATATTTCAGGCTTTATGGGATTCTTGCCGGGTTTTGGTTTATGCAACTAACAGTCTGTCGCCTCCCCACGCCCAAGGCTGGCGGTTCAGTGCGGGCGAGCGGCTTCGTCCTCGTCCATCGAGCGGCCGATGAACTTGGCCGGAAACGGCTCTCCAGTCGGGCGGGTCGGGAGATCGTGGCCGTGACCCGCAGGGCGCCGCCGCGGCGCCACCGAGTCCAGCAGCGCCTGCTGCTCGGGCGGAATCGTGTAATCCCAGCCGAAACGGCTTAGCTGCAGGCTTTGCGCGATGCGCAACGCGGGCTCCATGAACTGCACCGCCGCGGCGGGCTCGTAACGCGCCTGAACCGTATCGAGAAAGAGATAGAGCCAGTGGCTGAAATGCTGGGGCTCGACGCCCGGCACGGGGTCGTGCGCCTGTTGCACATTGCCGCGGTAAGTCTTCGTGCCGAGCACGAGACTCGACCAGAAGCGGCACATCTTCGGCAGATGCTCGTCCCAACGACCGGCCAGCACGTTATCGAAAACCGGGCCGAGCAGGGCGTCTGCGCGCACACGGTCGTAAAACGCGTAGACGAGCTCGCGGATGTTGTCTTCGGTGGGCGTGGCGTGCCGCACGGGGGCGGCGCTGGCGTCGGGGTGAGTCATGTCGGAAGCCTTCGGGCGATGCGCTGAGCCGCCAGGCGGCTCATGGGGCGTGCAAACGGCGTGCAAACTGCAACAAACTACGTAATGAACCAATCAACAATAGCGAAGTGCGAAGCAACGCAGCCATAATACCCAGGCGATCAAAAACTTGCATGCAGCTTGCATGTTATTGTATGGACTCCCGCGCCTGTGTGCGCCCACCGACCTCCCGGCACCATGAGACTGACCGACTACACCGATTATTCGCTGCGTGTGATGCTTTATCTCGCGCTGCGTCGTGACGGGCTCTCGACGATCCAGGAGATCTCCGACGCCTACGGCATCTCGAAGAACCATCTGATGAAGGTGGTGCAGCGCCTGGGCGAGCTGGGCTGGGTCGATACCATCCGCGGGCGCAATGGCGGCCTGCGTCTCGGGCCGAACTCGCTCGAATTGAGCATCGGCACGGTCGTGCGGGAGACCGAGAGCGATTTCGCGCTGGTCGGGTGCTTCCCCGACGAACATGGTGAGCGCCGAAGCTGCGTCATTGAGCCGCAATGCCGCCTCAAACATGCGCTGGCGGCGGCGCGCGACGCGTTCCTGGCCGAGCTCGACCGGCACACCATCGGCGAGCTGGCGCAACCCGCGGGCGAGCTGACCGGCTTGCTGGGCCTTGCCCCCATTACGTTCGTGCCGCGCGCGCGGGCCGTGCGCCACGCGCCATCGCGCTAGCGAGCACGGAAGCGCGGCGCACCCAGCGTCCGCTCCTTCCGCCTTTCCCCGTCCCGCCTATCCTTCCTCACAGAGGTGCCTTTGTGCGCCTGTGGGGCTCGCTCCCCGTTTTGTGGCAGCGGGTGTGGCCACTCGCCCGGACATATCCGCGTGCTGGGGGCCGGCCATCGGCGCCTCGACCTCGAAAATCGGAAAAAATGACGCGGTGAGCGCTTGAAAATGGCGCAGTCCCCCTTAGATTTGGTGACAGTCAAGAAAACTGGAGGTCTCGTTTTAAATGAGAATCGACAAACTCACCACCAAGTTCCAGGAAGCACTCGCCGACGCCCAAAGCCTTGCCGTCGGCCACGACAATCAATACATCGAACCAGTCCACCTGCTGGCGGCGCTCGTCGCGCAGCAGGACGGCTCGGCGCGCTCGCTCATGTCGCGCGCGGGCGTGCAGGTGCAGGCGCTGCAGAACGCACTGAACGACGCCATCAACCGCTTGCCGCAGGTGCAGGGCACCGACGGCAACGTGCAGGTCGGCCGCGAGCTCACGGGCCTGCTCAATCAGGCCGACAAGGAAGCGCAGAAGCTCAACGACACCTACATCGCGAGCGAGATGTTCCTGCTGGCCGTCGCCGACGATAAAGGCGACGCGGGTCAAATCGCGCGCAAGAACGGCTTGACGCGCAAGGCGCTCGAAGCCGCGATCGTCGCGGTGCGCGGCGGCGCGCAAGTCCATAGCCAGGACGCCGAGAGCCAGCGCGAAGCGCTCAAGAAGTACACCGTCGATCTGACCGAGCGCGCGCGCGCGGGCAAGCTCGATCCCGTGATCGGCCGCGACGACGAAATCCGCCGCTCAATCCAGATCCTGCAGCGCCGCACCAAGAACAACCCGGTGCTGATCGGCGAGCCGGGCGTGGGCAAGACGGCCATCGTCGAAGGCCTCGCGCAGCGCATCGTCAACGGCGAAGTGCCGGAAACGCTCAAGGGCAAGCGCGTGCTTTCGCTCGACATGGCCGCGCTGCTCGCGGGCGCGAAGTATCGCGGCGAGTTCGAGGAGCGCCTGAAGTCCGTGCTCAACGACATCGCGAAGGACGAAGGCCAGACTATCGTCTTCATCGACGAAATCCACACGATGGTGGGCGCGGGCAAGGCCGAAGGCGCGATGGATGCGGGCAACATGCTCAAGCCGGCGCTCTCGCGCGGCGAACTGCATTGCATCGGCGCGACCACGCTCGACGAATACCGCAAGTACATCGAAAAGGATGCCGCGCTCGAGCGCCGCTTCCAGAAGGTGCTCATCGACGAACCGGCGGTCGAGGCGACTATCGCGATCCTGCGTGGCTTGCAGGAGAAGTACGAGCTGCACCACGGCGTGGAGATCACCGATCCGGCGATCGTCGCGGCGGCGGAACTCTCGCATCGCTACATCACCGATCGCTTCCTGCCCGACAAGGCCATCGACCTGATCGATGAAGCGGCTTCGAAGATCAAGATGGAAATTGATTCGAAGCCCGAAGAGATGGACAAGCTCGACCGTCGTCTGATCCAGTTGAAAATCGAGCGCGAAGCCGTCAAGAAGGAAAAGGACGAAGCGTCGCAAAAGCGTCTGCAACTGATCGAGGAAGAGATCGACCGGCTGAGCCTCGAATATAAGGACCTCGAAGAGATCTGGACCGCCGAGAAAGCGGCGGTGCAGGGTAGCGCGCAGCTCAAGGAAGAGATCGACCGCGTGCGCGCCGAGATCACGAAGCTTCAGCGCGAGGGCAAGCTCGAGAAGGTGGCCGAACTGCAGTACGGCAAGCTGCCGCAACTCGAATCGCAACTGAAGCAGGTCACGCAGGCCGAGGCGAGCGAGCAGAACAACCCGACGCGCCATCGTCTGCTGCGCACCCAGGTGGGCGCCGAGGAAATCGCCGAAGTCGTGTCGCGTTCGACCGGCATTCCGGTCTCGCGCATGATGCAGGGCGAGCGCGAAAAGCTGCTGCTGATCGAAGACAAGCTGCACGAGCGTGTGGTCGGCCAGGACGAAGCGATCAACGCCGTGGCCGATGCGATCCGCCGCTCGCGCGCCGGTCTCGCGGACCCGAACAAGCCCTATGGCTCGTTCCTGTTCCTCGGGCCGACGGGCGTGGGCAAGACCGAGCTCTGCAAGGTGCTGGCGGGCTTCCTGTTCGATTCGGAGGATCACCTCATCCGCATCGACATGAGCGAGTTCATGGAGAAGCACAGCGTCGCGCGTCTGATCGGCGCGCCGCCGGGATACGTGGGCTACGAGGAGGGCGGCTATCTGACCGAGGCCGTGCGCCGCAAGCCGTACAGCGTGATCCTGCTCGACGAAGTCGAGAAGGCGCACCCGGACGTGTTCAACGTGCTGCTGCAGGTGCTCGACGACGGCCGCATGACCGATGGCCAGGGGCGCACGGTCGACTTCAAGAACACGGTGATCGTGATGACGTCTAACCTCGGTTCGCACCTGATCCAGGCGATGGCGGGCGAGCCGCAGGAAGCGGTCAAGGACGCGGTGTGGAACGAAGTGAAGCAGCAGTTCCGGCCTGAGTTCCTGAACCGGATCGACGAAGTCGTGGTGTTCCATGCGCTCGACCGCTCGAACATCGAGTCGATCGCGAAGATCCAGTTGCAGCGTCTGCGCGAGCGTCTGGAGAAGCTCGACATGGAGCTGATGGTGTCGGACGAAGCGCTCGGCCAGATCGCCAAGGTCGGCTACGATCCGCTGTTCGGTGCGCGGCCGCTCAAGCGCGCGATCCAGCAGGAGATCGAGAATCCGGTCGCCAAGCTGATCCTCGCGGGCAAGTTCGGGCCGAAGGATGTGATTCCGGTCGACATCCACGACGGGAAGTTTGTGTTTGAACGCGTCGTGCACTGATCATGCATTAGGCTGCGATGCCGCTGCGTGCCGCGAGGCGCGCATCTCCAACGAAAAGGGCAACGGAATTGATTCGTTGCCCTTTTTTTATATGTAGCTCCCATATGTCTCGTCATAGATATCCCGAAGCAGCCTACCGTCGCAGGTCCAGTTTGGTCCTGGCGCCACGCTGTATTCCAGGGCTTGGTCCTTACGGGTTGCAGCAGTCAGTGACATTTCCTTGCCGTCAAATCGCACCGTGCGGTTGCCAGCCACTATAGCGATAGCGCCGGTATGGACCGATTGCAGCTCGGTGCCTACCGGAAGCCCCATTTCCTCAAAATTCAAATTGGGGCGACGCGATTTCAACTGGTTGGCGGCGCTCTTCGATTGTTCGTCTACCGGCGACGGCTGGCTCTCCACTTCTGCCGTTGCGTCCTCCACATGCAACAGCCTGAGAATCGCGATGGCCTGGTTCGGATCAATCTGGAAGAACTCGCGTTTGGGGTTGATCCGATTCGGAGCAAAAGCCAGGTGTAGCGCCTTTTCGACTTCTTCCGGATTGGGCACTTTGCAAGCAAATTCCAGTTTGAAGGGTACAGGTACCCATGTCGTGTAAAGCTGGCCGAGACGCGTATTGGCATCTTCTTGTGCCGTGCAGCCAATCTTCACCAGACCCGGCATGGCTGGATTGCTCAGCACATAAACAACGCACAACGTCATTTCGATTCCTAAAGTCTTGTTGCAACGACGCCCGATGGCTACGCAGGACATGTATCTAGGGAACGGATTCTAAGGTTGGGACAGAGTAGTGGTTATTGACGACCGTCATGTCTCGAAGTCGATGCTCAACGTTCGCCGGGAATCGTCCTGGAGCGGACGTTGTCTTACCCAGTGAACTCACCGGGGCGTATCGCAATTGAGATACAATGAAGTATTGTCCCCGACGGAGAAGCAAACATGGCCGCGCAAACTTCAATGTTGCACATTCGGATTGATGACCAGCTCAAGGCCGCTGCAAGTGAAAAGCTCGCAGGCGTCGGCTTGACGGTTTCGGATGCCGTGCGGATTCTGCTTACCCGCGTTGTACGCGACGGAGGCCTGCCCGCGGGACTCACGATGGACGAGGCGGCTTATGACGACTGGTTCAGGGCCAAGGTTCAGGAGGCGCTAGATGACCCTCGCCCAAGTGTGAGTAACGATGACGTCAAGGCTCATTTCGCGGCCCGGCGTGAAGCACTTCGAAAACGGATTGGGCCAAAAACTTGAAAATCGTGTGGAATCAGCATGCGCTGGACGATCGCGACGCGAACCTGGAATATGTTGGGCGCGGTAGCCCGGCTGCCGCCATCCAGTTGGACGATGAGGTCGAACAGCAGGTGGATACGCTGATCAACTACCTCATGATCGGACGCATCGGCCGAGTGCCGGGGACTCGGGAACTGGTAATTCTACGTACACCGTATATCGCTGTTTATCAGATCGATGAGCAGCAACAATGCATAGAGGTCCTACGTATTCTTACTAACTGGCAGCAGTGGCCGTGAACGGCCTTTGATCGCTGGCAGAAAAATGGGCAACGGAATTTTCCGTTGCCCATTTTTTTATGCACGCGCGCCTGGCGCGCGCCAACTCACGCCTGCTTGTTCCCACCACCAAACAGCGAAGCAAGACCGCCGAGCGTGCCCAGCACGCTCTCCGAATTGATCTGGCCGCCGTTGGGCACTTCTCCATTCGGCGTGCCGGCGTTGACCACGTGCGGCAGCACCTGGGCGAGCAGGCCGCTCACCTGCTCGGGCTGCATGCCGACCTTCTGCGCGAGACCCGAAACCACGTCGGAGCCCAGCACGTTGTGAAGCTGGTCCGGCGAAACGGCCTGGTTCTCGCCGTTGCCGACCCACGACTGCACGACATCGCCGAGACCGCCTTGCTGGAACTTCTGGATGAGGCCGTTCAGTCCGCCCGGCTGGTTGTTGATGAATTCCATCGCGACAGCGAGGAGTTGGGCTTGGCCGCCGCCTTGTTGCTGCGACGAGGAACCGAGCAGGGAACCGAGGGTATCTAGCAGGCTCATGACATTCTCTCTGGATGATGGCCGCGACAGGGAACGCGGCCGGTAAATCGGACGGCGCACACGAGGTGCGCCGCGTAGTGCTGTCCGGCTGTCCCGCGGCGGCCGGAGCCGCACATGTGGGAGCGGATCAAATCCGGGTGCCGGAATCAGGCGCCCGATGCAGCCGCATCGGAAGCGGCCTTGCTCTTCTTCGACTTTTTGGACTTCTTCGCCTTGGTGTCCGAAGCGGCACCCGGAGCCGCTGCGGCGGATCCCGCCTCAGGCGCGCTCGCGGCGGCGGCCGCCTTGTCCTTCTTGCTCTTGTGCTTCGACTTGCTCGTGCTCGTCTCCGACGCCGCTTGCGGTGCGGTCGTGGCCGCGGGTGTCTGGGACGTCGTCATGGGGTTGGGCGCGGTTCCGGTGGTCCCGGTCGCTGCGGTAGCAGCGGGAGTGGCGCTCTTGCTGCTCTTGGCCGACGTGGTGCTCTTGCCCGCAGGCGGCGCCGACGAGCCATTGATCGTCAGGCCCGCGGCTTCGAGGTTCTGCACCGACTTCGGACCGATGCCCTTGACGCGGGTCACGAGGTCGTCGGCGTCCTTGAAGGGGCCGTTCTTGCTGCGTTCGTCGATGATCGCCTTGGCGTGGGCCGGGCCAATGCCCTTGACGGTTTCGAGTGCGGCTTGATCGGCCGTGTTGACTTCGACGGCCGCCGCGAGCGCAGCGGACAGCGACAGACCCAGTGCGAGGAACAGCATCAGCAGCTTCTTGAGCATGGCAATCACTCCATTGAGGGCATTTCGGTTAGCCGGGAACGGACGACGCATCCAGTCGGTGGCGCTGCGCTACAAGAATAAGACAGTTGGCGTATCCGTGGATGGAAGCGGTCGATTTATACCCACGGTTTCGCGACAACACAACCGCGCCGCACAATATTTAATACTTCTGTGCAATTCGATGGCGGCGGACGCAACCATGTGGCGCGCGTCGGCACGGTCTGCGCAATGTCTGTGCGGCGCGGCTCGGGCGCGCTTCAGGCGCGATGCGGGCCGACGATACCGAGCTTCGCAATGCGCCGATAGAGGGTCGCGCGCGAGATGCCCAGCGCCGCGGCGGCGGCATTGGGGCGCCAGCGATGCGCGGTGAGCGCGTCGACGATGCGTGAGCGCTCGTCGGCGTTGTCGCACGCGGGATCGCGGGTCATGGCGGCGGAAGCGGTGCGCGATATGCCCGCTGACGTGCCCGCTACGCCCGAAGAAGCGCCGGCTGGCGGCAATTGCGCCGCGAGATCGGCGCTCAGATGCCGCGCCTCGACGCGCACCGTATCGCACACAGCACAGGCATAGCGCATGGCGTTGCGCAACTGGCGCAGGTTGCCGGGCCACGCAAATGCGGCAAGCCGCGTGGCGAGGGCGGCGTCGAGCGCGAGCGGGCGGCCTGCAGCCTGCGCCTCTTCGGCGAACACCGTGTCGATCAGCGTGGCGATGTCGCGACGCTCGCGCAGCGGCGGCAAGGTCAGCACGGCGCCGCAGAGCCGGTAGTACAGGTCTTCGCGGAATGCGCCAGCGCCGGCCATTTGCGCGAGGTCGCGGTGGGTCGCGCAGATCACTTCGAGGTCGACACGCGTGGGCGTTTCGCCGCCGAGCGGCAGCACCTCGCCTTCGGCGAGCACGCGCAGGAGGCGCGTCTGCAGCGCGAGCGGCATGTCGCCGATTTCGTCGAGAAACAGCGTGCCGCCGTCGGCCATGGCGATCTTGCCGCGCGAGCCGTGGCGCCGCGCGCCCGTGAATGCGCCCGGCGTGTAGCCGAACAGCTCGCTCTCGATCAGCGATTCGGGCAGCGCGCCGCAATTCACGGCCACGAATGGCCGGTTGCGGCGCGGTCCCGCATCGTGGATCGCGCGCGCAAACACTTCCTTGCCCGCGCCCGTTTCGCCGAGCAGCAAAACCGGCAGGCGCTTGCCCGCCACGCGCTGCGCAATGCGGGCGTTTTCGGCGACGCGCGTATCGGCGCTGCGCAAGAACGGGCCCAGCGCGCTGCGATCGTACGAGTCCTCGGCGCGCGTGTCGCGCAGCGGCGTCGCGCCGTGTACGCCAGGGGATTGCGCGCGTGGCGCGCCCGGGAACCCCGTGCGTCCGAGCGGTGCGCGAATGCGCGCGTAGAGCATCGTGCCGTTCGCGCGCAGCCGCAGCGCCGCGATCGCTTCGATACGGCCAATATCGCGCAACTGCACATGCGATGAGTCGAAGATCTCGTCGATATGGCGCGGGCCATCGAGGCACGGAATGCACTCGCGCGCGCGGCGATTCGCGGCGGCCACGTTGCCGTTCTCGTCGAACGCGATCAGCAGCTCGGGCTGCGCCTCGACGTAGTTGCGATTCTGGTGGCCGAACAGAATCCAGCACGCCGCGGTGCGATGCAGGAAATAACCGTCTTCGATGAGCGTCGCGCTCTGGCGCACGAGCTGATTGACGATGCGCTGGCTATCGCGGTTATCGGGCGACTGCACGGCGGAGGCGTCGAGCACGCCGATCAGCTCGCCACCCGGTGCGAAGATCGGCGCGGCGCTGCAGGTGAGCGTCGTGAAGGCGGCGCGAAAGTGATCGGTCTTGTGCACCGTGATGGGCGCGAGATCGGTGAGCACGCTCGCGATGCCGCAGGTGCCTTCCTCGCTCTCCGACCAGCACGAGCCCATATAGAGCCCCGCGTGCTTGAAGTCGTTGCGGCGCTCGCGGTCGATGCGGTAGTCGATGGTGACGCCGTGGGCGTCGGTGAGCATCACGCAATAGTCGGCGTCGCGCACGGTCTCGTGCAGGCGCGTGAGGCACTGGCCCGAGGCGCGCAGGAAGGCTTCTTCGCGATCGCGGATCTCGCGCAGCTCGGCGGCGCCCAGCACGCGCGGGCCGATCACCGAGCCGGGATCGAGCCGGTAGCGCTCGAACGAGCGCTGCCACGACGAGGCGAGCCGCGGCGAGTCGTGCGGCGCGGGCAGCCGGCCTTCGACGGCGCCGCGCACGCGTTCGGCGTGGCGGGTGGGCGCGAGTGCGTAGGGCATGGACGGTTCCAGACGATTCCAGACGGGGGCGTCGGCGCCAGGGGCGTTCGGCGGGAGTCTTTTTGTAGCACATCTGCGGCGCGCGATCACACCGCAGCGCAGCATGCGAGACGGCTGAGACGATCGTCTCAGCGCGCCGCGAGACGCGGGTGAGACGCGGCACGAAGCCCGCGCAGGCCCGCTGTGTGGGGCTGAGTGGGGACGGCATAGCCGCGCGCCGCGGGCGGCGTCTCGTGCGCAGCGACCTCAAGCCGGCGGTTGAGACGCTGCGCGAGCCATCACCGGCCGAGCGGGCGCGCCGCCTCGAGTGCCGCGAAGCCCGCAGGCAAGGCGTTCTGCGGCCGATCGGCGGCTTTTCGAGCGCATTGGCACAACGCTTGCAGAGAGTGACGGCAACAGCGGCGCACCCATGCGCCGCAATCACAAACGAGTCCGCACGAGCCCAGGCGCCACGCGGATAGCTTTGCATGGGGTCGCATTAAGCGCTAAAGCGCTAAGTGCGACCGAGAGGAGACAACACCCGTGACGATGCCCGTGACCGTAGG
The DNA here is from genome assembly GCF_905220245.1 of Paraburkholderia sp. J63. Taxonomy (NCBI): domain Bacteria; kingdom Pseudomonadati; phylum Pseudomonadota; class Betaproteobacteria; order Burkholderiales; family Burkholderiaceae; genus Paraburkholderia; species Paraburkholderia sp. J63. Next base: position 35,689 of record NZ_CAJMZF010000005.1, on the reverse strand, counting down.
CGTGATCGCGAACCCCGCTTCGGGGCGCGACATCCGCCGTCTTACCACGCACGCCTCGGTCTTTCCGACCGCGGAGAAGGCCAACATGGTCGTGCGCCTGCTCGCGGGTCTCGGCGCGTTGGGCGTGGCGCGCGTGCTCACGCTGCGTGATCGCACCGGCGTAGCCGCGCTCGTGCTGCGCGCGCTCGAAACCCATGCCGCCGTCGCGCGGAACGAACGCTGGCCCGCGGTGGAGTTCGTCGATCTGCCGATCAGCGAGAGCGCGGCCGATACCCATGCGGGCGTCGCCCATATGGTTCGCGAGCAGGTCGCGCTGATCGCCGTGCTAGGCGGTGACGGCACGCACCGCGCCGTCGCTGCGCATTGCGGCGACACGCCCTTGCTCGCGCTTTCCACCGGCACCAACAACGCGTTTCCCGAGTTGCGCGAAGCCACGGTCGCGGGTCTTGCGGGCGCGCTCGTCGCCACGGGCGCCGTGCCGGCCGAAACGGCGCTCGTGCGCAACAAGCGTCTCGTCGCGCGCTGCGTCGAGGGACCGAATCGAGGACGCGAGGAGATCGCGCTGGTCGACATCTGCGTATCGCGCCAGCCGTTCATCGGCGCGCGGGCGATTTCGGATAGTTCGGATATCGAAACATTATTTCTGGCGTTCGCGCCGCCCGACGGCATCGGGCTCGCGTCGATTGGCGGCGCCTGGGCGCCGGTCGGGCGCGACGCCGGGCACGGTTTGCACATGACGTTTGCGAATGCGCCCACGCGAGGCGGCGAGGGCGAAGGGGTGCCGCTCATCGCGCCCATCGCGCCGGGGCGGATCGAGCGCGTGACGATGCGGACCTGCCAGCGACTCGAAGTGGGCATGGCGCTGCCGCTCGAAGCCGATCACGGCACGCTCGCCTTCGACGGCGAGCGCGAGATCGAGCCGGCGCGCGGCGACCGCTATGAAATCGCGCTCGACTGGAGCGGGCCGCTGACCGTCGATGTCGCGCGCACGTTGCGCTACGCGGCTTCGCATCAGTTGCTGCGTCAGGCGGCGTATGCCGCGTCGCCCTGACAAGTCCGTTTCGCCGGATGCTTTTCCACTTCACTTCCATCCATAAAGGAGTTTTCCACTCAGTCAGTCATAACCGGTAGCAGCGGAGCAGCAGGCATCACCAGCGTCTATACACAGGAGACAACCATGTCTGTCACGTTGAACAAGGAGCAGTTGCTCGCGGCGTATCGCTCGATGCGCACGATCCGCGAGTTCGAGGAACGCTTGCACGTCGAATTCGCGACCGGCGAGATTCCCGGCTTCGTGCATTTGTATGCGGGCGAAGAGGCATCCGCGGTCGGCACCATGAGCCATCTGAACGATAAGGACTACGTCGCAACCACGCATCGCGGCCACGGCCATTGCATTGCGAAGGGCGTGGACGTGCGCGAGATGATGGCCGAGATCTATGGCCGCGCCACGGGCTCGTGCCGCGGCAAGGGCGGCTCGATGCACATCGCCGACCTCGCGAAGGGGATGCTGGGCGCGAACGGCATCGTCGGCGCGGGCGGTCCGCTCACGTGCGGCGCGGCGCTCGCGGCCAAGCAAAAGAAGACCGGTGGCGTGGGCGTGTGCTTCTTCGGCGACGGCGCGTCGAACCAGGGCGTGATCTTCGAGTCGATGAATCTCGCCTCGGTGTGGCGCCTGCCCGTGATCTTCGTCGCCGAGAACAACGGCTACGCGGAAGCGACCTCGTCGACGTGGTCGGTCGCCGCCGACAACATCGCCGACCGCGCCAACGGCTTCGGCATGCCGGGCGTGATCGTCGACGGTTTCGACTTTTTCGCCGTCTACGAAGCGCTTGGCGAAGCGATCGCACGCGCGCGCAACGGCGGCGGCCCGACGCTCGTGGAAATGAAGCTATCGCGCTATTTCGGCCACTTCGAAGGCGATGCGCAGACCTATCGCGCACCCGGCGAGGTGCAGAAGCTGCGCGAGGAAAAGGACTGCCTCAAGCGTTTCGAAGAACGCGTGGTGCGCGCGGAACTCGCGAGCACCGACGATCTGCGCAAGGTGGACACGGAGGTGAAGGCACTGATCGACGACGCGGTGGCGAAGGCCAAGGCCGCGCCGTTGCCCGCGCCCGAAGCGCTGCTCACCGACGTCTACGTGTCGTATCCCTGAGCGCGGCCTGCTCGGGTAATCAGGATTCCAGATCAAGGAGACGGAAATGGCACGGAAAATCACCTATTCGCAGGCGATCAACGAGGCGCTCGCTCAGGAAATGGCGCGCGACGAGAGCGTGATCGTGATGGGCGAAGACAACGCGGGCGGCGCGGGTTCGCCCGGCGAGCAGGATGCCTGGGGCGGCGTGCTCGGCGTGACGAAGGGCCTCTATGGCAAGTTCCCGGGGCGCGTGCTCGATACGCCGCTCTCGGAAGGCGGCTTCATCGGCACAGCGGTGGGCGCGGCGGCGTGCGGCATGCGCCCGGTGGCGGAGCTGATGTTCATCGACTTCATGGGCGTGTGCTTCGACCAGATCTTCAACCAGGCGGCGAAGTTTCGCTACATGTTCGGCGGCAAGGCGGTCACGCCGGTCGTGATCCGCACGATGTACGGCGCGGGCCTGCGCGCGGCGGCCCAGCACTCGCAGATGCTCACGTCGCTCTTCACGCATATCCCGGGCCTCAAAGTCGTCTGCCCGGCCACGCCTTATGACGCGAAGGGCCTCATGATCGAGGCGATCCGCGACAACGATCCCGTGATCTTCTGCGAGCACAAGCTGCTCTACACGATGGAAGGCGACGTGCCCGAGGAGTCATATTCGATTCCGTTCGGCGAGGCCAATATCGCGCGCGATGGCGACGACGTCACCATCGTCACCTACGGGCGCATGGTCCACTACGCGCTCGACGCCGCACAGCAGCTCGCGAAGGACGGCATCGAAGCCGATGTGATCGATTTGCGCACGACCTCGCCGCTCGACGAGGAGACCATCCTCGAAAGCGTGGGCCGCACGGGCCACGTCGTGGTGGTGGACGAGGCGAACCCGCGTTGCTCGATTGCGACCGATATCGCGGCGCTCGTGGCGAACAAGGCGTTTCGCGACCTGAAGGCGCCGGTCGGCATGGTCACCGCGCCGCATACGCCGGTGCCGTTCGCCGCCTCGCTCGAAGACCTTTACATCCCGACGGCGCAGCAGATCGCCGACGCCGCGCGCGCAGCAAGGAGCTGAAGTCATGCCGATTCACATGATCACGATGCCCAAATGGGGCCTTTCGATGGAGCAGGGCCAGGTGAACGGCTGGCTCAAGTCGCTCGGCGAGAAGGTTTCCAAAGGGGAGGAATTGCTCGACGTCGAGTCCGACAAGATCGCGTCGGGCGTCGAGTGCGCGTTCGACGGCGTGCTGCGGCGGCAGATCGCGCAGGAAGGCGACACGCTGCCGGTGGGCGCGCTGCTCGGCGTGGTGGCCGGCGTAGAAGAAACGGACGCCGAAATAGATGCGGCGGTGACCGAATTCCAGCGCGACTTCGTGCCCGCGAAAGCCGGCGATGCCGATGCCGGCCCGCAGCCCGAGAAAGCGCAGATCGGGGGGCGCACGCTGCGCTATCTGAAGCTGGGCGAGGGCGACGCTACGCCCGTCGTGCTGATCCACGGCTTCGGCGGCGATCTCAACAACTGGCTCTTCAATCACGCCGATCTCGCCGCGGGGCGCACGGTCTGGGCGCTCGATCTGCCGGGGCATGGCGAATCGGGCAAGGCGGTCGAGAGCGGGGCGCTCGACGAACTCGCGCAGAGCGTGATCGATTTTCTCGACGCGCAGAAGATCGAGCGCGCGCATCTCGTCGGCCATTCGCTGGGCGGCGCGGTCGCGATGACGGTGGCCGAGCGCGTGCCCGCACGCGTCGCCTCGCTGTCGTTGATCGCGAGCGCGGGGCTTGGCGACGAGATCGACGGCGCGTATATCGAGGGCTTCGTCGCGGCGGCGAACCGCAACGCGCTCAAACCTCATGTGACGAAGCTGTTCGCCGATCCCGCGCTCGTCACGCGCCAGCTCGTGGAAGACCTCGTGAAGTACAAGCGGCTCGAAGGCGTGCAGGATGCGCTCAGGAAAATCTCGGCGCAGACCTTCGAGGGCGGCGCGCAGCGGCGCGTCTTCCGCGACCGGCTTTCGACGCTGGCGCCGAAGGTGCTGGTGATCTGGGGCGACGCGGACCAGATCATTCCGGCACGGCATGCACAAGGCTTGTCGCCCGATGTGCGCGTCGAGGTGATCGCCGGCAAGGGGCACATGGTGCAGATGGAGGCCGCCGCCGAGGTCAATCGCCTGCTCAAGGCGTTCTTCGAAACGGGAGGCTGAGCCATGGACGCCGTCACGATTAGACCGGCATGGCCGGGCGCGGAATCGTCGGGAGTGCCTGGCGGCGCCTCGCCGGACGCAGCGGTCGAGGCCGGCGCGCCGGGTGATACGGCGCTCGGCCAGCACGGCCTGCGCAGCCGCGAAAAGCTCGCGCGCATCCCGGTGAAGATCGTGCCGGCGGACGACGGCGCGGCGCTGCCCAAGCCGCCCTGGCTGCGCGCGCGTCCGCTCATGAGCGAGACCGTTGCCGGGGTGGCCGCCGTGCTGCGCGAGCACCGGCTGCATTCGGTCTGCGAGGAGGCGATGTGCCCGAACATCGGCGAATGCTTCGCGCAGCGCACGGCCACTTTCATGATCATGGGCGGGCTGTGCACGCGGCGCTGTCCGTTCTGCGATGTCGCGCACGGGCGGCCCGCGCCGCTCGACGCGGACGAACCGGCGCACCTCGCGGCGGCGGTCGCGGCGCTCGGCCTGCGCCATGTCGTGATCACCTCGGTCGATCGCGACGACCTGCGCGATGGCGGTGCGGCTCACTTCGCGCGCTGCATCGCCAGTGTGCGCGAGTGCGTGCCCGGTATCGGCGTGGAGGTGCTGACACCCGACTTTCGCGGGCGCATCGACCGCGCGCTCGATGCGCTTTCGGTGGCCTGGCCCGACGTGTTCAATCACAACGTCGAGACCGTGCCGTCGCTCTACCGGGCGGCGCGGCCCGGCGCCGACTATCGCGGCTCGCTCGCGCTGCTCGCGCGCGCCAAGGCCGCGCATGGGGCGCTCGTCACGAAATCGGGGCTGATGGTGGGGCTCGGCGAGACCGACGCCGAGCTGCTCGAAACCATGCGTGACCTGCGCGAGCATGGCGTGCAAGTGCTGACAATCGGGCAGTATCTCGCGCCGTCGCGCTATCACTTGCCGGTGCGTCGCTATGTGCATCCGGACGAGTTCGCGGCGCTGCGCGAGGCGGGGCTCGCCATGGGGTTCAGCGAAGTGGTGGCCGGGCCGCTCGTGCGTTCCTCGTATCACGCGGCGCAGACCGTGGAGGCCGCGCGGCGTCGCGAGCCGGCATGAAGGAATTGATTATTTGCAACTAACTGGCAAACCGTGCGGCCACCAAAATGACTGCACGGCGGCGATCCTTCACTCCATCACTTCATTACGCCATCACGTCTTTACGCGCAGATGCCGCGTGCTGACGCGCGACAGATAAACCGTGAGCCCCGCGCCCGCCATCGCGAGGCTCGCCGCATTGGCGATCCAGAAGCCGCGCGCGCCCGTGGCCCAGACGGGCAAATTGCCGGACACATTGAAACCCAGCGCATAACCGCCGCCGAGGCCCACGCCCCAGAGCGCGATGGCGTAGATCACCGTGGGCACCACGGCCACCTTGTAGGCGCGCAGCGCGAACGCCGTGGTGATCTGCAGCGCATCGAACACGTGATAGAGCGTGACGATGGCCACGAGCGGCATCGCGGCCACGGCAACGGCCGGATCGGGCGTATAGCCCTCGATCAGCAGCGGCCGCAGCACGAACACGATCACGCCGTAGCAGCAGGCGATCGCCACCGCGGTCATCACGCCGTGCCGCGCGAGCGTGCGCGCTTCGGCGGGGCGCGCGCCGCCCAGCGCCTGCGCGACCAGCGTGGAGGTCGCCACGCCGATCGAGAGCGGCGTCATGTAGAGCACCGCGCCCACATTTCCGGCGATCTGGTGGCCCGCGAGCGTCGTCGTCCCGAGGCGCGCGATGAAGATCGCCATGAACGTATACGACGTCACCTCGATGAGATAGGACAGCCCCATCGGGATGCCGAGCTTGAGCAACTCGGCCTGGCGCTTCCATTCGGGCCAGCAGAAGTGCTTGAAGATTTCGAACGGCGCGAACACGTCGATGCGCGTGAGCGCGAGCACGGCGCACAGCGCGAGCGCCCAGTTGATCGAGGTGCTGGCGAGCGCGCAGCCCGGACCGCCCAGTGCGGGAACGCCAAGGCCGCCGAAGATGAGCCAGGTATTCATCGGCACCTTGATCGCGAGCGCGCCCACCTGCAGGAACATCACGAGGCGCGGCCGGCTCACGGCATTGGCGAGCGAGCTGTAGATGCGGAAGGCGAGGCTCGCGGGCAGCCCGAACGAGAGCAGCCGCAGATAGGCGATGGTGCGCTCGTGCAGCGCTTCGGGCGCGTGAGCGAGGTCCAGCAGCGGGCCAGGGAAATAAAGAATCGTGAAGCCGATCGCCATCAGCACGAGCGCGAGCCAGAACGCCTGGCGCACTTCGAGGCCGATCTCGGCGTCCTTGCGCGCGCCGTAAAGCTGCGCCGCGACGGGCTGCAGCGCCGTGAGGATCCCGGTCAGGCCGATATAGACCGAAATATAGATCGACGACCCGAGCCCGAGCGCGGCAAGATCTAGCGCCGAATAGCGGCCGACCATCGCAGTGTCGATCACGCCGAACGCGATGATCGCGAGCTGGCCGATCAGCACCGGCCAGGCGAGCGCGGCGATGCGCCGGATGTCGCCGAGGAAGGTCGTCGTCACCGGCGCCTCAGTCCGGCCGCTTGCGCCAGATGTGTTTCTTCAGCGGCGGCTGCGGGCGGTCGATGCGCACGTAGAGGCGGAAGCGTTCGTCGCGGTCGGCGGCGCGGCGGCCTTCCCAGACGAGCTTCCAGACGAAGTTCGACATCGAGCTCGGCTCGCCGTAGTCCTGGGTGTCCTGGCGCAGGATCACGTCGCAGTCGTCGTCGAACGAGAAATGCATCTTGCCGAAGTAGGCGAAGGTGGCGATCTGCGCATCGCCGAGACGCACGGGCGAAATGCACTGGTAGTCGGCGGGCAGATGCGCGGCGATCTGCTGCGCAACGTCCTTGTAGGTCCGGCTATAGTTGACGACGGGCAGCCAGAGCGTCATCAGCAGCACCCACATCAGCGTGGTGCCGCCGCTCGAGAGCACGACGCTGCGCCAGAGCACCTTCGGATGCCGCGCCACGCGCCATTGCACGAGCACCATCCAGCACACGGTGACGGCCACCGCGCACACGAACGAGAGAATCTTGAATTGCGGCACGAAGCCGGGCGCGAGGCGCGCGAGATTGCGCGCGAGCGGCGCGGGGAAGCCGGTCACGCCGGCGAGCCAGACGAGCCAGACGAAGGTGCCGAGGATCGTGAAGCTCAGCACAGCGAACCAGTCGATCGCGTTGATCGCGCCGCGCTTGAGCGTGGGCAGCGCGAAAGTGGCGAGCACCGAGAGCGCGGGCAGCACGAGCATGAAGAGCAGGTTCGTCTCGTGGCTTTGCACGACCACGAGAATCAGCAGCGGCACGATCACCGAAAGCGGAATCGCGATATGCGGCGCGCGGCGCAGCCCGGCCCAGCTCACCCAGGCCCAGATCGCGAGCGGCCAGGCCGGCCAGGTGAAGAGCGGCAGGTTCTTCGCGGCGTAGCGCAGCACCGCGCCCGGCGGCCCGGCGAATGCGTTGACGCTCGTGCGCGCCCATTGATCGAGGAACCACACGCCGTCGTCGGGATAAAGATGCAGCGTGAGGAGCGGCCAGGAGAGCGAGACCGCGAGCGCCACCGGCAGGCCGGCCACGAGGAGCCATCGCGAGCGCGTCTCGGGTGCGATGGCGAGCATGACGAGCGTGCCGACGAGCAGCGCGCCCACCAGCACGGGCCCGCTCGAGAGCATCACGACGCCGAGCGCGAGGCCCCACCAGAGCGCGCCCTGGATCGGCTTGTCGATGGCGCGCACGAGGCCGTAGACGAGCATCGCGACGCCGACGAACTGCATCAGCTGCGGCGTGGTTTCGTGGCCGCGCTCGGCCAGGCCGAAGCAGGCGAGCAGGACGAGCAGGGCGCCGTCGCCGAGCGTGCGGCCGTAGTCGCGCGGCTCGGGCTCACCGCCAAAGGCGTATTTGAACGGCTGGACTTCTGGACGCCTGCCGAGCAGATAGGCGCTGTACCAGACGAAGGCACAGGCGCAGCAGAACAGCACGCCGGTGGCGATGCGCGACGCATTGCTCGCGTCCACCCAGGGCGCGAAAACGCGAATGCAGAGGGCGCCGAGCCAGTAGCCGAGCGGGCCGTTCGCGGTGACGTATTTGCCGACGAGATTGGGCAGCAGCCAGTCGTGCGCGGTGCCGCCCGCCATTGTCCACATCACGCCGAAGCCGGCTGCATCCTCGTTCTTCCACGGGTCGCGGCCGAACAGGCCGAACGAAGCGAAGACGATACAGATGGTCAGCAGCAGCCAGCGCGGCAAGGCGCTGGTGGCGGAGGCGGTCAGGCGAATGGCTGGCTTCATGCAGTACGAAGGAACTCGGGTAAGCGGACCGGGCGCGGCCGGGTGCGGCGGTTGCCTCAGTGCGCGACCTCAGGCAGTGGCGTGATGGCTGCGGCACGATCGTCGTGCGCCGCCGGTCGGGAGCATCCGGCATTCTAGCTGGCTGCGCCGGCGCGCGTCACGGCGCAGGCTGGATGCCAATGCAAGGAAACGGAGGAAACGAACAACAAAAAAGGGCAGCGTACGCTGCCCTTTTTCTGCGGGACCGGCTGCGAAGCCGGCGTGCGAAGTTCGCCCGAAAGCTTACTTCGTGACCTTGCCCGTGGCGCGCGCGCCGAACTTCTTGTTGAACTTCTCGACACGGCCGGCCGTGTCCATGATCTTTTGCGTGCCCGTGTAGAACGGATGCGATTCCGACGACACTTCGATCTTCGCGAGCGGGTAGGTCTTGCCGTTGAATTCGGCAGTTTCGCGCGTCTGGATCGTCGAGCGGGTCACGAAACGGAAGTCGTTCGAAACGTCGATGAACAGGACTTCGCGGTAATCCGGGTGAATGCCTTCTTTCATGGTTATTCCTCAAATCTGGCGGTAGCCAACCCGCGTGCCTTCAGCAGGAAGCGAAGGTCAATTCGGCGCGAGCCACTTGCCCAAGGTCGAAAAACGGCGATTATGCCAGAAAATCAGCCGGTTGGCGAATTTTTGCCGCCCCTTTTTCCACCCCGTGCGGCGGACTTACGCGGGCGGGGCGGCGAGTGCGTCCAGTGCGCCCACGCGGGCCGGATCCTGCCGGTAATAGCGCGCGAGCAGCCGGTAGAGCTCGGGATATTCGGCTTCGAACGCCTTGGGCTTGACGAACAGCGCCTCGCTGCATACGGCGAAGAATTCCGAAGGGTGATCGGCGGCATAGGGATCGATCAGCGAGTCGCGCTCGAAGCGCGCCCAGCGGCGCTCGGGCACGGCGTCCAGCTTGTCGCAGAACTGGTCGTAGGCGTTGTCGAACACGTCGGCCCACGCCTGGGCGTCGAGCGGCGCGTGCCAGCGGCGAAAAAGGGGCGGATGGCCGTCGGCCTCGCCGTTGAGCATGTCGATCTTGTGCGCGAACTCGTGGATCACGACGTTGTAGGCGTCGCTGCCATCGGTCATCTGCGCGTCTTCCCACGAGAGGATCACCGGGCCGCCTTCCCACGCCTCGCCGCTCGCGTCGTGCTCGACTTCGTGCACCACGCCGTCCTCGTCCTCGACGGTCTTGCGGATCACGAATTCGCCGGGGTAGATGGTCACGCCGATCCAGCCCTTGTAGAGATCGAGCGAAAGATTGAGCACCGGCAGCGACGCCTGCGCGGCGATCGCCACCGCGATCTGGTCCGTGAGCTCGAGCTCATGCGCCGTGGAGAATTCCTTTTGCGCGAGAAAGAGACTCGTGAGCTCGCGCAGGCGCACGAGATCGGCGGCGTCGAGGTGCGCGAGGAACGGCAGGCCGGCGAGCGTCGCCTTCCAGAGCGCGTCGTCGATCGCATGCGTGCGCAGCGCCTTTTCACGGCGGCGCTCGCCGAACCACTGGGTCAGTTTCGAAAGCATCGCTCGGTTGCGTGTTCAGTTGCGTCTTCGGCTCAGTCGATCTGCTTTTGCAAGGCGGCGAAAATCCCGCCGCACACGGCCACGCCGATCAGGAAATAGAACCCGTCGAGCGAGCTCAGAAAGCTCGCCTGCTGCGCGACCATCCGGCTCATTTGCACGAGCGCAAGCCCGTGCGCCTCGCCGGGCGTCCGGCCGAGCGCTTCGAAGGCATGCGTGAGCGTCGCGTAGGTGCTCTGGAAGATCGGATTGAGCGGGTTCACGAATTCCGCGAGCCGCGTCTGGTGCAGCGCAAGCCGGTGTTGCTCGACGATGATAATCGTTGCGGTCGCGAACGACATCGTCAACTGACGGACGACGTTTTTCAAGCGATATCCGTGCGTGAACTCCTCGATGGCGAAGATGCGGAACGTGAGATTCGCCACCGGCAGCACGATGAAGAGCAGCAGCAGGCCGCGCAGCAGTAGCGGGAAAATGAGCCAGCTCTCGCTCGTGTCGGGCGTGAGGCGCGTCATCCAGAACGAGACGAACGCGGCCAGCACGAAGCCCGGCACGATGATCCACTTCTTGTGCGTGACGAACTTCGAATAGCGGAAATAGAAGTACAGCGCGCCAGCGGATATCAGCGAGGTGATGCCGGTGAGACGCCCCGCATTTTCCACGGGATAGTTGAGGCCGCCTTCGAGGAAACGCGAAACCAGATAGCTGAGCGCCGTGCTCTGGTAGTAATAGACCATATAGAGCAGCAGCCCGACGCGGAACGGCTTTTCGCGTAGCGCGTGCAGGCGCATGAGCGGCTTCGGATGATGCCACTGATGCCAGACGAACCACGCGAGCGCGCCCATGCCGGCGAGCGTCAGCACGATGATGCCGGGCGAGGTGCTGAACAGCTCAAAGCGCACCTGCTGCATGGCGATCTGAAGCGCGCCTTGTGCCAACGCAAAGATGATGTAGGGCCAGAAATGCGACTCGCCGCGCTCCTCGGGCAGCACGTGGCCGGCGTTGGGCAGCGCGAGCAAGGCGAGCACCGCATAGAGCACGCCCGCGGGCGCGGAAAACGCGAAGAGGGCGCGCCAGTCGAAATGCGCGACGAGAAAGCCGCCCGCGAGCGGCGCGAGCGCGCTGGAGAGCACGATCAGGATCAGGAACGCGCGCGTCGCCACGGGGCGCTGCTGCGGCGTGAAGGAAATCTGGATCAGGATGCGGCAGGTGCCCATCATCGGGCCAATGAAATAGCCCTGGAAACCGCGCGCGAAGGCGAGCTCGATCGACGATTCGCAGAGCGCCGCCGCCACGGCGCCCGCCGCATAGAGCAGCAGACAGCCGCTCACATAACGGCGATAACCGATGCGCTCGACCCACCATTGCTGCTGCAGGATGCCGAGCACGGCGCATACGGCGTAGGCGCTGGACGCCCAGACGAGCTCGTCGGGCGACGCGTTGATGCCGCCGGCGATATAGCTCGTGAAAAACGAAAAGATGGCGTTGTCGTAGTAGTCGAGGCCGGTCGCGAGCGCGAGCACCCATGGGAAAAAGTCGCCTCGCAGGCGCGTCGCGCTGAGGATCGGCTCGCGGGTGGGAACGCTGCTCATTCGCGAGCGCTCCCATGCTCGCGCTTACCCGGGCTTTCCTCGTCGTCGCCGGTTTCGGCTGGATCGCTACCTTGCGCCGCGCCGCCTGGATCGCCGCCGCGCTTGTTGCCTTTGACGTTCGCGTTCGCGTGCGAGGTGGCGGGCGCGTGGGATGCCTTCTTCCCGGCGTGCTTCGCCGCCTCCCTGCGCCGGCGCGTAGCGGCGAGCCGCTCGCCGATCAGCGCCTCCTGCGGCTCGCCGGCCAGGCGCCGCCGCAGGTAATCGAGATCGTCGGCGAGCTCGGTGCGCACCGCCTGCGCCTCCTTCAGCTCGCGGCGTACGGCAGCGATGCGCTCGTCGAGCGTGTCGATCTGCTGCGCGAGCGCGTCGGCGATCTGCTGGAGCGAGTCCTGCGAATAGCGCCGGCGGCCGTCGCCGACCGATTCGAGCGGGCGCTTGAGCATCTCGGTAATGCCGTGCAGCGAGAAGCCGAGCGCGCGCAGCCGCAGGATGCGGGCAAATTGCTCGAGATCGTGTTCGTCGTAGAGGCGGTAGCGGCCTTCGCTGCGCGTGGGCGTGACGAGGCCGCGTTCCTCGTAATACTTGAGCGTGCGCGGCGTGACGTTGAGCCGCTGGGCGGCGTCGCGCACCGTCAGCAGCGGGCTGGAATCCCTGGACATGGGCGGGCGGCCGCACGGGGCGGCGGTGGAGACAACGACCGGATTATAGTCCAACGTGAACGTTCACGTACAGGTTGTGCGCCTTCCCGGCCGCAGCGAGGGAGTGCCGAAAAAGGGCGCGAGAAATGACAAACGCCCGCGTGAGCGGGCGTTTGCGGTACATCAAAAGACAGAGACGGGCGAGGCCTTAGCCGCCGCGGCGCATCATGTCGAAGAACTCGGAGTTGTTCTTCGTCTGACGGATCTTGTCGAGCAGGAATTCCATCGCCTCGACTTCGTCCATGTCGTGGATGAACTTGCGCAGCACCCAGATCTTCTGGAGGATGTCCGGCTTGATCAGCAGTTCTTCGCGGCGCGTGCCCGACTTGTTCAGGTTGATCGACGGATAGACGCGCTTTTCCGCGAGGCGGCGCTCGAGGTGCACTTCCATGTTGCCGGTGCCCTTGAACTCTTCGTAGATCACGTCGTCCATGCGGCTGCCGGTTTCGATCAGCGCGGTGCCGATGATGGTGAGCGAGCCGCCTTCTTCGATATTGCGCGCGGCGCCGAAGAAGCGCTTCGGACGTTGCAGCGCGTTGGCGTCCACACCGCCGGTGAGCACCTTGCCCGATGCCGGCACAACGGTGTTGTACGCACGTGCGAGACGCGTGATGGAGTCGAGCAGAATCACGACGTCGTGCTTCATTTCGACGAGGCGCTTGGCCTTCTCGATCACCATTTCGGCCACTTGCACGTGGCGTGCGGCCGGTTCGTCGAAGGTCGAGGCGATCACTTCGCCCGCCACCGAGCGCTGCATTTCGGTCACTTCTTCAGGACGCTCGTCGATCAGCAGCACGAACAAGATGACGTCGGGATGGTTCTGCTTGATCGCATGCGCGATGTGCTGAAGCATCACGGTCTTGCCCGACTTGGGCGACGCGACCAGCAGGCCGCGCTGACCCTTGCCGATGGGCGCGATCATGTCGATGATGCGGCCCGTCACGTTCTCCTCGCCGCGCATCTCGCGCTCGAGCAGCAGCACCTTGTTCGGGTGCAGCGGCGTGAGGTTCTCGAACATGATCTTGTGCTTCGAGGCCTCGGGCGGCTGGCCATTGACCTTGTCCACCTTCACGAGCGCGAAGTAGCGTTCGCCGTCCTTCGGCGTGCGCACTTCACCTTCGATCGTGTCGCCGGTGTGCAGGTTGAAGCGGCGGATCTGCGACGGGCTGATATAGATATCGTCCGTGCTCGCGAGATACGAGGTTTCCGGCGAACGCAGGAAGCCGAAGCCGTCTGGCAGCACTTCGAGCGTGCCGTCGCCGAAGATCGTTTCGCCCGTCTTGGCGCGCTTTTTGAGAATCGCGAACATCAGTTCCTGCTTGCGCAGGCGGTTCGCATTTTCGATCTCGAGGCCATTGGCCATCTCGATCAATTCGGACACGTGCAGAGACTTGAGCTCGGAAAGATGCATACGGAGAACCCGTCGGGGAGGATGCGACGAAAAGAAGTCAGGGGGAAAAGAAGCGAGCGGAACCGCTCAAGGACTTGTATATAAGGGCGCCGGGTAGACGCTTTATGAATTCTAGCATAACACACGCCGGAAGCCGCCAGTGGAGCCCGGCGGCAAGTTTCGGCATGTTTTTCTGGGTGCGTGTTGTCGGTGGACAACACGCACCTTGGATTCGCCCGCCGATTTGCTGTGTGCAGCGGCTCGCTTTCGCGGTTCGGTCTTGATTCGAACGGAATTGGCTCGCGCGGCGGGGCGGCTGAACGCTATTTACAGGTGGCTATCCAGGAACGCGGTGAGCTGCGACTTCGAGAGCGCGCCGACCTTCTGCGCCGCGACGGCGCCGTTCTTGAAGAGGATCAGCGTGGGGATGCCGCGCACGCCGAACTTGACGGGCGTCGATTGATGCTCGTCAACATTGATCTTCGCGACCTGGAGGCGATCGCCATAGTCTTTCGCGACCTCGTCGAGAATCGGCGCGATCATCTTGCAGGGGCCGCACCATTCGGCCCAGAAGTCCAGCAGCACGGGCTTGTCGGATTTCACGACGTCCTGTTCGAACGATGCGTCGCTGATGTGCTTGATTTGTTCGCTCATTGTATGAATACCTCTTTCGGATCGAGGCTGATTGAATTGCTCGCCACGATACACCAAAACTCAAAATATATCCGGGGACGCCAGGACCTTGCCAGGCGGCCCTGGACACGGTCGCCAAGGCTGCTCCGGCAACAGTCGACGCCAGTGTAGCCTAAATCCCTATGCGCTGCCGACGGTGATAGTACGCATATCGGCAGCAGGGTTTCCCGACGTTTGTAGGCCGTTGGACTTCGTGCAACCTGTAACTGCATGTACTCGATGATGCGGATATGGCGATACTGCGGGCGTTTGCAAGAGCGTCTCGCACATGCTCGTGTATGTCCTGATCCATCGGTTTGATGGCTTTTGCGATGCGGCATTCGCAATGCGGCGCAACCGATGTTAGAATGCTTCGTGACGGGCCTCCTCGCATGGAGGGGCGGTCAACCTGGTCAGGTCGGGAACGAAGCAGCCACAGCCGTTTTCCGCCAGTGCCGAGGGTCGGGCTCGTCACCTTTCTCTTTTTTCCTCGCTGTTTCCGCTGTTTCTTTTCTCCGCTTTCTTCTCTCGTAGTTCATTTCCCTGCTGGGTACGCGGTTCGCGTGTCACCGGGTTTCGTCCGCTGCGTGCTGGTTCGTTGCGCCCGTCTTTTGCGTTCATCATGGCGTTGCGCCTATGCGGATCGCGCACAGGGAAGCGGGGCGTATGGGCCCGCGCGAGATGTCCCGAAGCGATCCAGCGATGGCAGCCCGGCGCGCCCGTCCAGAGGGCGCGCGGCGCTTTTCGATTCATCGGAGCGCGCGGGCGTTGCTGATACAATTTCCGGATGACCTATCAAGTTCTCGCACGCAAATGGCGACCGAAGGATTTCGCTTCGCTCGTCGGACAGGAGCACGTGGTGCGCGCGCTCACGCATGCGCTCGACGGCGGGCGTCTCCATCACGCGTATCTCTTCACGGGCACGCGCGGCGTGGGCAAGACGACGCTCTCGCGCATCTTCGCCAAGGCGCTCAATTGTGAGACCGGCGTGACGTCCAAGCCGTGCGGCGTCTGTCGCGCGTGCCGGGAAATCGACGAAGGCCGCTTCGTCGACTATGTCGAGATGGACGCGGCGAGCAATCGCGGCGTCGACGAAATGGCCGCGCTGCTCGAGCGCGCGGTCTATGCGCCGGTCGATGCGCGCTTCAAGGTCTACATGATCGACGAAGTGCACATGCTCACGAACCACGCCTTCAACGCGATGCTGAAGACGCTGGAGGAGCCGCCGCCGCACGTGAAGTTCATCCTCGCGACCACCGATCCGCAGAAGATTCCGGTCACGGTGCTCTCGCGCTGCCTGCAGTTCAATCTGAAGCAGATGCCGGCCGCCAACATCGTCGAGCATCTCACGCATATTCTCGGCGAGGAGAAGGTCGAGTTCGAGCCGCAGGCGCTGCGCCTGCTCGCGCGCGCCGCGGACGGCTCGATGCGCGACGCGCTCTCGCTCACCGACCAGGCCATCGCCTATTCGGCCAATCAGGTAACGGAGGAGGCCGTGCGCGGCATGCTCGGCGCGCTCGACCAGAGCTATCTGATCCGCCTGATCGACGCGCTGGTCGCCGGTGACGGCGCACAGGTGCTCGCGATTGCCGATGAAATGTCGCTGCGCAGCCTGTCGTTCTCGACCGCGCTGCAGGATCTCGCGAGCCTGTTCCATCGCGTGGCGTGGGCGCAGTTCGCGCCGGCTTCGGTGCTCGACGAATGGCCCGAGGCCGACGATCTGCGCCGCTTCGCCGATGCGCTGAGCGCGGAGCAGGTCCAGCTTTTCTATCAGATCGCCACGCTGGGTCGCAGCGAGCTCGGCCTCGCACCCGACGAGTACGCGGGCTTCACCATGACGCTGCTGCGCATGCTGGCATTCGAGCCTTCGGTGAGCGCGGGCGGTGTCGGCAGCGCGCCCGCGACGAAGCCGGCTGCGGCGGGCACCGGTGTGCGCGCGGCTGCATCGGCGGTCGCTTCGGCGGCGGGTGCGTCGCCGGGGGGCGTTGCTTGCGCCGAGCGGGCCGTTGCGCGGCCGGTGGCCGCTGCACCGCGTGTTGAGCAACCGAAGGCTGAAGTCGTGAGCACGCCGCTTCCTGCTGCTGGGGCGGAAGACGCGAAGCAGGGCGCCGCTGCTCCGTCGCAGCGCGCCGACGACGCACAGGCCACGCTCGCGGACGACCAGGCGGCCACTGAGTCCGTGGCGAAGAACGCTGCGCAAGCGCGCGTCGTACCGCCTTGGGAGGATGAGAACACCGTCGCCCCGGGCGACGATGTGAAGCCCGAAGCGCAGGTTGCACCGACACCGGTTGCTGCGCCCACCATCGAAGCACAGCCAGCGCCGACACCGGTCGCTGCGCCCGCCATCGAGACGCCAGCAGCGCCCGTGACGCACGAAGCACCGGCCATGGAGGCACCTGCGGCTCGCGGCGCCGGCGGTGCGAGCGCGGCACTCGACTTGCTGCGCAGTAAGGGCATGCGCGCTTCGACGGAGCGCGGCTCGCGGGGAGGCGCTAACGCCGCATCCCCAGCAGCCACCGCGAAGCCCACCGCGCCGCGCGCTGAAGTGAAGGTGCCGACACCCGATCCCGCGCGCCGTGCCGCGGCCGCACAGGAAGCCCAGGCGCGCCGGCCCGCGCGCGAGACCCGCGCCCAGCAGGACACGGGGGGCAATCAGCCGCCGTGGGACGACATCCCGCCGGACGACTACGTGCCGCTCAGCGCCGACGACGCTTACTTCGCGAGTCCCGACGACAGCTTCGCGCCCGCATACGAGAGCGAGTCCGCAGCCCCGCGAGCCTCGCAGCCTGCGCAATCGGCCCCGTCCGTGACCGTGGTCGACGTGAGCAAGCTGCCGCCGGGCATCCCGCTCGACGCCATCGGCTTCACGGGCGACTGGCCCGCGCTCGCCGCGACGCTGCCGCTCAAGGGCATCTCGTACCAGCTCGCGTTCAACAGCGAGCTGACCGCGCTCGAAGGCGGCGTCCTCAAGCTCAGCGTGCCGGTGCCGCAGTACGCGGAGGCCTCGCAGGTCGCCAGGCTCAAGACGGCGCTGGCCGAAAGCCTCGGCAAGCCCGTGGAAGTCGACGTGACGGTCGGCCCCGCGCGCCGCACGGCGGCCGCGCTCGATGCCGCCGCGCGTGCCGAGCGTCAGCGCGATGCCGAGCGCGAAATTGGCGCCGATCCGTTCGTGCAGCAACTGATTCGCGACTTCGGCGCGAGCATCGTGCCGGGCTCGATCCGGCCGATCGCGCCCGAGGCCGCGCCGGGCGGCAGCCAGGCCGCCCACTGAATTGCGCCGCGTGGCGCGCGAGCAAGAACATGCGCGCCGCGCGTGCGATCGAACTACATTTGAATCACCCGATCCAGAAGGAGCAGTGAAATGTTGAAAGGTCAACTCGCAGGGCTCATGAAGCAAGCCCAGCAGATGCAGGAAAACATGAAGAAGATGCAGGAGCAGCTTGCCCAGATCGAAGTCGAGGGTCAGGCGGGCGCCGGTCTCGTGAAGGTGACGATGACGTGCCGCAATGACGTGCGCCGCGTGTCGATCGACCCGAGCCTGCTCACCGACGACAAGGACATGCTCGAAGACCTCGTCGCCGCCGCGTTCAATGACGCCGTGCGCAAGGCCGAAGCCACGTCGCAGGAAAAGATGGGCGGCATGACCGCCGGTCTGCCGCTGCCGCCGGGCTTCAAGATGCCGTTCTAAAGCAGGCGCCGCGCTGCCCCGTGGCTGCGTGCCGCCTTGCGCGCGGCGGTCTTTGCGGCCCCCGCGCATGTATTCGATGTCGGCGCGCCTGAGCGCACGCCGCTTGTGTGCGCGTATTTTGTTATTTTCGACCCCATCCAGCCGCGCGCTGTCACGCTCGACTATGCCTTGCCACGCTGAATCCGCATGAAACAACCTTCCGCCCTGGCGGCGCTCGTCGAGGCGCTGCGCGTGTTGCCCGGCGTCGGGCCGAAGTCGGCGCAGCGCATGGCCTATCACCTGATGCAGCACGACCGCGACGGTGCTGAAAAGCTCGGCCGCGCGCTCCTGTTCGCGACCGATCACCTGAAGCATTGCGAGAAGTGCAATACCTTCACCGAAGCTCAGGTCTGCGAAACATGTCTCGACGAAGAGCGCGATCCCACGCTGCTGTGCGTCGTGGAGACGCCCGCCGACCAGATCATGCTCGAGCAGACCATGACCTATCGCGGGCTGTATTTCGTGCTGATGGGCCATCTGAGTCCGCTCGACGGCATCGGCCCGAAAGAGATTCACTTCGACCGCCTCGTGAAGCGCGCTTCGGATGGCGTCGTCAAGGAGGTTGTGCTCGCAACCAATTTCACGAATGAAGGCGAGGCTACCGCGCATTACCTCGGCCAGACGCTCAAGGCGCGCGGCCTGAGCGTCACGCGGCTCGCGCGCGGCGTGCCCGTGGGCGGCGAGCTCGAATACGTCGACGCGGGCACCATTGCGCGTGCGATGCTCGACCGGCGCTCGATGTAGCGCAGCGCCGTTTCGTGTCGATGAGCGTGGCCGCTCGATAGCAACAGGCAAGACGCGCATCTTGTCGCGCACAGCTTCGAAGAACATGGAAGGAGACCCATGAACGCAGCCCCTTTCCCTGAATCCGGCACGAAAAGCGCCGGCCCGCTGGCGGGCGTCAAAGTGCTCGAACTCGGCACGCTGATCGCGGGCCCGTTCGCGGCGCGCTTTCTCGGCGAATTCGGTGCCGAGGTCATCAAGATCGAAGACCCCAAGGGCGGCGACCCGCTGCGCAAGTGGCGCAAGCTCTATCCCGAAGTGGGCGGCACCTCGCTCTGGTGGGCAGTGCAGGCGCGCAACAAGAAGTCGGTGACCGTCAATCTCAAGGCCGAAGAGGGCAAGGAGATCGTGCGGCGCCTCGCCAAAGAGGCCGACATCGTCATCGAGAACTTCCGGCCCGGCCTGCTCGAAAAGCTCGGGCTCGGCTATGACGTGCTCTCAAAGGAGAATCCCGGGCTCGTGATGGTGCGGCTCTCCGGTTACGGCCAGACCGGTCCGTATCGCGACCGTCCGGGTTTCGGTGCAATTGCCGAGTCGATGGGCGGCCTGCGCCACATCACCGGCTATCCCGAGCTGCCGCCGCCGCGTATCGGCATCTCGATCGGCGATTCGATCGCGGCGTTGCACGGCGTGATCGGCGCGATGATGGCGCTCCATCATCGCAACATGAACGGCGGCAGTGGCCAGATCGTCGACGTCGCGCTCTACGAGGCCGTGTTCAACATGATGGAGAGCGTGGTGCCCGAGTACGGCGTCTACGGCATGGTGCGCGAGCGCACGGGCGCTTCGCTGCCGGGCATTGTGCCGTCGAACACGTATCCGTGCCGCGACGGCAGCATCGTGATCGGCGGCAACAGCGATCCGATCTTCAAGCGTCTCATGACGGCGATCGGGCGCGACGACCTCGCGAACGATCCGGGTCTCGCGCATAACGACGGCCGCGTGCCGCGCACCGCGGAGATCGACGGCGCCATTGCGGCGTGGCTTTCGACGCGCACCATCGACGAAGCGCTCGACGTGCTCAATGCCGCCGACGTGCCCGTGGGCCGCATCTACACGGTGGCCGACATGTTCGCCGATCCGCAGTTCGCCGCGCGCCAGATGATCCAGCAGTTCCACTGGCAGAAGAAGGACGCGCGGGAAGGCGAGGGCGTCGATATCGCGCTGCCCGCGGTCACGCCCAAGCTCTCGGCGACGCCGGGCGATACGCGCTGGCTCGGCCCCGAACTGGGCGAGCATACCGACGAAGTGCTGCGGTCACTCGGTTACGACGCAGACAGCATCGCACAGTTGCGCGCGCAACAAATCGTGTAGCGGCGCGCGCATTGTCGTCGCGCTGAAAACGTGAAAAAGGCTCGCCGCGCGCGAGCCTTTTTATTGCCTGCACGAGTAACGCGCGGCTTGCCGCTCAGGGCTCGATCACGATCTTGCCTGTTACCTTGCGCGAGGCCATGTCCTTGAGCGCCTGCGGGACATCGGCGAGCGCATAGCGCTTCGAGACATAGGGCTTGAGCTTGCCTTCGCCGATCCAGCCGACCATCTGCGCGAACGCCGCCGCGTTGTGCTGCGGCTCGCGCCGCGCGAAATCCCCCCAGAACACGCCGACGATGCTCGCGCCCTTGAGCAGCGTAAGGTTCAGCGGCAGCTTCGGAATCTCGCCATTGGCGAAGCCAACCACGAGATAGCGGCCACGCCAGCCGATGCTGCGGAACGCCGGCTCCGCATAGACGCCGCCGACCGGGTCGTAGATCACGTCGGGACCTTTGCCGTCGGTGAGCGCCTTGATGCGCTCGCGCAGATCCTCGGTGCTGTAGTTGATGGTGGCGTCGGCGCCGAAGCGGCGGCAGACCTCGAGCTTTTCGTCGCTCGATGCGGCGGCGATCACGCGCGCGCCGAGCACCTTGCCGATCTCCACGGCCGCGAGCCCCACGCCGCCCGCCGCGCCGAGCACGAGCATCGTCTCGCCGGCGCGCAGCGCGGCGCGGTCGACCACGGCGTGATGCGAGGTGCCGTAAGCGAGCGTGAAGGCGGCCGCGGTGGCGAAGTCGGCGCCTTCGGGCAGCGGCACGCACGCGGCGGCATCGGCAAGTGCCTGCTGGGCGAACCCGCCATTGCCCACATAGGCGACCACGCGCGTGCCCGGCGCGAGCTTCACGCCCTCGCCGGCGGCACGCACGATGCCCGCGACTTCGGCGCCGGGTGTAAAGGGCAGCGGCGGCTTGACCTGATACTTGTTCTCGATGATCAGCACGTCCGGAAAATTGACCGCGGCCGCCTTCACGTCGATCACGACCTGGCCCGCGCCGGGCACGAGATCGGGCAGGTCTTCGAGAGTGAGCGTCTCGGGCGGGCCGTACTGGTTGCAGCGGATTGCGCGCATCGTGTCTCCTGTCTTCGGGGTAGGTCGATATGGATTCGGCACAGCGTCACAGTGTACGGCAATCCGGAGATGTGCGAACGACCGTGCGTTTATTTTTCAGGACGGGAGAAAAATCCGGCACATAGCGGGTAGAGGCGTGGCAAATGCGCGGCAAACGCGCGGAAAAAAACGGCCGGAAAAGACGAACGAAAAGCGCATGCAAGGGCGGCGAAAACGGTGCGAAAGGCGGTGTGCGCGAGATTCCCGGCGCGCGTCGGAATGCGCCGTACATCGAGACCTGCGCGGCGGCGCGGCGTGCACCGGCCTGTCGTTCGCCTGCCTTCTTTCCTCGGTTACAATCGGCGGATGCGAATACTACTCAGCAACGACGACGGTTATCTCGCCCCAGGCCTTGCCGCGCTCTACGAAGCGCTCAAGCCGCTCGGCGAGGTCACGGTGATGGCGCCCGAGCAGAACTGCAGCGCCGCTTCGAACTCGCTCACGCTGTGGCGCCCGCTCTCGGTGCTGCGCTCGGCGAGCACGGGCTTCTACTACGTCAACGGCACGCCCACCGACTCGGTGCATATCGCGCTCACGGGCATGCTCGACCACAAGCCCGATCTCGTGGTGTCCGGCATCAACAACGGCCAGAACATGGGCGAGGACACGCTGTATTCGGGCACGGTCGCCGCGGCCACCGAAGGCATCATGTTCGGCGTGCCGGCCATTGCGTTCTCGCTCGTCGACAAGGACTGGGTGCATCTCGACTCCGCCGCGCGCGTGGCCGCCGAGATCGTCGCGCATTTTCTTGCGAACCCGCTGCCGGGCAACCCGCTGCTCAACGTCAACATTCCGAATCTGCCGTACGAAGCGTTCGGCGAATGGCGCGTCACGCGCCTCGGCAAACGCCATCCCTCGCAGCCCGTGATCCGCCAGACCAACCCGCGCGGCGAGCCGATCTACTGGATCGGCCCTTCCGGCGGCGCGCTCGACGCGAGCGAGGGCACGGACTTTCATGCGGTGTCGCACGGCCACGTGTCGATTACGCCGCTGCAACTCGACCTGACTCATACGCAGATGTTGCCAGCGACGCACGAATGGGTGCGTCAAGGCGGCAGCGCTTCATGACGGGCGAGCGCACGAAGCGTTTCCCGCTCGGTCTCGCGGATCTCGTGCGCGAGCCGCGACGCCACGACGGCCAGGATCGTCATGACGGTCGTCTGGGCGACGCGCGTGCGCCGCTCGGCCGCGCGAATGCGCCCGGTGCATCGAAGCGGGCGATCAATCCCGTCGCGAAAGCCGCGCCGGCGAACAGCGCGGGGGTGAAAGCGGTGACGGGCGCGTCGTCGGCGGCGCCCGGTGCGCATGCCGCGGGCAAGGCGGGCGGCATTCAGCCAGCCAAGGCGCCCGGCGCGCTGCATGCCGCGGCGTCGCCCGCGCGCAAGTCCGACGCGCGCCGCAACGAACCGGCGCTGCGTTCCGCTTCGTCCTTTTCCGCTGCGGCAACGCCCGCGCCCAAGGCCGCCCAGAAGACTAACCAGGCGCGGCCCGCCGCCAATAATGCGCGCGCGGGCGTGGCGCCCAGTTCGGGGGCGCCCGGCGTCGCGCTGAACGGCGCGCACGCGCTGACTTCGGAACGGGTTCGCGAACGCATGGTCGAACGCCTGCGTGCGAATGGCATTGCCGATCCGCGCGTACTCCAGGCGCTCGCGGGCGTGCCGCGCCACATGTTCGTCGACCCCGGCCTCGCGACCCAGGCCTACGAAGATGCGGCGTTGCCGATCGGTCATCACCAGACCATCTCGAAGCCTTCGGTCGTCGCCCGCATGCTCGAACTCGCGGGTGCGGGCCGCAACCTCGAGCGCGTGCTCGAAATAGGCACGGGCTGCGGCTACCAGGCCGCCGTGCTGAGCCGGATTGCACGCGACGTGTATTCGATTGAACGCATCAAGCCGTTATACGAACGCGCGAAGACGAACCTGCGCCCGCTGCGCATCCCGAACATCCGCTTGCACTATGGCGACGGACGGCTCGGCTTGCCGGCGGCAGCGCCGTTCGACGCGATCGTGATCGCCGCCGCCGGCTTCGACGTGCCGCAGGCGCTGCTGGAGCAGCTCGCCATTGGCGGGCGGCTCGTTGCGCCGGTCGCGGAGCAGGGCGAGGCCACCCAGGTGCTCACGCTCGTCGAGCGTACGGGCCTGGCGCACTGGCGCGAGTCGCGGCTTGATCGTGTTTTCTTTGTCCCCTTAAAATCCGGAGTGATTTGAAACCGATGAGTATGTTGCGCGCGATGCAAAGAAAACGTTTGAATATCGACCTGACCGCGGCCCGTAACGGCGCCTCGGTCATCGCGCTCTGCCTGCTGACGGCCTGCGCGACGCGCCTCGACAACGCGCCCGTCGTGGACCGTACCGCGCCGCTCGGCACCGCGGCCGCGCAGCCGCCGGTGCCGCTCGGGCCGCCGCCTGCGGGATACTACCGGGTGAAGCCGGGCGACACTCTCTATAGGATTGCGCTCGAAAACGGTCAGAACTTCCGCGACATCGCGACCTGGAACAATCTCACCAATCCGAATCAGATCGAGGTGGATCAATTGTTGCGCGTCGTACCGCCGGGGGCGAGCAATGGCGTGGCCAGCACGCCGGGCGTCATTGCGGCACCCGTGCCGGGCGCGGCCGCGCCGGGATCGCCCGCGATGCCGCCGATGTACGGCTCGGGCGCGAACGCGACGTCGGCGCCCCCGGTTGCCGCCGTGCCGCCGCCGCAGGCGAGCGGTGGCGACATGGCCGCGGTGCCCGGCAGCCTTGCGCTCGCGTGGCCAGTGCGCGGCCCTGTGCTCAACAGCTTCGACGATTCGAAGAACAAGGGCATCAATATCGGCGGCGCGGCTGGCGATCCGATCAAGGCGGCCGCCGATGGGCGGGTGGTTTATGCCGGAAATGGGCTGCGCGGTTACGGCAATCTCATTATCATCAAGCATAACGCCACGTTTTTGACAGCGTACGCACACAACCGGGCTTTGATGGTAAAAGAAGGAGATGCGGTCACGAAGGGTCAGAAAATCGCCGAAATGGGCAACACTGATTCGGACCGCGTGATGCTGCATTTCGAAGTACGCCGTGAGGGCAAGCCCGTCGACCCCCTGAAGTATTTGCCGCCGCAATAAAGCGAGCCGACCATGCCGAAATCGAAGCGCCGTCTGCAGCAGTCCGAGTCTGACAGTCAAGCCGCCCAGGTTTCGGTGGAGGACGGCGCTCGGCAGGGCGACGACGAAGAAGTCGAGAACGCGCGCGAGTTCGAGGAGCGCGAGTCCGCGTCCGAGGAGGGTGGCCGCGAAACCGAAGAGCCCGCGGAAGCGCCGTCCGACGCGGACGACTTTCGCGCGATCCTGCAGGCCGAACTTACGGCCGACACCATCCAGCATTATCTGAACCGGATCAGCGTGAAGCCGCTGCTCACCGTCGAGGAAGAGCAGCGCTATTCGCGCCTCGCCAAGGCCGGCGAGTTCGAGGCGCGGCAGGTGATGATCGAGCGCAATCTGCGCCTGGTCGTCAGCATTGCGAAGGGCTATCTGAACCGTGGCGTGCCGCTGCTCGACCTGATCGAGGAAGGCAATCTCGGCCTGATGCACGCGATCGAGAAGTTCGATCCCACGCGCGGTTTCCGCTTTTCGACCTATGCCACCTGGTGGATCCGCCAGAGCATCGAGCGCGCGATCATGAACCAGGCGCGCACGGTGCGCCTGCCGGTGCACGTGATCCGCGAGCTCAACCAGGTGCTGCGCGCCAAGCGCCATCTGGAGAAGAATTCGCTGAACGCCGATTCGGCCTCCGACCGGCGCGACGCGAGCATCGACGACATCGCCTATCTCACGGGCAAGACCACCGAGGAAGTCACCGACATTCTCGCGCTCAACGAGCACACCGCTTCGCTCGATGCGCCGCTCGACCTCGATCCGGCGAGCAGCCTGCTCGATCTCCTCTCCGACGACCAGAGCCAGTCGCCCGACGCCGAAGTGCAGCACCGCGAGCTCGAGACGCTCACGCGCGCGTGGCTCGGCCGGCTGTCGGACAAGCATCGCCACGTCATCGAGCGGCGCTTTGGACTGAACCATATCGAGCCCGCCACGCTCGAAGAACTGGCCGACGAAATGGGCCTCACCCGCGAGCGCGTGCGGCAGATCCAGCAGGAAGCGCTGGTGCGTCTCAAGCGCTTTTTCGCCTCGAACGGCGTGCGCAAGGACGCCGTTCTATAAAACTCCGCTGCGCAGCTCGCAGCGCATCTTGCCGTTTACTTGAATGACAGTTCCTGTACTCGTATTCGACATCGAGACGATTCCCGATGTCGACGGCATTCGCCGTCTCGAAGACCTGCCCGCTTCGCTCACCGACGCCGAAGTGGCCGAGCACGCGTTCGCCGCGCGCCGCGAGAAAACCGGCAGCGATTTCCTGCCGCATCACCTGCAGCGCGTGGCCGCGATCTCGTGCGTGTTCCGCGACGGCCAGGGCTTTCGCGTGCGCTCGCTCGGCACGCCCGAGGACGGCGAGGCGAAGCTGATCGACTCGTTCTTTCGCACTATCGAGAAGTACACGCCGCAACTGGTCTCGTGGAACGGCGGCGGCTTCGACCTGCCGGTGCTGCACTACCGGGCGCTGGTGCATGGCATTCGCGCCTTGCGCTACTGGGAAATGGGCGAGGAGGACCGCGACTTCAAGTGGAATAACTACATCAGCCGCTACCACGCGCGCCACACGGACCTGATGGACCTGCTCGCGATGTATCAGCCGCGCGCGAATGCGCCGCTCGACGCGCTCGCGAAGCTGTGCGGCTTTCCGGGCAAGCTCGGCATGGACGGCGGCCAGGTGTGGACGGCGTTCCAGCAGGGCCGCATCGAGGAAATCCGCAACTACTGCGAAACCGACGTGGTCAACACGTATCTGCTCTATTGCCGCTTCCAGAAGATGCGCGGCGGCTTCACCGAGCGCGAATACGACGATGAGATCGAGTTCGTGAAGCAATCGCTCGCGGCCGAGCCCGCGCCGCACTGGAAGGAATATCTGGAGGCGTTCGGCAACTGAGCCTGCGCGTGCTCGGGGCAGTGTCCGCTGGGTACTTGCGCGAACGCGTCGTCAGTCTAGTTCCAGCACGATTGGCTGATGATCCGAGGCTTGCGTGGCGCCGTCGATTTCGCAGCGCTTGAGTCGGGCGCGCAAGTCCTCGGTCACGAAAACGAAATCGCAGGCGAGCGGCCCGTCGGACCATTGCTCCGTATCGTAGATACCCGCCGTGGGCGGCGGCGTCGCGCCGGGATGCAGCGTCGTCCAGGCATCGATGAATGCCGGGCTGCCAGCAAGCGGCTCGAGCATGCGCGCGTGAGCGGCGCTGTCGAAAGCACTATTGAAATCCCCACAGACGATTGCGCTTACCGGTCGCGCGGTCCGTGCGAACGGTCCCTCGGCATTTTCGGCGGGGGCCGGATGCGCGGCGTGGGCCGCGGCTTCCTGCTGCAGTTGCCGTAGCGCATCTATCTGCGCGAGCCGCTGGTGCTCGGAATAGAACTCGAGGTGCGTCACGAGCACGCGCAGTGCGCCGCCCGATGAGGTCACCCCGGACACGTCGATTACCGCTTCGAGCGCGACACGCTGCATCGACGGCGCGGCAGGGTCGGCGGGCCAGGGCAGCAGATGGCGGAAGATCTGGGCGACGGGCAGCCGGGTGGCGAGCGCATTGCCGAACTGCCGGCGCGGCGTGGGGCCCGTGCGCGACGCGGTGCTCAGGTCGGCGCCTGGATCGACACCCAGATCGGCCCCGATGGCCTCGATCACCGTGAAGCCGGGCAGAAGCGCTGCCAGTTCGGCGAACTGATCGTCGCTGGGGCCGCCCGGCAGCGCGTGGAAGCCCCGGGTGACCTCCTGCAGGCACAGGATGTCGAAATCGGCGAGGCGGCGTGCCTCGCGTACCGTGCGCGCGAGGTCCACGACGCCTGAGGCATCGCGCCCCCACTGCACGTTCCAGCTAACGAGTTTCATGACTGGCTCCGGCTCACGCAACGTTGAGCGGCGGATAACGCCGGACGCCAGGGCGGCTCCGCGAAGGCAGGCCGCGAGCGGATTATCGGCGCATGACCGCGTAGTCCGATGAATGATAGGCCACGGCTGGTCCGGCTGCCGCGCGTACCACCGACAGATTGCAATTCGCGCGGGTTGTCGCCGCGACGACGCGCTGCTTGAAGTACACGGCGAACGGCACGTCGTCGTCTTTGCCGAGCGCATACTGGTAGCACTCGTTGCCGTTTTCGCCAACCATGCGGTCGGGCGGCCCGATGCGCTTGATGACGTCGGTTTGCGTCATGCCTCGCGTGATGGAGGAAATCGTCACGTCAGGTGCGGGAGTCGGCGACGTGCAGGCGCTCGCGCCAAGAAGGGCTGCGACCAGCGTCGCATAAAGCAGTTTGTTCATGTCAAACCCGAAGATCATGATGGGTGCGCTATCTGTACGCCGTCGGCGCGCAGCTTCCTATCGGACTCGTCTCAAATCAATGCGTCAGAGTCCCGGGCGTTCCGCTCAATCGAGCAGCAAACGAACGATGAGGTAGAGGACGCCGATCATCAGCGCCGGACTGCCTAGCACGGCGGCGGCGATGAAATACGACTCGCGCCGCGTGCCCGCGCGTCTGGGCTGCGACTCCAGGTAGGGGGCGAGCAGGACGACCGCAGCGCAAAGCACGGCGAGCGGAATTGCAAAATCGTGAGTGGAGATGAAGGTATTCATGATGTCGGGCCTCGGCTTGATATGGCACGTCGCTAGAAACATCGTACGGACCGGGGTGGACATCGAATATCGGAATAGTTTGAAAGCGCATAGTGCGAATGCACGGATTCAGACGGCAGGGCGATGCGCCCGAATGCCAGCGTGAACGTGCCGCACCACGGCGCGCGTAGGGGCGCCGACGCCGAATCGACTACAATCTCGCCTTCGCCTGAAAAATTCACCCCCACTGTCTGTCAGGAACCCGCTGGTGTCCCAAGCTGCCCCCGACCCTCAAACCGAAACGGCCCACGCCGAGACCGGCCGTGCCGAGTCCGCCACTGCTGCGCCCATGCCTGTGCCCGCGAAGAAGCTCAGCAAACGCGAACGCCGCGCCGAGAAACGCGCGGCCATGGAAGCGTCGGTTGCTCATGCCCCGATTCTGGAAATCGAGTCTCTCGACATGGAGGCGCGTGGCGTAGGCCGCACCGTCACCGAAACGGGCGAGCCCGGCAAGGTGATCTTTGTCGAGGGCGCGTTGCCGGGCGAGCGCGTCACCTATTTGAGCTACCGCAAGAAGCCGACTTTCGAGCAGGCCCAGGTCGTGAACGTGCTGCGCGAGAGCGTGATTCGCACCAAGCCCCAGTGCGCGTTCTTCGGCACCTGTGGCGGCTGCTCGATGCAGCATCTGGACGTGCGCGCGCAGATCGCCGTCAAGCAGCGTGTGCTCGAAGACAATCTCACGCACCTCTCGAAGGTGCGTGCGGAAACGATGTTCCGGCCGATCCACGGGCCGTCGTGGGGCTATCGCTATCGCGCACGTTTGACCGTGCGCAATGTGCCGAAGAAGGGCGGCGTGCTGGTGGGTTTCCACGAACGCAAGAGCAGCTATGTCGCCGACATGACGAGCTGCGAGGTGCTGCCGCCTCACGTGTCGGCCATGCTCGTGCCGCTGCGCCGGCTGGTCGAGGCGCTGTCGATTAGCGACCGCATGCCGCAGATCGAGCTCGCCGTGGGCTCGAGCGTGACGGCGCTCGTGCTGCGCATCCTCGAGCCGCTGACCGCCGCCGACGAAGACCTGCTGCGCGTCTTCGCCGACGAGCACAACGTGCAATTCTGGCTGCAGCCCAAGGGCCCGGATTCGGTGTTTCCGTTCTATCCGCTCGACAAGGCACTCGACTACACGCTGCCCGAGTTCGATATCCGCATGCCGTTCAAGCCGACGGATTTCACCCAGGTCAATCATCAGATCAACCGCGTGCTCGTGGGCCGCGCGCTGCGTCTGCTCGCGCCCGAACAGGGCGACCGCGTGCTCGACCTGTTCTGCGGCATCGGCAACTTCACGCTGCCGCTCGCGCGGCTCGCGCGCGAGGTGGTGGGCATCGAAGGCAGCGATGCGCTGACCGCGCGCGCGCTCGAGAATGCGCGCGCCAACGGCGTGGACGGCCATACGTCGTTCGCGTGCCGCAATCTGTTCGAAGTCACCGCCGACGACATGCGCGCGCTCGGCCACTTCGACAAGTTCCTCGTCGATCCGCCGCGCGAAGGCGCCCTTGCGGTCTCGCAGGCGCTGGCCGAGATTGCGCAGAGCGGGGAAGGCCCGTTGCCCTCGCGTATCGTCTACGTGTCGTGCAGCCCGGCCACGCTGGCCCGCGACGCGGGCGTGCTCGTGAACGAAGCGGGCTACCGGCTCAAGGGCGCGGGCGTGGTCAACATGTTCCCGCATACCTCGCACGTCGAGTCGATCGCGCTGTTCGAACGCGACTGAACGAGCGCGGCGCGCCTTGTGTGCGCCGTCTTTGCTCTCGCTGCTCGATGGCTTAAAGCGCTGAGGCAAAAAAAATCGCCACGGAAAACCGTGGCGATTTTTTTATCGGGCCGAAGCGGCGATCACCAGATCTGCCACCACGACTTGTTTTCCTTGCCGGGACGCGCGTGACCCGTAATGTACGGGCTGTCCGGGAACGTGGCGGCCAGCACGCGGCGCGTATCGTCGGCCATTTGCGGCTGATTGAGCTTCTGATACGAGAGGATCATGATGTGCAGCGCGTCTTCGATCGCCGGCGCGCTCTTGTAGTCCTGAATCGCGAGCTGCGCGCGGTTGATGGCCGCCACATAGGCGCCGCGGCGGTAGTAGTAGTCGGCCGCGTGCACTTCGTGCGAGGCGAGCGCGTTCACGATATAGCGCATGCGCTGCGCCGCGTCGGGTGCGTACTTGCTCTGCGGGTACTTGGTGACGACGACGTTGAACGCGTCGTACGACTCGCGCAGCGACTTCGGATCGCGCTCGCTCATGTCCTGGCCGGAGAAGCGGCCGAACAGACCGAGGTCGTCGTTGAAGTGGATCATGCCCTTGAGGTAGTACGCATAGGCGATGTCCGGATGATCGGGGTGCAGCTGGATGAAGCGGTTGATCGCCTGGTCGGCGGCATCGTTCTCGTTATCCTTCCAGTTGCAGTAGGCGACGTTGATCTGCGCCTGCTGGGCGAAGTGGCCGAACGGGTCGCGGCCTTCGAGTTCCTCGAAGTACTTCGCGCACTTGCCCCAGTCGCCGCCGGAGAGCGCGTCCTGGGCCTCCGTATATAATTTGTTGTTGTTCCACGTTGCCGTTTCGTCGGTTTTTTGCGGCAGGCCGTGGCAGGCCGCGACCGCCGCAAGTGCGACGCCGCAAGCGGCAATGCGAATAACGTTGCCAATCTTGCCGAGCGTCAGCGCTCGCGACGCGCGCATTGCGTTTCGGGCCACTGCATCTTGGGCCAGTTTCGTAATCGTGTTTAAGGCTCGCATTTATCCAGTCCAGCTTCAGGTCCACAGGTGACCCAGACTCAATGACCCGTTCAGTTATTCCGGGGGCCGGCGCTCCCGGCGCCCAAAACAGCATCAGCGATTATAGCCTGGGCGATGAGCGCGATGACGCAGCCGCCGGTGACGCGCTCGATGACGACCTCATTGGCGAGACGTCCGCCGCTTTGTCCAGCGGCGCATCCGGCACGGCTCCGCGTACGCGTCGCGCCCAGGCCGAGCAGGAAGCCCGTCGCGCCGAAGTGCCCGACGAGCTCGCCGGCGAGCGCCTCGACAAGGTGCTCGCCAAAGTCTTTCCCGAATTTTCGCGCAACCGTCTGCAAGGCTGGATCGAGGCGCAGCGCGTGCACGTCGACGGCAAGCCCGCCAAAGTGCGCCAGCCGGTGCCGCTCGGCGCGGTCATCGAGCTCGTGCCCGACCTGCTGCCCGAGCAGCTCGCGTTCACGCCCGAGCCGGTGCCGCTCGACGTCATCTACGAAGACGACGCCATCCTCGTCATCAACAAGCCGGCCGGGCTTGTGGTGCATCCGGCCGCCGGCAACTGGAGCGGCACGATTCTCAATGGCCTCCTGCATCGCTACGGCGAGGCGGCCGCGGGGCTGCCGCGCGCGGGCATCGTACATCGGCTCGACAAGGAGACTTCCGGGCTGATGGTGGTCGCGCGCACGCTCGAAGCGCAGACCGACCTCGTGCGCCAGTTGCAGGCGCGCACGGTGAAGCGCCGCTATCTCGCGCTCGTGTGGGGCAATATTCGCGACGAGGGCACGATCGACGCGCCCATCGGCCGCGATTCACGCGAGCGCACGCGCATGGCGGTGGTGCAGGGCGCCTCGGGCAAGCCTGCGCGCACGCATTTCAGGCGCGTCGACAAGACTCTCTGGCATAACCAGCCCGTGAGCGCGATCCATTGCGACCTGGAGACGGGGCGCACGCACCAGATCCGCGTGCATTGCGCGGCTATCGGCCATCCGCTGCTCGGCGACCCGGTCTACGGGCACGCGCGCGGCAAGCGCTCGGTCGCGGCGCTGCCCGACGGCTTCGCGCGCCAGGCGCTGCACGCCTGGCGCCTCGGCCTGATCCATCCGGTCACGGGCCGCGCGATGCAATGGCGCGCCGAGGTTCCCGACGACATGGATGCGCTCATCGCCGCGCTCGGCTTCGGCAGCGAGGAGGGCGAGGACGAACATGGCTTCGACGACGAGATGTTCGACAGCGCGTACACCGACGAGGGCTACGTCATCGGCAGCGACGAAGAAGATTACGGCGACGAAGACGACGAAGAAGGCGACGACGAGCAGCACGACGAAGGCGAAGAGGACAAGCCCGCATGACGACCTGCCCCGAACTGACTTCCGCCGACTTGCTGCATCCGGACTGGAACGTCGCGCCGCGCGTGCGCGCGATCGTGACGACGCGCAATGGCGGCGTGAGCGCGCCGCCGTTCGGCCGCTGGCAGGCTGCGCACTCGGCACATTCGGTGCACTCGGCGCACTCGGCGCACGAAGGTGGCGAGGAACTGCCGTGCGGCCTGAATCTCGGCCGCCTTTCCGGCGACGACCTCGCGCATGTCGAGGCCAATCGCGCGCGTTTGCTCGCGTATGCGGGCGTGCCGGCAGCGTGGCTGAAGCAGATCCACGGACCCGTGGTGGTGGACGCTGCTGCCGCGCTCGAAGCGGCCCGCGCGGGCACGCCGCTCGAAGCCGACGCGAGCGTGACTAACCAGCCCGGCATCGCCTGCACGGTGATGGTCGCCGACTGCATGCCGGTGCTGCTCTGCGACGGCGCGGGCCGGGCGGTCGGCGCGGCGCATGCGGGATGGCGCGGGCTCGCCGCGGGCGTCATCGAGAAAACCGCGCGGCGCGTGGCCGAGCTTGCGGGCTGCGCCGCGAGCGAACTGCACGCGTACCTTGGACCGGCGATCGGCCCGCAGGCATTCGAAGTGGGTGAGGACGTGCGTGACGCGTTCCTTCATCACGTGGAAGCGGCAGGCGATGCGCTGCGTGTAGATACTGTTGCCGCGTTCGTTCCGCGCCCCGAAGCGCCCGGAAAATATCTCGCCGATCTCGGCAAGCTCGCGCGTCTGCGTTTCGCCGAAATCGGCGTCACGCACATCAGCGGCGGAGGGATGTGCACGTTCACGGATCGCGAACGGTTCTACTCGTATCGCCGCGAGCGCGTGACCGGCCGCATGGCCGCGCTCATCTGGCTCGCGCCCTGAGGCCTCGCCGTGCCGGGTTTGAGCATTCAAACCCGGCATTTCAAACGCCGATTTTAAGCTTGGCTTCGGCGAATTTTCCGCACTGCACCATCGGTGCGAAGCGCGGCATTTCATGCAATGCGGATCGAATCGGCGATTCGCGCATTGCACTGCAAGCACCTGCACGCAAGGCGCTTTTTCTCGCACTGTGATGGGCCGCGCACTGTGACAGCCAATTTAAGACCGGCTTACATCGGGAAAACGATAATAAAAAAATTATCGCAGTGCGGCAAAATCGGGACCAAGCATTGACACGCTTTGCAGTGGGGAGCAAGAATGTCCCTCACCCACGGGACAGGACGCGGCAAGGCGCACGTTAAGCAGTGCGCCTCGCGCGGACCACCTGCCTCTCAACCAGTCCTCCGGGACACATCGGTCAAAAGCGGGCATGACGGCATCTCAACGTTCCTCGACAACCCCGGGCGCGGGCGCTTCAACCGACGGTGCACAGTCTTTCATTCCGAAATTCACACCGGACGCCGCGGGCATGCAACAGATGCTCGACGCGTGGACACAGGCATGGCGCAGCGCCATGGATGCTGCGCAGCAATCGGGCGCGCAGCACTGGGGCCAGGTGGCGGGGCAACCCGGCGCATTCTGGCCCGGCGCGGTGAATGGCGCGGCTGCGTCGAATCCCGCGTTCAATCCGGCCCAGGCGGCGTTTGGCGCCGCGATGAATCCTGCCGCGATGCGTTCGGCTTTTGGCGCGTTCGAGGCGTTCAAGCTTCCCGCGGCCTCGATCGAGCCTTCGCGTCTGCAGCACCTTCAGGCCGATTATTCGCGCGAGGCGCTCGAGCTTTTGCGCGAGGCGTCCGCCGCTTCGCCGAAGGCCCCCGAACTCAAGGACCGCCGCTTCAGCACGGACGCATGGAAGGCCACGCCGGCCTATGCGTTCACGGCGGCGTGGTACCTGCTCAATGCGCGTTACCTGCATGAAATGGTCGACGCCATCGAGACCGATGCCAAAACGCGCGAGCGCATCCGCTTCGCGGTTCAGCAATGGACGGCGGCCGCGTCGCCCAGCAATTTCCTCGCGCTCAATCCCGACGCGCAGCACGCGCTGCTGGAGAGCCACGGCGAGAGCCTGCGCCAGGGCGTGATGAATCTGCTCGGCGACATGTCGCGCGGCAAGATTTCGCAAACTGACGAGTCGCGCTTCGTGGTGGGCCGCAATCTCGCGACCACCGAAGGTGCGGTGGTGTTCGAGAACGCGCTGTTCCAGCTCATCCAGTACACGCCGCGCACGGCGACCGTGCGCGAGCGGCCGCTCTTGATCGTGCCGCCGTGCATCAACAAGTACTACATCCTCGACCTGCAGCCCGAGAATTCGCTCGTCGCCTATGCGCTCGAGCAGGGCCAGCAGGTGTTCCTCGTGTCCTGGCACAACGGCGACGCGTCGATCGCCCATAAGGGCTGGGACGATTACGTCGAGGAAGGCGTGCTGACCGCCATCGAGACGGTGCGCAGCATCAGTGGGCGCGAGCAGATCAACACGCTCGGCTTCTGCGTGGGCGGCACGCTGCTCGCTACGGCGCTGGCCGTCGCGGCGGCGCGCGGCGAGCATCCCGCTTCGTCGATGACGCTGCTCACGGCGATGCTCGACTTCTGCGATACGGGCGTGCTCGACGTGTTCGTCGACGAGGCGCACGTGCAGATGCGCGAGCAGACCATCGGCGGCAAGAACGGCGGGACGCCGGGCCTGATGCGCGGCGTCGAGTTCGCGAACACGTTTTCGTTCCTGCGCCCGAACGATCTGGTCTGGAACTACGTCGTCGACAATTACCTCAAGGGGCGCACGCCCGCCGCGTTCGATCTGCTCTACTGGAACAGCGACTCGACGAGCCTGCCCGGTCCCATGTATGCGTGGTATCTGCGCAATACGTATCTCGAGAACAAGCTGCGCGAGCCCGGCGCGCTCACCGTTTGCGGCGAGCAGGTGGATCTCTCGCGCATCGACGTGCCCACGTTCATCTACGGCTCGCGCGAGGACCATATCGTGCCGTGGCGCACCGCCTATGCGTCGGTGCCGCTGCTTTCGGGGCCGCTCAAGTTCGTGCTGGGCGCGTCGGGGCATATCGCGGGCGTGATCAATCCGGCTTCGAAGAACAAGCGCAGCTACTGGAGTGTCGAAACCGATACGAAGCATCTGCCCGAAGAGGCCGACGAGTGGTTCGGCGAAGCCGAGGAAAAGCCGGGCAGCTGGTGGCCGACCTGGGCCGCGTGGCTCGACCAGTTCGGCGGCAAAAAAGTGAAGCCGCGCGCGCAGGCCGGCTCGGCGGAGTTTCCCGAGATCGAGCCCGCTCCGGGACGCTACGTGCAGCAGCGCGAGTGACGCAAGGCCGGATTTCGCGGCTGTTTCGCCGCCCGGATGAGTTTGAAGCGCGCGCCGCGCATCCCGTGGCGACGCGCGGTGAAGAGTTTTTAACGTGACGGGAAGGCGAGTCTCGCAACTTCTCGCTGCCCGGAGGAACTGAAAATGACGGATATC